>JBBSSG010000266.1:0-2172 GCA_038242295.1 Mycobacteriales bacterium | reverse complement strand
TCGACGTCGGTGCGTCGATCGCCACCGTGCTCATCAACGTTCAGGTGGTCGTCCTGCCGCTGATCGCGCTGGTCGTGGATCGAACCGCCATCCCCAGACGTTTCCTCATGGCAGTGCCCGGCATGCTGCTCGGCGTCGCCCTCGCCGGCGGACTCATCGGCGGAACAGGAGCCGACAACGCGCTGCGCGGTTCCATTCTGGGCATCACCGCCGGTGCCGCATACGCGGCCTACTTGTTCCTGAACCGCCGCTCCACCCAGCACAGCCCCAGCCATCTGGTCACCCCGATCTGCGTGGCCACCGCATCGGCAACCGTGACCGCCGGCGTCGTCTCGGCTGGCCTCGGCGACCTCGATCTCGACATCTCCGCCTCTGCCTGGGGATGGATGATCGCACTCGCCCTGCTCGGGCAGGTTGCCGCATGGTTGTTCATCAGCTCGGGATCCCGATCGCTGGCGGCCAATACTGTCGCCGCCCTGCTGCTGCTACAGCCCGTGCTGGCCATCGCGTTCGGATTCGTCGTCCTCAGCGAGCGACCCACCTGGATTCAACTGGCCGGAGCCGCCGTCGTCGTTGGAGCCGTCTGGACCGCAACACGACACCCCCACCACCCTGACTCCACTTCAAGCCACGGAAGCGGCCTTCATGACCCCATCTCCGACGAGCATCGATCGAGTCGTCCTACCTACCGATGGCACCATCCCGATCACCCGAAGTGCCGAATACGAAACCTATTTCAGAATCTCGCGCAGCGACGACGCGCACGCGTGGGCGGTCAGCGCACTGGCCGTCGTCACCGCCATCACCACGGACCTCCCGCAATCCACTCTGGACAACGACTCACGGCTACGCCTGCTCGACGCACTGGCCGTAGTCGTCGGCGACGCCTCCGCCGCTGCAGTTGCACAGGAGGGACCTCCTTCGCCCTTGGCTGCGTCGCCCGACCACAGCGCGCCCGACCAGCATGAACGCACCCCGCAAGCTCCCAACGACGCTGCACGACAAGCGATCACCCGTTGGAAGAAAGGCCACCATCTGTTCCACCTTTGCTGTGGTCAGCTGTTGACGAGTTGGCTGGCTCGCTGAAAGTCACGCCGAGAAGCGATCCCATGTCCCGGACGGGTACCTGGGCGGTGGCGAGTTTCTTCGCGAATGCCTCGGTGCTGGCTTCGATGCCGGCTTCGTCCTCTGCCAGACGTGCTCGCTGTGTTGAGATCTCGGCGATGCAGACCGGGAGATCTTCTCCCCCGGGTTCGAGTTCAATGTGCTGGTCGATCTCGACGTCGGCGAGAGCGACACCGGTTTCGAGTGCGATGGGTTGGGTGGCCGGACGGGATTCCGTCCGACACCCAACCGCGCAGCGTCAGGACGTACTTGGTCTCCGGGAGGCCATTCGCGACATCAGCAGGGTTACTGGAGCGAGCGTTTCGGGGGCTACATTCGCGCTCCACCACCCGCTCCGGATCGGAAAATAGAACGCAAGTACTGGCCCACCGCCCTGAGCACTGATCTCCAGCGATTCCTCCAGACCGAGAACTTCCTCGGCGTGGCCGAAGCCCTCCATGTTGTTCTGGAGGTATTTGTGGTGCTCGCTCAAATCCTCCGTCGGTGTCGCTGTCACCGTCGAGGGCCGATATAGTTCGAGTGCCTCGCTGTAACGGATCACGAGCATAGCCGGGAGGTTCGAATTTCGAGCGGCCGCCAGCAGGTCTCGTCTCTCCAACGTAACAGTCTCCGCTGTAGCGGCATACCCATCGAACAGACCACCGCGGTCTGCGCTGGCGATAAAGTCAGCAAAGTCCAGATTTGCGGTCGACAGATTGTTTTCGACTACTGCTAAGTACTCCGGTGTCACACGGAATCTGGAGATCGGTTCCTCGACAGCATCCTCAGACTCGTCGTCGACGTACACATCGCCGTCTTCATCGCGGACGTGAAGATCAACGACCAAAATCGGTCGCCTCGGGTCCGTGAATGTCCGGTGGTCGGCTACGAAAGCGTAGTCGAGCGAGCCGCCGGCTACCTCGACGAGTTCTTCGATCGATATCCCGTCGAATTCGGGATCGTCAACGATGGTAAAATCGGCTTGGGCCTCTACACCGTCAGATTGCCTGCGAATTGCCCGGGCCTCGACCTGCAATGTCTGCCATGCATTTTCGTCTTCGAATCCGG
>JBBSSG010000265.1:0-2507 GCA_038242295.1 Mycobacteriales bacterium | reverse complement strand
TGTCTCCGCCGTTGTCGGCGGGGCAGTAGTGGTCGCAGTGGATCGAGTTCGGGCTCATCGACGCGATGGTCATCTCACTCGTCGAAGTCACCTTCGGAGATGTGCCGGGTGCGGGCGTGTCGTTCTGCTCCGGTGAGGGTGGGCGCAAATTGGGTGCGAATCTGACGGTGGCGGATCTCAATGCGGGAAGCAACATGCAGACGGCCTGAATCACGCTCGCCCGAAGTCCTGGATCCGATTCAGCCTGGGGTTGAGTCTCCCCTGAGCAAGCTGTGTACGTGCATGTCATGCCACCCGTCTGCATGGCGTGCTGATTCGCGACGGATGCCTTCTGTCTGGAATCCGGCCTTATCCGCAACGCGACACGACGCAGCATTGTCTACTGAGTGTTCGAGTTCGAGTCGGTTGAAGGCCACTTCGTCGAAGGCCCATCTTGCTAACGCCACAACGGAATTCGGGCACACTCCATACCCGCGCGCAGATGCGGCCATCCAGTACGCCAGATCGGCCGTCCCGTCATAGAGATCAATATTTTTCAATGCGATACGACCGAGTAGGCGGTCCGAACCTGAATCAACCACAGCCCAATGGGCTCCGGATTCTTTGGGCCACTCAGACTGCCACCCTCCGATCCATCCTGCTGCCTCCTCGATCGAATCAGCACGTTTGACGTGCCATCGTTGGATGAGTGGGTCCTGAAAGATTTCCATCACCGCTGCGGCGTCGCCGTTCAACCACGGCCTGAGCGAAACCGACCGCGACACCTCGATCACGGGTTGTTCAATCCCGAACAACGATCCCTCGGGGATCGACGGTTCAACCAGGATGGGCACAAAGTCAATCCTGGTACAGCGTCACCACGTTGAGCAACACCTACCCGACAAACCGTTCTCGGCGAGACAACGCCGTCAAAGGCACGGCGTGCAAGCACACACTCTGGTTGGCAGGATCATCGCCAGCGTCGCGTGTCGATGACGGACAGCGTCAGGCATGGAGGCGTGGAACTGCCCAGGAGGCAGACACTCATGACCATCACGTTCGATCACACCATCGTCGTCTCGAAAGACCGGTCGGTGTCAGCTGCATTCTTTCGTTGGTTGTTCGACCTACCGGAAGCGCCATCGTGGGGCCCGTTCACGAATGTCCAGCTCAGCGACGGGGCACTCATCCAGTTCGCGGAACCGCCGGTCGACGAGATCCAGCCACAGCACTACGCTTTCCGCGTCACCGACGACCTGTTCGACGTTGTCGTCAAACGGCTTTCGGTTGGAGAAATCATGTATTGGGCCGACCCACACCAAACCCAAAAGAGGCAGATCAACCACCATCACGACGGTAGAGGCGTCTACTTCAAAGACCCGGCGGGCCATCTGATCGAGGTACTCACGAAGCCTTATCTCCCGTAATCAGCATTCGACGAGTTTCGCCTGAGCGGCGGCCTGAAGTCGAGACGCTGCGTCCGAGTAGCGATAGCAATACCGCACGAAGCTCTGGCGCGTGATCACCTCGATTGTTTGAAACAGGGGAACCGGCTGATGCCGATCACCCTTTTGTGTTCGCCACCTCCTACCCATCTTGGGAGCCGCGATAGGTGTGTGAACTGCCTCCGGCAACACTCGGCGGAACAGGATAGTCAGTATCCTGCGCTGCTTTGCGCTCCTGTCTACCGATGCGCTGCAGTAAAGCGACGATATCGGCAATCGCGGCTCTCATATGAGGGTCGTCGGGGTCGTACCCCTCGTCGAGAAGTGCTTGTCGGTAGTACCAATCGTCTTCCACACTGAGTTGGACGAATCCGCGAGGTATTCGGTTCCATTTTGTTGAATATTCGAGTGATCGGAAGATCGAGCAACGCGGGCGAGCAGTCCAGGTGACTGTGGTGGGGAGCCGGCCCACCCTGTTGTCATATGCCACCTTTAGGGTGCGAGGCATGGTCGAGGCGGGGGTAGGGCGCAGCGATGTGGCAGGCGTGCCGGACGAGGTTCTCGACGAGCTAGCGCAGTCGTTGGCCGAGAAGATCGATATCCTGCTTGATCGATTGACCGATCGGGCGCTGGCTGCGCCGGCGGCCGGGTCTGCGGCCTGGCAGTCGGAGTGGGCGCACCGCGACAGCAGCGAAGGTCGCGCACAGCAGGCTCGGCGTGTACGTGTGCGGGCGATATTGGCCGACAAAGCCGGGATCGCAACACATCAGGTCCCGCTAAATCCGACGACGGTCGGGCAGATGACCCCAGCTACCCGACCTCGGAGCAAACGCAAGCTCATCGACGATGCCCAGTTGTCGATGTTCTGAACATCCGATATCGGGGCGGCCGGCTGCCGCTCCCTGCGACAGCGTTTGGATCTCGGAGGTAACTCACCCAAAAGCCCCGGTAGTTGGTGCCCAATGTCGGCAATCAACTACCGCGCAGCCAGCCCTTTCAGTCGACGCAGACTTCGACGAGTGCTCGCTCCTCGAGGTAGAGCGCTTCGAGCTCTTCGAGGGCTTCGCGAAGATAGTCCGGCAC
>JBBSSG010000264.1:0-2528 GCA_038242295.1 Mycobacteriales bacterium | reverse complement strand
GTCATTGTCCCGGGCGGTTTCCCGGAGGAACACGCCGCGCAGCTAGCGTCCAACGATGCACTGCTCCGCGACATCAGAGCTGTTGCGAGACAGGGTATGCCGATCCACGCCGAATGCGCTGGATTGCTCTACCTCGCTCGAAACCTCGACGGTCACGCCATGGCGGGCGTCATCGATGTAGACGCTCGTTTCGGATCAGCGCTCACTCTCGGGTACCGCGACGCCGTTGCCCTGGAAGAATCGGTGTTGTTCGAAGCCGGTACTCGTGTGACGGGTCATGAGTTCCACCGAACGATGCTGGTGGAGAACGAAACAGAGCAATCAAGTCCTGCGTGGGGATGGACCAACCCGAGCAAGACCGCACACACACGAGTTGTTCGAGAAGGCTTCGTGCAGGGCGGAGTCCACGCGTCGTATCTACATACCCATCCGGCGGGTAACCCGCGCTCGGTCAGCCGCTTCGTCGACGCGTGCACCAGGTTTTCGCTAGCTCGTGTCTGAGCGTTACGTCGTGGGTATCGGCGCGAGCAGCCTAGCGACGGTGGACGAGTGCCTGGGTCTCATTGCGCAACTGATGGATCCGAGCTGGGCTGTCGGCGCTGTCGCGTCGGTCGAGTCCAAACAAGACCTCGCGGCGTCTGTTGCTGATGCGCTCGGTGTCGAATCGGTGATATTCACGGCAGCCGAGTTGGAAAAGGTCATCGTTCCTACCCCGTCGAGCGGTGTTCGAGATGCGATCGGTATTTCGAGCGTTGCGGAAGCCGCTGCGATCAGAGGGAGCGGTGGCGGCCCTCTGGTGGTCCGAAAGACCTCGAGTCGATACGTTACGGTCGCCGTTGCTAGTGAATTCGAGGCAGTGAACTTCACCGCAGGTTCGGCAGCGGGCAGAGAGCCTGTCCGGTCACATCGAGTGCCGCGAAGACCAACAGGCTGACCGGCAACACTGGCGCCGTTGCTGCAGTACGTGCAGTCTGGAACGGTGACGTCATCATCTCTCGTACTCGGTCCCCTCGTTCGCTACGTCGGATCAAACGACGCAACGTTCTGGTTCGAATTCAACGCCCCGGGGACGGTCGTGGTGCAAACCGCGGGCGGAGTTCTCGGCCGAGCCGAAACCTGGGGGATCCACGGCCACCACTACGCGCTTGTCGCGCTCGCAGATTTGCCCGTCAATTCGGCGGTCACCTATGACGTGCTGTTCGAAGATGAGACCGTCTGGCCGCCGACAGGAAAAAATGCGGTGATCCATACCGTCGACCCCGACGGGCCGGTGACTCTGGCTTTCGGGTCGTGTCGACGCGGCGACAATTACCGCGAGGAATCGTTGCGGCGAATCGGTGCCGATGCGCTTGCTGGTTTGGGTACACGGATGTCTTCGCAGGGACCAGAAGAATGGCCGCAGGCGTTGCTGCTGCTCGGAGATCAGGTATATGCGGACGATCCGTCGCCCGAAATCGTCGAGCGACTCCAATCGCGGCGACGCGCCGGCGATGGACCGGCCAGCGCCCGCGGGACCGACGCCGAGGAAGAGATCTGCGACTTCGAGGAGTACTCGTGGCTCTATCACGAGTCGTGGGGCGCCGAACCCGTCCGTACACTCCTGGCCAGCGTTCCGTCGTGCATGATTGTCGACGATCACGACCTGCGGGACGACTGGAATTCTTCAGCATCCTGGCGGGCCGATATCGTCACCCGTCCATGGTGGAAGGACCGCGTAATCGGTGCGTTCTCGTCGTACTGGGTCTATCAGCATCTCGGCAATCTCTCACCGAACGAACTCGCCGAGGACGCTTTGTACGACGCGGTCAGAAGTGCAGAATCCGACCAGCATCGCGAAAAGCTATTGGCGGATTTCTCGCTGCGAGTCGACGAGGCTCCCGATACCGGGCGATGGAGTTTCTTCAGAGATTTCGGAGATACGCGACTGATCATGATCGATGCGCGATGTTCGCGAAATCTCGACCCCGACAATCGAGCCATAGTCGACGACGTCGAATGGGCCTGGGTTCGGGAGCGCGCGCTCGAAGCGTCGCCTCGTCATCTGCTGTTCGGATCCTCGTTGCCGTACCTGATGTTGCCGGCGCTCCATCATCTTGAGCAGTGGAACGAGGCTGTGGCACAGGGGAGTTGGGGTAAGGCATTCGCGTGGGTGGGGGAGAAGCTTCGAATCGCGCTGGATTTGGAACATTGGGCGGCGTTCGAGAATTCGTTCGCGGACATGGCAACTCTTACGCGGGAAATCTCTCGCGAACCGAACGCTCCATCGAGCATTTTGTGGCTTTCCGGCGACGTCCACTGCTCGTATGTCGCTCGTGCTGAATTCGGTGTCGGCGGCCAGGCGCCGGTGACGTATCAGTTGACTATGTCGCCGTTTCGCAATCCGCTCAATCTGCCGATCAGAGCTGTGAATCGACTTGCGATCAAGAAATCGGTGGCGAGAGTTCTTGCTCGTCTGGCGCGTGCCGCGAAAGTCGCCCCGCCCGAGGTGCGCTGGCAGGCGGAGGCGGGGCCGTGGTTCGACAATGGGG
>JBBSSG010000263.1:0-2538 GCA_038242295.1 Mycobacteriales bacterium | reverse complement strand
TTGTAGTCGGTGGCCAGCTTCTCGAGAGTGGCGTACTGCGAGGTCAAGCCGCACTTTGAAGCGACGTTGACCACCAGAACTGCCCTGCCTGCGTACTCATCGAGCGTGGTGGGCGCTCCGCCCAGCGTGTTGATGCCGATGTTTTGGACTTCAGTCATCGCCGAAACTTTACCTGTGAGTTTCGTAAATGGGGAACCGACCGTCGAAAAGAGACAGAACGACCACCCCAGAGGGACGCCTGCGCCGTGGCCAGCGCTGGTCACCACGGCCGCAACCCCCCCGGTGTCGCCTAGCTCTCAGTCCGCCTCGAATTCAGACAGCGCCAGTCTGCTGCGCGATCCAGGCGTACTCGAAGGCCGTTTCCTTCCACTTCTCGTACCGACCGCTGACGCCGCCGTGACCGGCGTTCATTTCGGTCTTGAGAAGCAGATCCGAATCACCGGTCTTGGTGGCACGGAGCGCGGCAATCCACTTGGCGGGTTCGACATAAAGAACCCGGGTGTCGTTGATGGACGTGATCGCGAGAATCGACGGGTAGTCCTTGGCCTCGACGTTCTCGTAGGGACTGTAAGACTTCATGTATTGGTACACCTGCCGGTCCGCCAGCGGATTGCCCCACTCGTCCCACTCGATGATGGTCAGCGGCAGAGACGGATCGAGAATCGAGGTCAGCGGATCGACGAACGGTACGTTCGCGATAACCCCGTTGAACAACTCCGGCGCAAGGTTCGCGACCGCGCCCATCAAAAGCCCCCCGGCGCTACCACCGTCAGCGACGAGATGCTCCGGCGACGTGCGGCCCGAGTCGATCAAATACTGTGCAGCAGCTACGAAGTCGGTAAATGTGTTCTTCTTGGTAAGCGTCTTGCCGTTCTCGTACCAGTGGCGACCCATTTCGCCGCCGCCGCGCACGTGCGCAACGACGAATACGATGCCGCGATCCAGGAGCGACAGACGAGCTACCGAGAAACCCGGATCCATCGACGCCTCATAGGATCCGTACCCGTACAACAGCGTCGGGGCAGGCCCTTCCGGTACATCCTTGCGCAGCACCATCGACAACGGCACCCTGGTACCGTCCGACGCCACAGCCCAACCTCGATGCTGCACATAGTCACTCGCGTCGAAGTCTCCGAGCACAGGCTGCGACTTGCGCAGCAACAACTCGCCCGTCGCGAGCACGTAGTCGTACACCTGGGCCGGCGTGATGAAGGAGGTGTAGACCAGCCGCACCAGCGGCTGCTTCCACTCCGGGTTCGACGCCGCACCGACCGAATAGAGTTCTTCCCCGAACGCCATCTCTTGGTACTCGCCGTATCCATCGACGCCGAGCGGCCAAATCGCGATCCGCATCAACGCTTCCCGGCGGTACGAGAGCAGCAGGTAGTCGGCGAAGGCGTCGACGTCCTCCAAGCGCACGTCATCACGGTGGGCGATGAGGATTCTCTGGTCGGACGGATTGT
The DNA here is from genome assembly GCA_038242295.1 of Mycobacteriales bacterium. Classification (GTDB taxonomy): domain Bacteria; phylum Actinomycetota; class Actinomycetes; order Mycobacteriales; family Mycobacteriaceae; genus Rhodococcoides. The sequence goes on along the minus strand of JBBSSG010000263.1, from coordinate 1,075 downwards.
CGACGGGCGCGTCTGCGAGCAGAAAGTTCTCGGCCTTCTCCCCCTCGGTGCCCCACCCGTTGACAGATCCGTTGTGCTGGATGAGGAACCGGTCCTCCCCCTTCACTACCGCATGCTCGACGCTGTATTCGACGCCGTCGACACGCGGGAGTACGACGCGGAACTCGCCTTCCGGATTGTCCGATTCGAGGACGAGGCACTCGGTGGTGATCTTCGAGCCGACCCAGATCATCAGATACTTTTCGCTGCGGGTTGCCCCGAACCCGACCCAGTAGCTCTCGTCGGGCTCGTGAAAGACCTTCACGTCCTGCTCGGTCGGTGTGCCCAGTTTGTGACGCCACACGGTGTCCGGGCGCCAGGATTCGTCGACGGTCTGGTAGAAGATGTGATCGTGATCGAGAGACCAGGTCGCTCCCGTCGAAACCCTTTCGATCTCGTCGGTGAGCAGCTCGCCGGTCTGCAAGTCCTTGAACCGCAGCGTGTATCGCTCGTCGCCTTCGGTGTCGGTCGAGTACGCTAGCAGGTTGCCGTCCTGGCTGATCGAGAACGCGCCGAGCGAGAAGAAGTCGTGGCCGTGCGCTTCGAGGTTGCAGTCGAGGAGGATTTGCTCACCGGAAATCTCGACGTCGGCCGATAGCGTCGGAGGTGTCCAGTCGTCGAGAGATTCGACGGGGCAACGGCATTGGAGTCCATATGACTTACCCTCGATGGTCCGTCCGTAGTACCACCAGCTGCCCATCCGAGTCGGAACGGAGAGGTCGGTCTCTTGGGTACGCGATTTTATTTCGTCGAAGATCTTGCCGCGCAGCTCAGCTGATCCGGCGGTCTGCTGTTCGGTGTATGCGTTCTCGGCTTCGAGGTACGCGATCACTTCAGGGCTTTCCTTCTCGCGCAGCCACTCGTAATTGTCGATGAACGTGTCGCCGTGGTGCGTCCGCTCGTGTGGAACCTTCTTGGCAATCGGTGGAGTGAGCGTCATGGATGAACCCAATCGTCGAAGTTGAGGCCCGAAATACGTTCGTAGGCCTCGATGTATCGTGCACGTGTCGCCGCTACAATTTCGTCCGGAAGTGCG
>JBBSSG010000262.1:0-2659 GCA_038242295.1 Mycobacteriales bacterium | reverse complement strand
GCCCGAGCCCGAGCTCTATCTCTAGCCCGAGCCCTCATGAGAGTTCGTCGCACCTCACTGCAACTAGGTCAGCTAGCCGGCGGGTCGATTTCTCGTCGAACCCGATCGACTCGAGGTTCGGTATCGACGCCCGAACGCCGTTGACGACGTCGTCGAGTGCACGCCGAGTTGCGCGTTCCGGTAAGGCAAGGCGCGCAGCCGATTCGATGAGATGTGCGCGTGTCCATTTGTTGGCGCGACCGTATAGATTCAGCGCCATCGGATCGTTCCACCCGGCATACGGCTGGGTGCACAGGAGGTCGTACCCGGGCGAAACTGCCCAGATTCCGCGCTCGTTGCGGTGAATTGAGTAGTTCTTCCCGTGCAGGTCGCCGTTCCCGATCGCATACGAATAGGCCGTCAGTCGAAACAGTTCCATGATGGCCTGACGCCCTGACCCCCCGCCGCGTTCGACCGTCTCGGCCAGCAGTTCGATGACGGTCTCGGTTTTGAGCCGGTACTTCGCCGCGGGGTACACATCGGCGATCTGGCATGCATCTTCCTGTGCGAGTCGGAGACCTCCTCTTCGGTCGAAGCGCTGGACGAGGAGGCCCGCGATGCCATGCTGGTCGTGCACGATCTGGAGTTTCGGAATTCGAATCCCACACGCACGGGCCGCATTCATGAAGAAGTACTCGTTCTCGACGAGGTTCGGAAGTCGCGCGGGTGGAGCGAGCTTCAGTATTGCCGAACCGCCGGTGGTACTTATCGGCGTGGAGTACATCTGTGCAGATACCTTGCCCTGCACTCCCGGTAGTGCCGCAGCATCGAGTTCGATCGATTCAGCCCCCGACAGTCGATCGAAAACTTCACGCAAACTGGGCGTCGGCAGCTCTGGATCGAATGTCGCTTTCACCGCCGCGGGAAGTTGGCCGTGTGGTACGACGCGAACATCGCCGATGGTGTCGGAGCCGACTGCCAGCAGAATGGTGAAATGGTCGTCCTGAGAGGTTTTCGTGGCGGCGACGACACCAGACAGGCGTGCGCCCTCCGGCAGTAGCCCCGCAAAGAAGGGCGGGACGCTGCCCCCGGTCGCTTCGATCAGCGCAGTGGTTTTCGGAATCGACCATGCGATGTCAGGCAGGTCCATGTCATCGAGATAGTCATCCGTATACCGGAATTCGACAGCATTTCCTGCGCGCTTGAGTGTTCCGGCGAGAACATTCGATTTGTAGACATCTGCGACGTCGAGGTTGCGCGCTGCGTGTGTCATCGCGAGCTCACGGCTGTGCCTGCACGGGTGATCAGGCCGAGGTTGCACCCCAACGCATCTGCGATGGCAACCGCGCCGTCCAGTTGCACGGAGTTACTACCCGACTCGATCGATTGGACCGTGGAGCGCCCAACGTCTGCGAGCAGTGACAGCTCGGACTGGGTGAGGCCGAGTTCATGTCTCCGTGCGACGAACATCGCTGCGATTGTGCCCGGGGCGGTTCGAGCGCTGCGGCGTGGTCCCGACATTCCGTACCTCCTGAGCTTGCGAGCACATGCTCAGTTACGATGTTAGGGCGCAAGCGTGACTCTGTGCAAGGTAAAGCGTGTAGTGACAAGCTCTGTAAACCGTAGATCAGTGGGATGGATCGCGCTGTGGTGTTCGGCTTGGCGACGCAAGCTCTATCGTGTGTAATTCTCGGCGCCGCAATCGTCGTGCTCGACGAGGCAGGTCGAATGACTCCTGTAGCTGGGTTACCTGCGCCCGATCACCTGGAGAGAACGTCCAGCGCGACAGGGTCTGCGACGTCGGTGAGCGCGGTCCACGGGATCGTCACATCGACCAGTCCGAGTGCGTGCGGCCCTACCTGGTAGTCACCGAATCGAATGTTCATTCCGTCGGCGGACGGGACCCAATTTGCGAAGTTGTCGGCGACCGGTTCGATGCCGGTGGACTCGAAATCTGGTCCAGCCGCGGTTGTGGGCAACAAAAGCGCCGACTGCTCCGACAGTCTTTGCAGCCCCGCCTGCAGGTCTGGAAAAATATCTTGCAGGGTGATCGGCGCAGCGGTGTCGGTATTCACCGTCACCGTGGCGATGATGTACGTGGGGTGTGCGCCCGGCGGATTGGCGTCCCAAGAGATATTGAGAACTGCACCGACGGTCGAGCTCCCGACGTAGGTCGGGCCGGGCCGCGCGTCGGAGAGTGAGAACCTGGCGTCGTCGAAGCCGTCGATCTGGTCTTGAAGTGCCGTACGCATCGACTCGTTGAACTCTTCGACGACGGCCGGATCGGGGCCGTCGATCCTCGGAATTCCGACGTCGTAATCGACGCGTTCGGTGGAGCCGACGACGCGATCAGTACTGAAAGAATATCTGCTCGGGGCCAGCGTTTGATCTGTGGTCGTGGTGGGCGGCACGGCGGTGGAGCTCGCGGCCGCGGTGAGGCTGAATGAGGCGTCCGGGGTGGCCGTCGGAGTCCCGGCCGACGAGCAGCCGGCGAGAAGAACGACGGCTCCGAAGACGGCCAACACGGGTGTGCGCACCTGTCTTGCCTACCATGAATAGACGCGTCCGGGGTGGCCTGCCGACCCTCAATTTCTCGGCCATATTGGAGGCAGAGTTTCAGGTGCAGCGGCCAGCGCACCGGCTGCTTGTTACCGTCGTCCAAAGAGAGGCCCGTCTACTG
>JBBSSG010000261.1:0-2745 GCA_038242295.1 Mycobacteriales bacterium | reverse complement strand
GGGAACTCAGGCTTGCCGCGTGCTTCGCGAAGAGGGCTTGCGCGTGAGCCTCGTCAATTCGAACCCCGCCACGATCATGACCGATCCCGAATTCGCCGATGCCACGTACGTCGAACCGATCACCGCGGAGTTCATCGAGAAGATCTTTATCCGTGAGGCTGAGCAGGGACATCCGATCGAAGCTGTCCTGGCGACTCTCGGCGGTCAGACCGCCCTCAACGCTGCAGTGGCGCTGCACGATGAGGGGTTGCTGACCAAGTACGGCGTCGAGCTGATCGGCGCGGACTTCGACGCAATCCAGCGCGGCGAGGATCGCCAGAAGTTCAAGGACATCGTCGCCAAGGTCGGCGGCGAATCCGCCAAGTCGGCTGTCTGCTACACGATGGACGAAGTACGCGAGTCCGTCGAACACCTCGGGTTTCCCGTCGTGGTCCGGCCGTCGTTTACTATGGGCGGCCTAGGCTCCGGAATAGCGTACGACGATGCCGATCTGAAGCGCATCGCCGGCGGCGGACTCGCTGCCTCCCCTAGTGCAAACGTTCTCATCGAGGAGTCCATCCTCGGCTGGAAAGAGTACGAACTCGAACTCATGCGGGACGGCAACGACAACGTTGTCATCGTGTGTTCGATCGAAAACGTGGATCCGGTCGGGGTGCATACCGGCGATTCGGTGACCGTCGCGCCCGTGATGACGCTGACGGACCGTGAATACCAGCAGATGCGGGATCTATCGATCGAAATCCTGCGTGAGGTGGGTGTCGATACGGGCGGCTGCAATATCCAATTCGCGATGGATCCAGCCGACGGACGACTTGTCGTCATCGAAATGAATCCCCGAGTATCCAGATCGTCGGCACTCGCATCCAAGGCGACGGGCTACCCGATTGCGAAGATGGCCGCCAAGCTGGCCATCGGCTACACGCTCGACGAAATCGTCAACGACATCACCAAGGAAACACCGGCGTGTTTCGAGCCGTCACTCGACTACGTCGTCGTCAAAGCGCCTCGTTTTGCGTTCGAGAAGTTTCCCGGAGCCGACGCTACTCTGACGACGACGATGAAGTCTGTCGGTGAGGCCATGGCGATCGGCCGTAACTTCACCGAAGCATTCGGCAAGGTGATGCGTTCGCTCGAAACGAAGCGTGCGGGGTACTGGACCGGACCCGAGGTCACCTGGCCGGGGCAAACGACAGGGCAAGGCGAAGCGGAGAGCCTCGAAGCGTTGCTGCAGGATCTGTCCGTTCCCCAGGATGGCCGTATGTACGGGATCGAGAAAGCGTTCACACTCGGTGCCACCCTCGAGCAGTTGTTCGAGTCCACCAAGATCGACCCGTGGTTTCTCGACCAGTTCCTGCAGATACACGAACTCGGCAACGAGATCCGCGGTGCAGCGACACTCGACGAGGCACTGCTTCGCCGGGCGAAGTATCACGGTCTATCCGATCGTCAGATCGCTGCGCTGCGGCCGGAGATGGGTGACGAGGACGGCGTCCGTGCTCTGCGTACACAACTGGGCGTGCATCCGGTCTACAAAACTGTCGATACGTGCGCGGCCGAATTCGAGGCCAAAACCCCCTATCACTACGGCACTTACGAACTCGATCCCGAAGCAGAGTCCGAGGTAGCCGAGCAGCGCGAACGCGAGAAGGTTCTCATTCTCGGCTCCGGGCCGAACCGTATCGGCCAGGGCATCGAGTTCGATTACTCATGTGTTCATGCGGCCCAGACCTTGTCCGAGGCCGGTTACGAGACCGTCATGATCAACTGCAACCCGGAGACTGTCTCCACCGATTACGACACCGCCGACCGCCTCTACTTCGAACCGCTCACCTTCGAGGACGTACTCGAGGTGTACCGCGCCGAAGCACAGTCCGGCACCGTCGCCGGCGTCATCGTTCAGCTCGGTGGTCAGACCCCTCTCGGTCTCGCCAAGCGCTTGAAAGAAGCGGGCGTGCCGATCGTCGGAACCAGCCCGGAGGCGATCGATCTCGCCGAGGACCGCGGTGAGTTCGGCCGTGTCCTCACCGAAGCCGGCCTACCAGCGCCGAAGTTCGGAACCGCGACCACATTCGACGGTGCCAGAGAGATCGCCAATGGGATCGGATATCCAGTCCTGGTTCGTCCGTCCTACGTTCTCGGCGGCCGCGGCATGGAGATCGTCTACGACGAGGCTTCGCTGGCGGACTACATCTCCCGCGCGACGGAGATCTCCCACGACCGGCCGGTTCTGGTCGACCGGTTCCTCGAAGATGCCGTCGAAATCGATGTCGACGCATTGTGCGACGGCACCGAGGTTTACCTCGGCGGCGTGATGGAGCACATCGAGGAAGCGGGCATCCACTCCGGTGACTCTGCGTGTGTCCTGCCGCCGATCACGTTGGGCCGGGCCGATATCGAGAACGTACGCCGCTCGACGGAACTGCTGGCAAAGGGCATCGGCGTCAAGGGCTTGCTGAACGTCCAGTACGCGCTCAAAGACGACATCTTGTACGTCTTGGAGGCCAATCCGCGGGCTAGCCGCACGGTGCCGTTCGTGTCGAAGGCGACAGCGGTGCAGTTGGCCAAGGCCTGTGCCCGCGTCATGCTCGGCGAGTCGATTGCCGACCTGCGTGCGAGCGGAATGCTGCTGGCGACCGGCGACGGCGGAACGACGCCGCTGGATGCGCCTATCGCAGTCAAGGAAGCGGTGTTGCCGTTCAACCGTTTCCGCCGTGCAGACGGCACAGGCATCGACACGCTGCTCAG
>JBBSSG010000260.1:0-2842 GCA_038242295.1 Mycobacteriales bacterium | reverse complement strand
GGATCCCGGAGGTACTCGAGCCCGTGCCCGAGCACCGGTAGACCGCGGTTGCCGGGTACCGGTTTCAGATCGCTATCAGTGGGCGCGGGCGCCAAACTCTTCGTCATTCGTGCTCCTCATTTCCAAGGTGGGCCATCCGCCGCGCTCTGCCCGCGACTTCGGATCGATATTGTGACAGTGAGCTCTGTCAGTTCTATGAGTTTGAATCAGACAGTGCGTCCTGTCAAGATTTGGGTATGACCTCTCCCCCTCGGCCCTATCGCGGCGTCAGCGCAAAGGATCGCCGGGCCACGCGCCGCCGGCAGCTCCTGGAAGCGGGGTTGGAGATCGTCGGGACCAGCGGAGTCGAGCGCGCGACCATGACCGCCATCTGCCTGCAGGCAGGCCTGACCGAGCGCTACTTTTACGAGAGCTTCAGTGCCCGAGAAGATTTGCTGCTCACCCTCGTAGACGAGATTGCCGACCAAGTCCGCTTGGCTGTGCTCGCGGCCCTGCGGGAGACCGAAGGCGACGCGGAAGCGAAGGCACACGCCGCGTTCGCTGCCTTTGCCGCCCTGCTCACCGAAGATCCCCGCAAAGGCCGCGCCGCGCTTATCGAGTCCTCCGTGCTGCCCGCGCTGCGCCGGCGCCGGCACGAGCTGTTCGGCGGCTTCGCCGCGCTCGTCGTGACTCAAGCCCGCACCCTGTTCGGGGCCGCCGCACTGCCATCGCCGCACGACGAGATCAGCGCGCTCATGCTCGTGGGCGGGCTGGGCGAGCTACTCAGCGCCTGGCTGCGGGGCGAAACTCAAGCCGACGTCGAAGACATCGTGGACAGCGTCACACGCTGGTTCGCAGTGGGGATGCACGCCTAGCGTTGGGTCCATCGATTCGCCGACAGTCCACCCACAAGTTACAAAACAAGCAGCAGAGCAGGTAAATTCGAACACCATGAGTAGCCACACCGAGACCTCGCTGACCGCCCTTGCGCGCGCCGCCTATTCGACACTCGAGCCGTTTCACCTCACGGCCTATTTTAATCCCGAGCTGAGGTCGGCTGGAGAGGACACCGGCCTCGACGGACACGCCTGGTACGTCGGATCGAGAGCCGCGCCGTTGGGTGAGACTCCAGCAAGCGTCGTTGCGGCTGCCTTCTACAGCTTCAATCCGGCTCTGGTCGAACGGGTGTGGCCCGCGGCCGTCGCGGCTGGGTTGGATGCGATTACGCAGCGCCGGTGGGCGATGCTCGACTCGGTACTTGGTGACGTACTTGGACCACTGGCCACCGATTCCGAACTCGTCGAGCTGGCGAAACGACTGCATAACATCGGCGACACCGCCGTCTTCGCTGGTCGTCCACTTTCTGCGGCCTGGCACTCGGCCACGGCCCCGGATGTTCCGCATCTCGCGCTGTGGCATGCCATCGCCGTCATCCGCGAATGGCGGGGCGACGGGCATATCGCAGCACTGGTCGACGCCCAGCTGGATCCGACCGAGGCCGTCGTCTTCCACGAAGCCGTCCACCCGGATCCGGCAGCCAGGAAGGTGCTAGGAAAGCGAATCACCCAGCTGACCCGGCAGTGGTCGGACGACGAATGGTCCGCTGCCGCAGACCGTCTGGCGACGCGTGGCCTGCTCACCCGAAACGACAACCACGAGGCCCTCACCGACAGCGGCGTCGCCCTCGATACACATATCGAAGGCCGCACTGACGCGCTCGCCTCGTCGATCTGGAGAGACGTTCCCGACGCCGAGGAGCTGATTTCCAGAGTGCGGCCCTACGTCAAAGCTGTCATTGTCGCCGGCATCCTCCCAGGAACAAAGAAGCGCAAAAGCTAACCCGGTCAGGCGCCCAGTTGGGCGTCGACCAAATCTTTTGCATCCTTGAGCCCGAGACCGGGATGTCGTTCGCGAAGAAGCTTGATGGCCGGAATCCGATCATCTGTCGCACTGATCACAGCGAGGACATCACCGGTGGGCACTGCCGAGGGGTCAACCGGCTCGGGCGTATCCGACGATGGTCGCAACCAGTCGAGAAGCATGACTGCTGCGAAGACGGCGAATCCGACTACGAACCAGTTCTCGTTTCTGAGGCCGTCGACGGCCAAGAACACCGCGCTAGCAGCGACGGCGACAACGACGATGCGCTTGATGATCGCGCGCTGACGGCTGGACATCGGTCGACCTTAGCAAGTTGCCGAGAGGTGTCGGCGGGGCAGAGACGCTCGCCGAACGCATCCGTGGTTTCTGTGACTTTGCTGTGCAATACCGCCAGCGTGCAGCAGCCGGGAATTGATCGAGCCTCAAGCAGGTTAGTTGAGTCGAACACGCTCAATCTTCCGTAGGAGGAAACCGAATGGCTGGATACTTGGGATCCCAAGACCCACGTCGCATCGACATCAGTCGCCTGATGAGCAGGTCGACCCAGTCCCTCATCGCCGACGCCGCTACGTTCGCATCCGGTCGTGGCGATTCCGAGCTCGACACCCTGCACGTTCTTCACGTCATGACCGAGCATGACCCGACCCGAAGCCTGATGCAGCGCGCAGGAGTAGAGCCTCAGACAGTCATCGACGCCGTCGAGCTACGACTCCCCCAGGCCGATGCCACGTCCAGCGGCGCCTCCGCTCTGAGCAGCACCCTCAAGACTGCCGTTCTCGAAGCCCATCACATCGCCCAATCATTGGGCTCCACATACATCGATCCAGAGCACCTGTTCGTAGCATTCGCAGCCGATCGGGGACATCTCGCGGGCCGCCTGCTCGCGTCCGAAGGCATCACCCCGGAGGGATTGCAGACTGCACTCAGAGGCGGTTCGGTCGAACCCGAGTCCACTTCGGCCACCCCGACACTCGACACGTAT
>JBBSSG010000259.1:0-2853 GCA_038242295.1 Mycobacteriales bacterium | reverse complement strand
TGCCAGCGGGCTACTCGGCCGTCGAGGAAGGTCCGCAGCTCCTCTGCAGAGACAGTGGCGCCTTCGCGGACGACGACGGCGACCAACGGCCGCTCGTCCCACTTCTGGTCGGGTACGCCGATGACCGCGGCTTCGCGAACCGCGGGATGCTCCATCACCTGGTTCTCCAACTCGACCGAGGAGATCCATTCGCCGCCGGACTTGATGACGTCTTTTGAACGGTCGGTCAGCTTCAGGAACCCGCCCGATGAGATGGTGCCGACGTCGCCCGTCCGGAGCCAGCCGTCGTCGAATTTGTCCGGTGCATCGTCCCGGTAGTAACTGCCGGTGATCCATGGACCACGAACTTCGAGTTCGCCGACCTGCTTGCCGTCCCAGGGCAGTACTGTCCCGGCATCGTCGACGAGTCGGGCGCGGACCGCGGCTACGAATCGTCCTTGCGTGCAGCGAAGATCGAACTCGTCCTCCGGGGACAGTCCAGCGTTCGGTCGCGCCGTGCTTCCCAGTGGGGACGTCTCCGTCATGCCCCAGGCTTGCGTGATGTGCACGCCGAAGTCGTCGTGGAACGCGCGCATCAGGCTCGGTGGGCACGCACTGCCGCCGACCACCACGTCGCGCAAGCACGACAGATCGGCCGGATGCTCAACAAGATAAGCGTGCAACGCCTGCCAGATCGTCGGGACGGCGGCCGCGGCAGTCGGGCGGAGCGTGCTGATCATCTCCGCGAGAGGCTCAGGCTGCAAATACTTGTCCGGCATGATCAGCGAAGCGCCGACCATCAGCGCCCCGTAGGGCAAGCCCCAGGACATTGCGTGAAACATCGGGACGATGGCCAATACTGTGTCGGACTGCGCAATGGAGATGCCGTCCGTCATGCACACTTGCATCGAGTGCAACCAGATCGAGCGATGCGAGTAGACGACACCCTTCGGATCACCGGTGGTCCCGGAGGTGTAACACATTGCAGCGGCGGATGTTTCGTCGAGTTCAGGCCAGTCGAATTCCTCAGGATTGCCGGCTAGCAACTCCTCGTAACCCAACACCTTCATGCTCTCTGGCGCCTGCACCTCGGACGCGTCACCGCCGACGACAATCAGATGGCGGACGGTCGGCATGGTGGGCAGTAGCGGCGTGAGCAGAGGCAAAAGACTCGCGTCGGCGATGATCACCTGATCTTCGGCATGTTCTGCGATGTACGTGAGTTGCTCGGGGAACAGTCTGATGTTCAGCGTGTGCAGCACGGCTCCCATGGCGGGCACCGCCAGATACGCTTCCATGTGCGCCGAGTTGTTCCACATGAATGTGGCGACCCGCTGATCCCCGTCGATACCTAGGGAACGAAGTCCGTGCGCGAGTTGTGCTGCTCGTTTTCCTATTTCACCGAACGTGACGGTGATGGGTCCGGCTTCGCTCCAGGTGATGATCTCGGCTGAGGAGTGAACGGTTGTGCCGTATCGAACGAGTTGACCGATCGACAGCGGGGCGTCCTGCATGGTGCTCTTCATGAATCTGCCGCTCCTTGGGTCTCGACGCGACACCTTCAGAAGTGCCCTACGTCACAGTAGTCAGAGTACGTGCCTGGGACTCGGAGATGGCTGTATCGAAGTTTCTCAGTGTCACTGACGGTCGAGATAGAACTCGGCAATTTCGGTTGCCACGGCCGCGACCGCCGCTGCGAGATCGGGCTCCAGGTCCAGTGCGTCCGCCAGCGCGGAGCCTCTGAGATTTTGGGTCCGGAGAAGTTTCCAAGCTTGTTCGACGGCTCGTACCGAGGTGGGGAAGTCGAGCTCCGGCCGATTCGAGCGCAGGGCCGTCGCCGCCCAATCGGCGTCGAACGTTCCGCGAGGCGGGCCGAACACTCGCTCGCCGGTGGTGTAGCTACTCGGTTCCATGCCCGCCAATGGTAGCTACTGCTTCAATAGCCCGGAGCGAGGTCACGACCCACCACGGCACCGAATATTTCGACACCTGCTCGCAAAACTAGAACGTGTACTAGTTTGAGCCGAAGGTCGAATAATCGTCGAAGGGTGCGCGCGTGGACTGGTATCGGATCAAAACCGCAGCAACGGGGATCAAGAGGCTCGCCACGCTCCCGGACGAGGACAAGCAGTCGGCGATCGACGCTTTTCAGTTCTTCCAACGCATGCAGGCGGGTGAACCTACAGAAACAGCTGACGAGACCAAGGCCGTCGCCGATTACTACAAGGTCCTCAACAACATGCTGTCGGTGTTCGATCTGGAGAAGCTGTACATCCCGCCGATGCTTGATATGAAGCAGGGGCTCTACGGCAACCAAATGCTGCTGGAGCAGGCATTGCTGAAAGAGCTGACACTGACGGACGCCCCCAACTCCCACCTACTCGATATGGGGTGCGGACGCGGCCGGATTGCTCACCACTTCGCCACCCTCACCGGAGGGCAGGTCTCGGGCTACAACATCGATCCCAATCAGCTGGAGAATGCTGACGAATGGGCGGCCCGGTGTGGCATGAGCGACCGGTTGCACTTCAAGTACGGAAATCATCACGAGCCTCTCGACTACGAGTCCGAGTCCTTCGACGGCTGCTTCTCCGTCCAGGCAGTCTGGCCGTTCTTCAAGAAGGACGAGCTCGATGCCCACGCGCGGGAGATGTACCGAGTCCTCAAACCTGGTGCCCGCTACGGCTGCTCCGAGTACCTGCTGACACCCCACTTCGATTGGGAAAACGAAGAACACGTCGCCCTGCACAAGCTCTTTCTGCCCACGCTCGCAGCGACGCAGTCGATGTACCCGGCAGATGTGTGCGCAGCGCTCGAGCGAGCGGGCTTCCACATCGTGCTGTCGGCTCCGTCGAAGAGCGAGGCATGGCCCCT
>JBBSSG010000258.1:0-3190 GCA_038242295.1 Mycobacteriales bacterium | reverse complement strand
GATCGAGTCCGGCGACGGGCATCTGGTCAACCTTTCCAGTGTCTTCGGGCTCATGGGAATTCCCAACCAGAGCGCCTACAACGCGGCTAAGTTCGCGGTCCGCGGATTTACCGAGTCGCTTCGGCAAGAAATGCGAATTGCCCGCCATCCGGTAGGTGTGAGTTGCGTGCACCCGGGCGGCATCAAGACCAACATCGTCGCCAACGCGCGCGGTATGGAGAAACTTGGTGAACATGACGAAGTGTCCCGACGGTTTCAACAGATTGCACTCACGACGCCGACACGTGCGTCGAAGGTCATTCTCAACGGTGTCAAGCGCAACAAGCCGCGAATTCTGATCGGCCCGGACGCGCGCGGATTCGATCTCGTGCCGCGCGTCATCGGACCGCGTTACCAAGATGTCCTGGCACCACTGAACCGCGTGGGTTTCGCAGCGGGTAGAAAGCTCGGCGTTCTGAAATAGATCAGCTCTCTCGCCACTTCTTCTCGGACACACCAAGCTCGGTGACGGGAGCATCGCCGTAGATCCACTCTCGGGCAATTCGATGCCAGTTCCCGGTGGCCTCGAGTTGCCCGAGAACGCCGAAAGTCAGAAAGTCTGCCCGTCTGGAGAACAGGTGTTCAGGCGGTAGGTTCTGGCTCGTCATACCGGCGAACTGAGCACCTCGCGGATCGATCGCCAGTAACAAGCTGCTGGAGGCAAGTGCGGGTGTGACCGTCAGAGTTCGATCGACGAGGTTCCATTCCGATGCCGCGTAGGTGTAGTCGAGACATTCGGACGGCGACACGTCGGCGTCGGGATCGACGATGCCGCGAGCCACCATCAGTGAAAGCAGGTCTTCTCCGCGTTCCTCCGAAGCTGCGCGAAAACAAGCAAGCTCGAATTCGACGTATTCGTTCTCCATGCGATTGAACAATCCGAAATCGATGAACCCGACGCGGCCGTCGTCGGCGAGAAGGATGTTCCCGGGGTGCGGGTCGCCGCAGAACTCGCCGTACCGATACAGCGAACCGACGTAGAAGCGGTAGATCGCCTCACCTATCCGAGTTCGTTCTGGGGCGCCGAGGGTGCGGATGTGATCGAAACTTTTGCCGTGCACAAACTCGGTGACCAGTACGCGCCCGGTGGACAGTTCGCCGATCGCATCTGGAACGACGATGTCGGAATGGCCGGAGAATCGCTGGTGAAGACTGTGCTGGGTACGTGCCTCGCCTACGTAATCGAGTTCGCGTTCGAAGTTGATTCGCAGTTCCTCCGTCAGCGCGGGAGCGGAGATCGACGGCACCGCCGAGCGCCAGAATTTCAAGAAGAGCGCGAGGTTCTTCATGTCGGCAGCAATCGCGACGTCGACGCCCGGGTACTGCACCTTGACGGCGACCTCCCGGCCGTCGTGCAATACCGCCCGGTACACCTGACCGATCGATGCAGACGCCACGGCATCGGTATCGAAATCTGCGAATGCTTCCGAGATCGGGCGGCGGAGATCGTCCTCGATCACCTTCTGCATCGACGAGAACGGAACCTGCGGGGCGCGGTCTCGCAGCACTGCAAGTTTGGTTTGAAATCGCTGGCGGTGCTCTTCCGGTATGAGCGCCAGATCGAGTACGGACAGCATTTGGCCCAGCTTCATCGCCGCGCCCTTCATGCTGCCGAGCACATTGACAAGTTGGTCGGCCGCTTGGATGGATGCCTTCTCCGATGCCCGTGCACGCAATTCCTCGGACCGGCCGACCATCGACATCCGTGTGCCGGCATTGCGAAGGGCTTGCCCGGCGACGACACGTCCAAGCTTGGAGCCACGGGCAACCCTCGTTGTGGGAATGCGTTGCTCGCGTGAACGTTCAGGCATGTCTGCTCCGTTGTCGGCGTCTCACTGTGAGACAGGTAGGCCAGGGGCCTCAGAAGTCTCGCTGCACTCGCAAAGTTTCGATAGTGGTTGCCAGACCGTCGTATTGGCCGACCAGGAGTAGGAATTCGATGAGTTGTCGGTCGTCGAACTCGCGAGCCAATGCAGCCCACGTCGTATCCGAAAGGTTTTTCGTGTCCAGAAGTTCGTCCGTGGCCATCAAAATGGTGCGATGTCTGCCGCTCAGCCCCTCGGCCTGTGGTCCTTCTACGATCTGTGCGAGTAGTTCTTTCGTCACCCCGACTCGCCTGCCGATACGGCTGTGATGATCCATCTCGTAGCCGCAGTCACGGAGGTGTGCCACACGATTGATCACGAGTTCTGTTTCTTTGCGAGAAATTTTGCCACCGGGCATCAATTTGCCGCTGTAGAACAACCAACCACGAAATAGACCTTTGGTGCGTCCCAGGGTGCTGAAAAGATGTGCATTCGGCGTGCCGGCAACCCTCGAAAGAATGCGCCACAGTACCCAATTGATCGGGCCGAGGTCCTTGAAGGACCCAGCGGGAATTCGCGGTGTATTCACCGTGTCGACGCTACCTGCGGGGCTTGCCCGGCACCAGGAAATTCGACTCGTAGCCCTGTGCATCGTCGTGCTGTGGGTGAACCATAGCGGACCGGGGGCCAGCGATGTACTCCTCGAATGTGCGTTTTCGGTGTCTGCGACGCACAACAGGGAATAGATCCGGAGTGGTTGAACAGCGGTGACAAGCAAGGTTGACATTGTATGACAAGAGGAGTTGACTTTTGCCATGGCTGACGCACTGAAGACCAATACGGTGCGCGAGTTTCGGAAGGCCGCTCGGCTGACACAGGCCGAGCTCGGTAAGGCGTGCGGCGTCAGTAGGCAAAGCATCGTTTCAGTAGAGGGCGGTGACTACGCGCCGAGCGTCTACCTTGCGCTCGAGCTCGCCAGAGCACTGGACACCACTGTCGAAACATTGTTCGCGGTAAAGGAGTGATGAGAATGAGTACCTTCACAAACACAATGCGATTCATCGGCGACCTCGATGACGAATTCTACGACGACGAGCGTCAGCGCGATGTGTGGAATGAGGCCGCTGCCATAGGTTTTCAACTCTTCTATTGGTTCACGTTGATTGGGGTAGCCGTCCTGCTTTGGGTTGCGGGGGAGACCGGAGCGTGGATCGCGCTGGGGGCTCTGGTTGTTGCCACTCTGATCAGCTTCGCGACCCTTAGCTATGCCGCCCTGCGCGACGTCAATCTCTACACCGCGTCGAAGCTGTGGCGTGTGCGCGGATTCGTCGCTGCAGTGCTGATTG
>JBBSSG010000257.1:0-3362 GCA_038242295.1 Mycobacteriales bacterium | reverse complement strand
GACGACCTCGTTGGGGTCGACGTCGTGCTTGATGGAGAGCTCACGGGAAGGGATGACGCCTTCGGTCTTGTAACCGATGTCGAGCAGAACCTCGTCGCGATCAACCTTGACGATGGTGCCTTCGACGATGTCGCCATCGTTGAAGTACTTGATCGTGGCGTCGATAGCGGCGAGAAAGTCCTCTGCGGAGCCGATGTCGTTGACGGCTACCTGCGGTGAGGTTGTAGTTGAGGCCATGTGTTGAGTTGCTCCGGACGGGTTGGGTATCGGTTGATGAATGTTCGGTCGGACTGAAGTACAAATGAAGAACGTGATTGTTCACCCGCGTGCGTGGTCAACGAGTAAGACTCGATTGATTCCGGCGCAGTATGAACGCACTCGCGTTCCACAGGGTACGCGACCCGGTCACAGCTGGGCAAACCCGGCACGCACGCACGAAAAACCAGACTAACGTGTCGTCGGTGACCGAAAGTCCTGAATCGCACGAAACGCCTCAGCCTCTCGTCCTACCAGGTCGTGCGCGCATCGGATCCGAGGTGAGCGACCGCGCCAGTCGCAGTTGGTGGGACTCCGACGCCGACGAGTACCACCGCACTCACGGTGAATTCTTGGGGGTCGGCACCGACACTGGCGAATTCGTGTGGTGTCCCGAGGGATTACACGAGGGCGACGCACAGTTGCTCGGCGACGTGGCGGGCAAGGACATCTTGGAAGTTGGCTGCGGGTCGGCGCCCTGCGCTCGATGGCTCGGCGCGCACGGCGCTCGTGCCGTCGGCCTCGATATCTCGTCGGGCATGCTCAGGCGAGGGCTCGACGCCATGGCGACCGGCAGCAACTCTGTTCCGCTGATCCAAGCGAGCGCCGAACACCTGCCGTTCGCTGATGCCAGCTTCGACATCGCGTGCTCGGCCTTCGGCGCAGTTCCGTTCGTTGCAAATTCCGCCAACGTCATGGGCGAGGTCGCCCGCGTCCTTCGGCCCGGTGGGATCTGGGTCTTCGCCGTCAATCACCCCATGCGATGGATCTTCCCGGACGACCCCGGACCCATCGGGCTGACTGCATCCATGCCCTATTTCGACAGAACGCCGTACGTCGAGTTCGACGCCGACGGGATTCCTACCTACGTCGAACACCATCGAACGATCGGTGATCGCGTACGCGAGATCGTCGGTGCCGGTCTCGAAGTTCGCGACATCATCGAGCCCGACTGGCCGGAGTGGCTGGACCGCGAGTGGGGGCAGTGGAGCCCGCTGCGCGGCCAACTGTTTCCTGGCACCGCCATCTTCAGCTGCCGCAAACCGATGTAATCGGGTCCTAGAGCAGCTTCGACAGAAACAGCTTCGTGCGATCGTGCTGAGGGTTTGCCAGCAAGGACCGCGGCTCCCCCGACTCGACCACGACGCCCTCGTCCATGAATACGAGCTGATCGGCGACCTCGCGAGCGAAGCCCATTTCATGGGTCACCACGACCATGGTCATACCGTCGTGTGCGAGTTGCTTCATCACGCCGAGAACTTCACCGACGAGTTCGGGGTCGAGCGCGGACGTCGGCTCGTCGAACAGCATTAGCTTTGGATCCATCGCCAGTGCTCGTGCGATCGCGACGCGTTGTTGCTGGCCGCCGGAAAGCTGAGCGGGATAGGCACCGGCCTTTTCGCTGAGCCCCACCCGATCGAGTAACTCCATCGCTCGCGCGACGGCGTCCTTCTTCTTGATCCGCTTCACCTGCGTCGGGGCTTCGATGATGTTGTCGAGCGCAGTGCGATGTGGGAAGAGATTGAAATGCTGAAACACCATGCCGATGTCTTGCCGCTGCTTGGCTGCTTTCTTAGGGTGCATCTCGTAAAGCTTGCCGTCCTTCTCTTCGTACCCGACGAGCTCATCGTCGACGTACAACCGGCCGGCATTGACTTGCTCGAGGTGGTTGATGCATCGCAGGAAGGTCGATTTACCAGAGCCCGAGGGCCCGACCACGCACAGGACCCGGCCCTTGTCGACCTCCAGCGAAATGCCCTTGAGTACCTGCAAGGCGCCGAAACTCTTGCAGACCTGCTCGGCCTTGACCATCGGTGTCATTTCGCTCCACCTTCGTTCGAACGAGGCGGTATCGGCGGCTTGCCGCCTTGGGCGTCGGCCAGAGCTTGCAACTGACGATTGGTCAAGGTCCGCGAAACACCCTTCGAGTAGTAACGCTCGAGATAGAACTGACCGATCATCAGAATGCTTGTTACGACGAGATACCACGTGGACGCGACGAGGAGCAACGGAACCGGTTCGAAATTTGCACCGGAGATGTCGCGCGCTCGGCCATAAAGCTCGCCTGTGAACGGCACGGCTATCACCAGTGACGTGGTCTTGAGCATGCCGATCAGCTCATTACCGGTCGGCGGGATGATGACGCGCATCGCCTGCGGAAGCACAGTGCGACGCATCGTCTGCGACCACGACATCCCGAGCGCTGTCGATGCCTCGACCTGTCCCTCCCCGACAGAGTTGATGCCGGCGCGCACGACCTCGGCCATGTAGGCCGCCTCGTTGAGTGCCAAACCGATAACCGCGAACCAAAACACCGAAGACAGCGCCTGCAGATCGAACGTGGCGAACTGCACGCTGAAGGGTATTCCGAGGGCCACATTCTTGTAGATCGACGGAATCAAGCCCCAGAACGTCAGTTGGACGTACACGGGAGTCCCGCGGAACACCCAGAGGTAGATCCAGGCTGCCACTCGAAGCACAGGATTCGGGTGTCGAACAGATAGCTACGGTAGGTGTCCCAGCCGTAGGCCGAGTTCGTCGCAGCACCGTACGCGAAGAGCACAAACAGGACCACGACGATCACTGCCGCGATCCACCGACCGGGATGGCGCAGTGGAATCGCTTTGATCGGATCTGGGTCGGTGCCCTGTCCGCCGCCCAGGCCGTGCGGGTAAACGAACAGTAACCTGGGGGTCTGTCGTTCGAAGCCTTTTCCGAATCCGCCCGTCAGACGCGCAGCGTGCGGGCGATAACGGCCTCGGTGAACTCACTGGTCGAAGCCTGTCCACCGAGATCTGCCGTTGCGACACCAGCGTCGAGAGTGCTTTCCACAGCCTGCCGGATGCGCGCGGAAGCGCGTCCAAGTCGCCCGTCTCCGCCGTGGTCGGCAAGCCAGTCGAGAAGCATCGCGGACGACAAGAACAATGCGATCGGATTCGCTCGGTTCTTACCCGCGATGTCCGGGGCAGATCCGTGGGCGGCCTGGGCCATCGCCTTGTGCTCGGATGCGTTGAGTGAGGGTGCAATTCCAAGTGAGCCCGATAGTTCCCCGGCTAGATCGGAGAGAATGTCGCCGAACATGTTCTCCGCCACGATTACGTCGAAGT
>JBBSSG010000256.1:0-3436 GCA_038242295.1 Mycobacteriales bacterium | reverse complement strand
TCTTTCTCGTCTGCCCTGATTCTGCGCTCGAGTTCGGCGATTGCAGCCGGTTGATCACCGGCGGGCTCGTATTCGCTGACGACCTCGAACGCAGGCCCCGTTCTCTCGATCTCACCGACGGGTCGATGCGCGGAGTGGGCCACCACGGGATGTTCGGATGCAAAGGCCATGCTTCCAGGGTAGACGCGCCCACCGACAGGTAGATTGGTCAGTCATGGACGATTCCGCCGCCGCGACGCCCGTGCCCGCCCATCCCCCAAAAATCGAGTACTTCGACGTACCGGGAATGACGAACACCGACCCCAAAGGTTTCGTGCGGCCGGTGGACGAGTATCGCGTCGAGCCATGGGGGCTCTACATGGCTCGACCGGCGGATCACCACCAGTTCGACTATCTGCAATCGTGGCTGCTTCCCAGCCTCGGACTTCGAGCGTCGATCTTCCACTACGTGCCCGGGCACCTACGTGACCAGAATTACTACGTCGACGTCGGTGAGTTCGTTGCCGGAGCCGAAGTATGGACGTCCGTCGACCATTATCTCGACATCGTCGTGCGTACCGGACGCGGCTTCGATTTCCTCGATGCGGACGAACTCGTCGAAGCACGGGCTGAAAATTATCTCGATACGGCGACGGCTGATCTGGCGATCAATCGCGCTGTACTGGCTGTAGCCGGCCTCGCCTCCCACGATTACGACCTCGATGCGTGGCTCAGCTCGATCGGAATGCGGACAACCTGGCGTCCTTACGTAGCGCGCTGAGCCCGCTGCGATGTGCGAGACGGCTCCCCTGGGCCACGTCGAAGAAGAGTTCTGAGGACTAGCCTTTCCAGTCGGACTTCTCTGCCCACTCCCACGCGCGGACGTAGGCGCGATCGAACCACGGTGCCTTCGCATTCTCATAAGCTGCGATCGCAGTGCGATCCTCCGTTGCGCCGGCTGCCGCAGCAACGGCGACGGATTTGATCTCGAGATACTCCGCTCCGACGTCGGCATCCGCTCGTAGCCAATCCCGGAACACCAGTGCGAACTGCTGACCAGGCCATCCGTCGACCCTGATGTCCACGCTGACTGTTCGCCCGGGGTCGGCTCCGCCATGTCTCCGCGTCGCCCACACCGCGGGGTCCGACTCGCCACCAATTGCATACGCAGGTTTGGGGTCATCCGACGTGACGTGTTCGTTGCGCGGAAATCCGATCTGCCGCAGGGGTTCTGCCAAAGAGTCGGCCACATCCAGACTGCCCACGGTGATCTGAATATCGATGACGTCGTTGGCGTCGAGTCCGTGAACTGCCGTGGAACCGATGTGATCGATCCGCACCGCAGCACCTCCGCAGGCCACCGCCAAGCGGGCCATCAGCCGCTCCGCTTGAGCCGACCACGTCGGATCCGCCGACACGAGCGTCGGACGATTCCTGACGACGACGCCATCGCGCATGTTCTGCTCGAACGGGACCAGCCTGTCGTGCCACAGCGAACGTACGACAGCGTCGAGATCACCCGGCGCCCCACTGTTGTCGATCCAGACGTCCGCGGCGGCCCGACGTTGCTCGTCGCTCGCCTGTGCCGCGATACGTGCACGCGCATCCTGCTCAAGCATTTTTCGTTGCTGCACAAGCCGGTTCAGTCGCTCGTCGGCATCGGCGAAAACCACAGCTACCAGCTGGAAGAGTGCACCCAGTTTTCCCTCGACCAGCAACGGAATGTCTTGAACCACAATGCCATCGCTCGGCGCGGACTCGATCAACTCCGCGGTGCGCTGTCCAACCAGGGGATGAGTTATCGAGTTCAACGTGGTTCGCGATTCGTCGTCGCTGAACGCTTTTGCCGCCAACGCTGCCCGATCGAGCGCACCCTCCGAATCGAGGATGTCCGCGCCGAACGCGTCCACCAACTTGGCGAGACCATCTGTTCCCGGCTCGACAACTTCTCGAGCGATGACGTCCGCATCGACGAGGACACCGCCGAGTGCAACAAGCGTCTTCGACACGGTGGACTTGCCTGCTCCTATGCCTCCGGTGAGGCCGAGTCTCAACATGCTTCCAGTCTGTCACCTGGACACGCCGAAGCACACCAGCCTCAAATGCACCAAGTTCACCACGATGTCAGTTATCTTCGTCGTGCGAGATAACTACTGCCGACCCACTGCTAGCGAAGAGGAAACCCATGCGAAGCAATCGGATCCATCTGGGTCGGCATCGGCTCGGTATGGCTTCGGGTATCCACGTCATCTTGATTCCCGAAGTTGCCTTGGCGTTGGCCGCCCATCGACAAAACTGGTTCACCGCCCTGCTCAGTCCGGCACGTCACAGCTTCGCGTCCATGCGCAAGCGGACCGCATCCGTCGGCCAGTGGAGTCCCGCCCTCGCAGGTTGAGCCGACCCGTCACATTCGAACAATGGACCTGAATCCTCACGGATCAGGTCCATTTTTGTTGCCCACAGTTCGATGCCGGAACCAGCGTGGTACAACGAAGAATGCCCCGGTTCTCCGAGGAGAACCGGGGCATCTCACACCCTTACGGGTGAGGGAGTTCTTCTATCAGGCGTTGCCCGACAACTTCTCACGCAACGCAGCGAGCTGCGCGTCGCTGGCGAGTGATCCGCCTGTCGATGCCGGAGCCTCTGCTGCGGGAGCATCGCCTTCGGTCTCTTCAGCCTGACCCGACTCGGAGGAGTAGTTGGTGTTGGCAGCCTCGGCAGCTTCGTCCTTGGCTGTCTTCTCCATCTGAGCGGTGTGCATCTTGTGGCGACGCTCTGCCTCGGCGTAGCGGCCTTCCCACTCTTCACGCTGCTTCTCGTACCCTTCGAGCCATTCGTTGGTCTCGGAGTCGAAGCCTTCGGGGAAGATGTAGTTGCCACCCTCGTCGTAAGAGTCGGCCATTCCGTACTTGGACGGATCGAACTCTTCTGCGTAGTCCTCGTTGGCCTGCTTGAGGCTCAGCGAGATCCGACGACGCTCGAGGTCGATATCGATGACCTTGACGAGTGCGTCGTCACCAACACCCACGACCTGGTCCGGAACCTCCACGTGGCGCTCGGCCAACTCGGAGATGTGCACGAGGCCCTCGATGCCCTCTTCGACGCGCACGAATGCACCGAAGGGAACCAACTTGGTGACCTTGCCGGGAACGATCTGGCCGATCGCGTGCGTACGGGCGAACTGACGCCACGGATCTTCCTGAGTCGCCTGGAGCGACAGCGAAACACGCTCGCGGTCCAGGTCGACGTCGAGCACCTCGACGGTGACCTCGGTGCCGACCTCGACAACCTCGGACGGGTGATCGATGTGCTTCCACGACAGCTCGGACACGTGAACCAGTCCGTCTACGCCGCCCAGGTCCACGAAGGCACCGAAGTTGACGATCGAGGAGACGACGCCCTTGCGGACCTGCCCCTTCTGGAGCTGGTGCAGGAATTCGCTGCGAACCTCGGACTG
>JBBSSG010000255.1:0-3455 GCA_038242295.1 Mycobacteriales bacterium | reverse complement strand
GTCACCGAACTGGCCCGCAAGGTCGAAGCAAACCTCGTGGTCATCGGCCCCGAAGTCCCGCTCGTCCTCGGTGTCGCCGACACTCTGCGCGAAGCCGGGATCGCAACCTTCGGACCGTCCGCTGCGGCAGCTCGCATCGAGGGCTCCAAGGCATTCGCCAAGGACGTCATGGCCTCGGCCGGCGTTCGTACAGCACACAGTGAAATTGTCGATTCGCCCGCAAAACTCGACGAAGCGCTCGACCGCTTCGGACCGAACTGGGTCGTCAAGGACGACGGACTCGCCGCAGGCAAAGGCGTCGTAGTCACCACTGATCGTCTCGCGGCTCGCGATCACGCAGCAGAACTGCTAGAAACCGGGCACCCAGTGCTGCTCGAGTCCTTCCTGGACGGCCCCGAGGTCTCGCTCTTCTGCCTCGTCGATGGCAAGACGGTCGTGCCACTGTTGCCGGCGCAGGATCACAAACGCGTCGGCGACGGCGACACTGGACCCAACACCGGCGGCATGGGTGCGTACACGCCGTTGCCGTGGCTACCCCAGAGCGTCGTAGATCAGATCGTCCATGACGTGGTCGAACCGGTCGCCGCCGAAATGGTCGCGCGCGGCTGTCCATTCTCGGGTCTTCTCTATGCCGGTCTGGCGATCGGTGCTCACGGTCCGGCCGTCGTCGAATTCAACTGCCGCTTCGGCGATCCCGAGACGCAGGCTGTGCTGGAGTTGCTCGACTCTCCGCTTGGCGAAGCCCTGTACGCCACTGCCACCGGCACTTTGGGATCTCTCGCACCATTGCACTGGAAGGACGGCGCTGCGGTGACCGTCGTCTTGGCAGCGGAGAATTACCCGAGCCGCCCGCGCACCGGCGATGCGATTACCGGAGCCGATAACGACGGCGTTCTTCACGCCGGTACTGCTGTGAAGGACGGTGCCGTCGTATCTGCCGGCGGCCGTGTGCTCAGCGTCGTCGGATCGGGCGCAGACCTTGCGGCTGCTCGGGCAGATGCGTACTCGAAAATCGAGTCGATCCGGTTGCCGGGCAGTCACTTCCGCACCGATATCGGTCTCGCGGCCCAAGAGAATCGGATTGAGCTATAACGAACAAGTGAATTTTGCTCCACTACTGCGCAAAATTTCCCGAATCCCGTAAATTTTACGCAATAGTGGAGCTCTATGCACCCCTGCTCTTCCTACGTTGCCGCACGAGAGCAGCTATCTGGTCTGCCACCCGCTCGAGATCACGATGAACGGTCGCAGCAGAGAACCTGAGCACCAGTCAGTCGTCCAAAAGCATGGTGTTCTGGCGGACTCGATCGTTGTCGAACGTTCGCGGGTCGCTGTGGAACTGGCGTCCATCGATTTCGACGATCACCCGTGCCAACCGGCAGAGCAGGTCGCCGAAGTATCGGCCCACTGCGGCGTTGATCTCCATCCGCACCCCTCGTGCCCGCACGGCCTGCGCCACCAGACGCTCCGGCTCCGGCTCCGGCAACGTTCCCGGACAACACTGCTCGAGCTGACGACGGACCTCGCGCATACCTTTCATCCCGCGGGCAGCCTCACAGTGATCGGTGACATCCCTCCACGACACACGCGCAGAGATGCACCGGTCGAAGAACTGTTCCAGAGGTAAGCCCTGCAAGGTGGCGGCGACGTCGACGAAGCACCGCACCGCGGAGACGACCGGCATGCCGCGGTGCTCTGCCGGCGACACTGTGCGTCGGTGTATTTTCAGCCAACTCGACCCGGTGATCCGCGAGTTCTTGGGCAGGGGCACATGAACGGTAGTGGGTTCGGCATCGAGTAGGTCCCACAACCAGGCGGCGCTGAGGTCGCTGAGCACTGCATCTTCGCGCCACAGAGTCGCGGCCACACACAGGTCGTAATACGTCGGTTCCGGGTCTGAATAGACGCCGGGCAAGAGCCGCACCATGCTGCCGCTGCGCATCCGACGGGTGATGCCAGACCGGGCGATACCCGATTCTTCGCGCTGCGTGCGTGTGAACACCCCCATGGCAAGAACAGTGCACGCAATTCACCGTCCGTGGGGGCGCAAAACGAGATCTGTGGGTAACCGCCCTGCCTGTGGACAAAGGGCTAGAACGCGAGCGGTTCGATGTGTGCTGAACGCAGGTCATTCGGAGTTACCGACGCCAACGCATCCAGATATGTGACCGCGAAAGATCCTGGGCCGGATGCTTTTTCCGCTGCGCGCTCGGATGCGACTGCTACGTGCGCGTGCGCCGCTGTGATGCCGATCAAGGGTGTCGGCGCTACGCTGAGATACGCAGCCACGAGCGCCGCCAGCGAGCAACCTGTAGCAGTGACCTTGGTCAGAAGGGGGCTACCGCCGGTGACTTTCACGCCCACCGGCCCGGAATCGCTGCGTCCCACGATGTAGTCCACCGGACCGGACGCCGACACCACCTGTGCGAACTCCAGTAGAGCAACCGCTGCTGGCACTGCGGCCGCAGAATCGGACGAGCTGTCCACGCCGCGCGCGAAGTTGCCGAGCCCTGCCAATGCGATGATCTCGGAGGCGTTGCCTCGAATTGCCGTGGGTTCGAGTGTGAGTAATTCACCTGCCAACTCGGTCCGCCACGGCAGACCGCCGACTCCGACTGGGTCGAGCACCCACGGTGTTCCCGATGCGCGTGCAGATTCGGCTGCCAGCGTGAACGCAGCGGCGGTTCCGTCGTCCGGAGTGCCCAGGTTGACGAGGACGCCGCTGGCGATTGCAGCGAATCCCGCGGCTTCGTGCACGTTGTCGATGTGTGCGTTGCTGGCCCCGGCCGCGAGCAGAACGTTGGTGACGAAGTTGGCGGACACCACGTTCGTCAGCGACTGCACCAGCGGAGTCGACGATCGCAGTGCTTCGAGAGCATCGGCCACATCCAGTCGTGTTGGTTCCAGCATTCGTTCAGTCTTTCACCTCGGACTAGCCTCGAGGAGTGCCGACAGAGTCCAACAGATCCAAGATCGAGCCGTTTCACGTCATGGACGTCTTCAAAGCCGCCGCCGAGCGGACACGAACCCATGGCGACGTGCTTTCGCTCGCGGCCGGGCAACCGTCGACGTCCGCGCCTGCTCCGGTCCTTCGAGCAGCCAGGGACGCTCTCGATTCGCATCTGCTCGGATACACGGAGACTCTCGGCATCTTGCCGCTGCGCGAGGCTATTGCCGCTCATCATTCGGCGGAAGCGGGGATAGTCGTCAGCGCCGACGACGTCGTGGTTACCACCGGCTCCTCGGGCGCATTCACGCTGCTGTTCCTGGCGGCATTCGACGTCGGCGATACCGTCGTGATGGCGCGTCCGGGGTACCCCGCCTACCGGAACACCCTCGCCGCGCTGGGGTGCCGCGTCGTCGAATTGGACTGCGCCGCCGAGTCCCGATTTCAGCCGACCGTGGCGATGCTCGAGGCTCTGCCGCAGCCGCCCAAGGGGCTGATCATCGCCAGT
>JBBSSG010000254.1:0-3540 GCA_038242295.1 Mycobacteriales bacterium | reverse complement strand
CTGCTGGAGCATGATCTCGCTCATCAGGATTTGCCAGCCCGTGACGCCGTCTCGACGCCACGGCAGGTCTCGTTCCTCGGTGTCGAACCAACCGAGAAGTGCAGTTGTATCGATCGGCACTGTCTCTCCTGCAGTAATTTCAGCTCTTCTCACGCGTTCGGGGAACCCGACGCATTTGCATTTTGCGATCGGTGCACAATGAGTTCATGCCTGATACGAATCCGATTGCCGCTTGGAAGTCTCTCAAGGAGGGTAACCAGCGTTTCATCGCCGGTAAGTCCTTGCATCCGAGTCAGGGCGTAGTCGATCGTGAACGCCTCGCCGATGGTCAGCATCCACGCGCGGTCCTGTTCGGTTGCGCGGACTCCAGGGTCGCCGCCGAGATCATTTTCGACCAGGGGCTCGGCGACATGTTCGTAGTTCGCACAGCGGGTCATGTCGTCGACTCGTCGATCCTCGGCTCGATCGAGTATGGCGTAGCACTTCTCGATGTTCCGCTGATCATCATTCTCGGCCACGACAAGTGTGGGGCGGTCAAGGCCACGTTGGATTCGCTGGAGTCGGGCAATCTTCCAGGCGGTTACATTCGTGACCTCGTCGAGCGGGTGACCCCATCGGTGCTGTCGGCCCGACGCGACGGCTTCCACGCGGTCGATGAGTTCGAGGCGCGTCACGTGGAGGAAACCGGCAGTTTGCTGATGCAGCGGTCGCGCATCATCGCGGACAAGGTCA
The DNA here is from genome assembly GCA_038242295.1 of Mycobacteriales bacterium. Lineage (GTDB taxonomy): Bacteria > Actinomycetota > Actinomycetes > Mycobacteriales > Mycobacteriaceae > Rhodococcoides. Next base: position 2,808 of record JBBSSG010000254.1, on the reverse strand, counting down.
ATGCCGGGGAGGTTGCCATTGTTGGGCTGACCTACAAACTGTCCGACGGTACCGCCCGGCTACGTGGGGTCATTGGCGACATCGGCGAAGTACCCTGACCCACTTCGTCACCAAGGTGGCGACACGCCGCATGCGCCTGGTGTAATACCCGGCTGCTGACGATTACGGTTGATCTGTGTTGGAACCATCCGGGCCATTGCCTCCAGAAATCTATTGGCGTCGTCGTGCACTCGCTATTGGCGCGGCTGTCGTCGTGCTCGGTCTGATCGTATGGTTCGTCTCGTCTCTGGGTGGCGGGGACGACGAGACTCCGCAGGCCGAACCGGCCGGAGTGGTGGCTGGATCAAACCCGACGACCACCCCCACGTCCTCCGGTGAGGCGCAGAACGCAGGCGCATCCTCCGGCGGTTCCGGTGGTTCCGGTGGTTCGGGCGGCGGTTCAGGTTCTGGTGGCTCGACGAGTTCGAAGGCGAGTGCGACGCCTTCCGATGTCAGTGTGGCCCCCGCGGCCCCCGTACCGACGGACCAGTGCTCTGATCAGAGCTTGGCGATCAAGGCGACCCCGGACAAAGCCTCGTACCGTCTCGGCGAGGAACCTGGGTTTACCGTCGTCATCACCAATATCAGCGTGTCAGCTTGTCAGCGTGACGTCGGAGCTGGACTGCAGCAGGCGCTTGTCTACACGCTCGACGATCTGCGGATTTGGTCCAACACTGACTGCTTCCCTGACGCGCAATCAGATTTGCGCACCTTCGAGCCTGGCCAGCAGGCTGGGTTCACCGTGAAGTGGTCCGGCACGGACTCGGCCCCTGGTTGTGAGCAGGAGCGGATCCCGGTCGGTGCCGGCTCGTACAAGGTGATTGCTCAGCTCGGTGAGCTTCGTAGCTCGCCAGAGCCGTTCAACATGACCGGATAGCCGAGGTGCGTCCAGACGATCAGCTCCGCGTCGACGGCTCTAGTCGAAGGGCCCTGGGATCGAGGACTCGGCTAGGCGGGAAAGCGCTTCTCGGATATGACGAGCCCATAATCCGCCGATCCCATCCACGGATTGCAGGTCGGCCGCTGTGGCCGCGAGTAGCCCCTGCAGGGTGCCGAACGAGCCGACGAGCCGATGGATCTGGCTGAATTGGAGTCTCGGAACTCGGGTGAGTACGCGGTACCCTCTGGGGCTCATCGGGGTATCGAGCGCTTCGATAGTCGCGGGATAGCCGAACGCGCGAGCCAGCGTGGTCAGGTCGAGCAGATCGACGTCAGTTAGCTTGTCCAACGCGCCGAGTGCCTTTTCGACGGCAGCCGTCGTCGCCGGTTCGTTTCCGGCGAGATAGTCGCGTACGACGAGTTGACGGTCGACGTCGTTGTCGCCGAGCAGTTCTTCCAGTTGCAGAGCTAACTGCCTGCCGTCGATGCCTAGTTCGAGCACGTTCTGTTCGATCTCGACCGACACTCGTCGGACCATTTCCAGGCGTTGTGCCACGGTGAGCGCGTCACGCAGGGTGACGAAGTCTTCGATCTCGACCACCGACAGTTGACGAGTGTTGTCGTCGAGGCGCGCTTTGTACCGTTCGAGCGTTGCGATTGCTTGGTTTGCTCGTGACTGGATGGTTGCGGAGCCCTCGACGACGTGCCTGACTCCTGCGACGTAGACACTGACGATGCTCATGGACTGACTTACCGAGACGACGGGATAGCCGATTTGCATCGCGGTGCGTTCGGCGGCGCGGTGGCGGGTGCCGGACTCGACGGTCGGAATCTTGTGATCGGGCACGAGTTGAACGTTGGAACGAACGATTCGGCGGCCGTCGGTCGACAGCACGACAGCCCCGTCCATCTTGGACAGTTCACGTAGCCGGGTCGGCGCGAATTCGACATCCAGATCGAAACCGCCGTCGCAGATAGCCTCCACGTCGTCGTCGTAACCGAGGACGATCAGGCCACCGGTGCGGCCACGCAGGATTCGCTCGAGTCCGTCACGAAGCGCTGTGCCGGGGGCGAGCCTGGCAATTGTCTCTCGGAGCGCAGGGGACAGGGCAACATTGCGTGTGGTGTTGTCCATGCCCATCCCCCGTCTTTATCGTCTCAAAATGGCTATCCCCTGTGTGAAGTCACAGTCCCCGCAGCTAGAGGGTACTGGAGCGACATCACTCGGCGCGCATACGCACGAAATTCAATGCCTCACCCAGATTGGCGACGGTCTGAACCTTCATCCCGGCAGGGATGGTGTCCTCGTGCTCGGGAGTGATCGCGTGCGAAAATCCGAGACGGGCAGCTTCGGCGAGGCGCCGCCCGAGCCCGGAGACTCTTCGAACTTCACCTGCGAGCCCTACCTCGCCCAGAATGACCAGTGCCGGAGGGATCGGCTGGTCGTTCACTGCTGAGGCAACCGCGACGGCAAGAGCTAGATCGGCTGCGGGTTCGCTTGTCTTCATGCCCCCCACGGTCGCCGCATACACCTCGCTCCGAGCAACTTTGACCCCGCAGCGTCGCTCGAGGACGGCAAGGATCATCGCTACTCGTGCGGAATCGAGTCCACTCACAGCGCGGCGCGGTGAGGGCATGTGCGTGTCCACCACCAGGGCTTGGACCTCGGCCAGCAACGGCCGTTTGCCGTCCATTGTCACGGTGACAGCCGTGCCGGGTACCGCGTCGGTTCGATGGTGCAGGAATAGTCCGGACGGATCCGAGATGCCTTGGATCCCGGTGTCTCGGAGCTCGAAACAACCGACCTCGTCCGAGGCTCCGAACCTGTTCTTGATGCCCCGGATCATGCGCAGGGTCGTGTGCTTGTCGCCTTCGAAATGCAGAACGACG
>JBBSSG010000253.1:0-3651 GCA_038242295.1 Mycobacteriales bacterium | reverse complement strand
GCCACGAAGGGCTTGCCTCTGAGCCACAGGCTGAATCTCCGCATGTGATTGAGTTTGCCGTATGAGCGCAGCGGACTGGGGATTGTTGATGGTCGCTGCTTTCGCCGCAGGATGGGTCGATGCGGTGGTCGGTGGTGGCGGGCTGATCCTGCTCCCAGCCCTCCTTGTTCTCGCGCCCCAGTTGACTCCGCAGGCTGCGCTCGCCACGAACAAGATGACCGCAGTATTCGGCACGTTTGCCGCTGTGGTCACATTCGCCCGAAAGATCGCTCTCGACTGGCGGGTGATGGGGCCGGCTGCGGTCCTGGCCGCGGCGACGGCAGCAATGGGCGCGGCAGCTGTATCGCTGATCGATCGAGATCTTTTCATCCCGATCATCATGGTAGTTCTGCTCGGTGTAGCAGCCCTCGTCACGGCGCGTCCAACGATTGGGACGGCGGCGGGCGAGCATCCACCGACTCGCCGGAAGTTCCTGCTCGTCGTGTTCCTCGCCGCCGGTGGGTTCGGGTTCTACGACGGCATCCTCGGCCCCGGGACCGGCACGTTCTTCATTATTGCCTTCGCAACTCTGCTCGGTACCGAGTTCGTGCGCAGCGCAGCAATGGCGAAAGTGCTCAACCTGGGCTCCAACGTCGGTGCGCTCATCTTCTTCGCTCTGACCGGTCACGTGATGTGGCAACTCGGCGCCACCATGGCCGTGTGCAACGTGATCGGCGCGTTGCTCGGCTCACGCACCGCCCTGTCCCGGGGGTCCGGATTCGTTCGAATAGTCTTGCTCGTCGTGGTGGTCGGAATGGTAATTCGCCTCGGATTCCAGCAATTCGGCTAACCTCGACCCCTGTGACCCATCCGTCGATGAGAGATGTGGACCCGGACTTTCTCGCGCTGCCGCTGCGGCCGATCGCCGAAGCGGCACTCACCGCAGCGAAGCGGGCCGGAGCATCACATGCCGACGTCCGCGTGCACCGGCTTGTCACCCAATCGCTCAACCTCCGCGACTGCGCTGTGCAATCCGCCGTCGACAGCTCCGAAATCGGTATCGCCGTGCGGGTCGTCGTGGACGGAACGTGGGGATTCGCCTCCCATTCCGAACTGTCGCCGGCCGCTGCCGCCGACGCGGCAGGGTCAGCGGCGGAAGTGGCCAAAGCTTTGCGATCGCTCAACCGTGAGCGAATCGAACTGGCGGCCGAGCCCGTCCACGACGACGTGACGTGGGTCTCGAAGTACGACATTGACCCCTTCGATGTTCCGACCCGCGACAAAGTGGACCTGCTTGCGGACTACTCCGCCAAGCTCAGCGCAGCCGACGGCGTCGACCATGTCACGGCGTCCTTGCTCCAAGTGAAAGAGCAGACGTTCTACGCGGATTCGGCCGGCAGTTCGATCACACAGCAGCGCGTGCGGCTACAACCGCAATTGGAAGCGACCACAGTCGACCAGTCGGCAGGCGCGTTCGAGACGATGAGAACCCTTGCGCCGCCGGTCAGTCGCGGTTGGGAGTATCTCGGTTCCGACAGCACTTGGGATTGGTCCGACGAGTTGGCGCGAATACCGACGTGGCTGGCAGAAAAGGTGAAATCGCCTTCGGTGAAACCCGGAGCGACCGACCTGGTCATCGATCCGACCAACCTGTGGCTCACGATTCACGAATCGATCGGACATGCCACAGAGTACGACCGAGCCATCGGGTACGAGGCAGCATATGCCGGCACGTCGTTCGCGACTCCGGACAAGCTCGGGATATTGAAGTACGGCAGTGAGGCGATGCACGTCACCGCAGATCGAACTGAAGCGCACGGGTTGGCCACCATCGGCTACGACGACGAGGGAGTCGCGGCGCAGACATGGGACCTCGTGCGCGACGGCTTACTGGTGGGCTATCAACTCGACAGAGTCTTTGCGCCGAGACTGGGGCTACCGCGCTCGAACGGATGCTCCTACGCCGACTCTCCACATCACGTGCCCATTGCTCGCATGGCGAACGTATCGTTGCAACCGGATCCTGCGGTCGATCGCAGCGTCGATGATCTCGTATCCGAAGTCCAGGACGGGATCTACATTGTCGGCGATAAATCGTGGTCGATCGACATGCAACGCTTCAACTTTCAATTCACCGGCCAGAGATTCTTCCGCATCCGAAACGGGCGACTCGCGGGACAGCTCCGCGACGTTGCCTACCAAGCCACCACCACCGACTTCTGGGGTTCGATGGAACTCGTCGGTGGCGTGTCCACGAGGCGGCGCGGCGGCGCTTTCAATTGCGGCAAGGCTCAACCGGGTCAGGTAGCGGCAGTCAGCCATGGATGCCCCGCCGCTCTCTTCCGCGGAGTGAACGTCCTCAACACCAGATCGGAGGCCGGCGCGTGATCGCTGGACATGGCGTTATCGAGCAAGTATTAGCTCTGGCCTCGGTCGACGAAACCATCGTCATCGTGACCGATGCCAGCGAATCCTCGCTGCGTTGGGCCGGCAACTCCATGACGACGAACGGACTCTCGAACTTCCGTCGTTGGACAGTGGTGTCGATCGTCAGAGACGAGATCGGCGCGCGGGTCGCGACAGTATCATCGACGTCGGTGGATCCCGACGACATCGCTGCGGTTGTCACCGAGTCCGAGAGATCGGCTCGCACGGCTGAAGTCGCAGAAGACGCGATGCCGCTGATCGAGTCGACGACGGCGCCCCGTGACTGGGAAGCTGCTTCGCAGCGCACGGGCATCGACGTCTTTCGGTCCTTCACCGGCGAGTTGTCCACGGGCTTCGACGGCACCGATGAGCTGTACGGGTTTGCGCACCACCAAGTGGAAACGGTCTGGCTCGGGTCGTCCACTGGACTGCGCAAGCGGTACACCCGGCCGACGGGATCGATAGAGATCAACGGCAAACGCGGAGATGCAAGCGCCTGGGTAGGCGCGGGCACCAAACGCTTCCGAGACGTTTCGGTGAAGTCGCTGCTGGACGACCTGTCGACACGTCTCGACTGGGCATCGACGCGAGTCGATCTGCCAGCGGGACGCTACGAGACCATTCTGCCGCCGTCTGCCGTCGCCGACTTGATGATCTATTTGATGTGGACGATGGAAGGACGCGGCGCTCAGGAAGGGCACACGGCTCTCGCGCGCGCTGGCGGCACCCGGATCGGCGAGACACTCGGCACGCTCGGCTTGACGCTGTTCTCGGATCCCAAAGAACCGGGACTGGAGTACTCACCGTTCGTTGCCACGGGATCGTCGAACGACTCCGTGTCCTTGTTCGACAACGGCCTGTCGACGTCGCGGGTCGAGTGGATTCGAGATGGCACCATCGCCGCACTTGCCTATCCGCGGCATGCCGCCCACATGTTCGACGCACCCGTCACCGTGCCCGGTGAGAATCTGATTCTGAAAGGCGGAAGTGCTGCAACCCTCGACGATCTTGTCGCCCGAACCGAGCGCGGACTGCTGTTGACCACTCTCTGGTACATCAGAGAGGTCGACCCTGCGGCGCTGCTGCTGACGGGCCTCACCCGTGACGGTGTCTACCTCGTCGAGGAGGGCAAAGTCACCGGCGCTGTCAACAACTTCCGCTTCAACGAAAGTCCACTCGATCTACTGCGCCGCGCTACCGAAGCCGGGACAACGACAAAGACGTTGCCCCGGGAATGGAAAGACT
>JBBSSG010000252.1:0-3736 GCA_038242295.1 Mycobacteriales bacterium | reverse complement strand
GGCCATAGCGGAGGGGAAACGCCCGGTCCCATTCCGAACCCGGAAGCTAAGCCCTTCAGCGCCGATGGTACTGCACTCGTCAGGGTGTGGGAGAGTAGGACACCGCCGAACACAGTTTGAAAAAGGGGACCCATCTCGTGGGTCCCCTTTTTTCTGCTTTTACCGGTTTCTCTGTTCTCATAGAGAAGCTACAACGCTCTATCGAAAGGAATCGCTGTGCCGGAAGACAGCAACGACCGCCGCTCCTTCCGCGGCGATGGGCCCGGGCGTTCCAACGGTTCGCGCGACGGAACAGGGGGCGGCGCGGGACGGCAGGATGGAGCCCCCAGGTCCGGCGGTGCGGGCCGTCGTGACGATCGCGGCTCAGACGGACCCCCTCGCCGGCGCGGGGGAGAGGGCTTCTCCGGCGAACGCCGTGGAAGTGGACCGGCAGACCGTCGTCCACCACGCCCCCAGGAGCCTGATCTACCCGATGAGGTGGAAGCTGGCGACTTGGAACCAGCAGTTCGGCGAGATTTGTTGAGCCTGGACAAGGAAAACGCCGCTGCGGTGGCCAGGCATCTTGTAATGGCGAGCCGACTCGTCGACGATGATCCTCAGCTCGCTCTCCTGCACGCGCGCGCAGCACGTCAGCGTGCCGGACGCATTGCGGTCGTCCGTGAAACTGCCGGGATTACGGCCTACCACGCAGGTGAGTGGGCCGAGGCGCTGTCCGAGCTGCGAGCTGCTCGGCGAATGGCAGGCGGCCCAGGACACCTATCGGTGATGGCGGACTGCGAGCGAGGCCTCGGTAGACCCGAGCGCGCGATCGAACTCGGTCGAAGCGACGAGGCTCGAGCGTTGAGCGGCGATGACGCCTCCGAGCTTCGAATCGTAGTCGCAGGTGCGCGGATGGATCTAAGTCAGTTCGATCAAGCTGTAGTGACGCTGCAGACTCCGGACCTCGACTCCTCGCGTTCCGGTACAGCCGCAGCGCGACTGTTCTACGTGTATGCCGACGCACTGGTTGCGGCCGGCCGCGTAGAAGAGGGGGTCACGTGGTTCTTGAACGCTGCGGCCGCCGACGTGGACGGTGAGACCGACGCGGAGGAGCGGGTGGAGGAACTTTCCGGGGACGGGCAGTGACGATCGAAGCTCCGCTGCGTACTCAGCACGACGTTCTACTGCTCGATCTCGATGGCACCGTCTACCAGGGCAAAGATCCGATTGTTGGGGCTGTCGAGGCAGTGAAGATGGGGACGGAAAAGCAATATTTCGTCACTAACAATGCCAGTCGTTCGCCGGAGAGCGTTGCAGAACATCTGCGAGGCCTCGGCTTCGACACGTCGGAAGAGTTCGTGGTCACGAGTGCCCAGGCGGCCGCTCGCATGCTGGCCGAATTGGTTCCTGAGGGATCGTCCGTTGTAGTCATCGGGACCGAAGCACTGTGCAATGAAATCGCCAACGTCGGTTTGAAGCCGGTTCGTACCGCAGACGGGTCACCGAAGGCAGTAGTGCAGGGGCATAGCATCGCCACCGACTGGGGCATTCTTGCGGAAGCTACATTCGCTATCCGGGCGGGCGCTGTGTTTGTCGCAACCAACACAGACGCAACGCTGCCTACCGAGCGCGGGTTTGCGCCCGGTAACGGATCTATGGTCGCGGCCATTCGAACAGCTACCGGTGTCGATCCATTGGTGGCAGGTAAGCCTGCCGCCCCGATCATGCAGGATGCGATCCGAGTGAGCGGGGCCGAGCGCCCCCTCGTCGTTGGGGACAGGCTCGACACCGACATCGCCGGCGCCAACGCGGCGGAAATACCATCCTTGCTGGTCCTGACCGGTGTGAGCGGTGCAGTGGACGCTGTCCGTGCAATCGAAGCTGAGCGGCCGACTCATATCTGGTTCGATCTGACAGCATTGAACCTTCCTGCGGTGGTATCCGAGGTCGGGCCGAAGTCCGGTTGGAGCGCTGCGGTCGCCGGCAGCGTCCTTACCGTGGAACACGTCGGTTCTTCAGCATGCTCGACGATCGACGGCGTCTTGACCGCGGCCTCGGCAGGCTGGATCGAGACAGGCTGGGACGAGATCCGGGTCATCGGCGACGGTACCGAGGAACTACGTCAACTCCTGGGTGCCTGATCCCCGCTACGGGCGCTCGCGTGCGTGTCGTATCGATCCGATACCGTTACCTGCGATGAGCACCTCGATTCCACTCCCCGGTCGGCATCGTCGGTCCGATGTCGGGAACGAAGCAGTCGAGAACGAAGCAGTCGAGAACGAAGCAGTCGAGGCGGGCGCGATCGAGATGGAAGTAGACCGTCTGCTCGATCGCCTTCCCTCTGACCGCGATGCGCCGATGAACCTCGATGTTCAGGCTCAGATTCTCGAACGTGCGCACGACGTGCTGGTACATGCGTTGTCTTCCGTGGACAAGAACTGACATGGCACGACGCGCACGCGTCGACGCCGAACTTGTACGTCGGGGTTTGGCGCGCTCACGCGAACACGCTGTCGAATTGATTGACGCCGGGCGGGTGAAGATATCCGGGACGGTGGCGACCAAGCCGGCCACCGCCATTCATTTGGGTGCTCCGCTCTTGGTAAAGGACGCCGATAACGAAGTCCATTGGGCTTCCCGTGGAGCACACAAGTTGCTGGGCGCACTAGAGGTGTTCGAACGCGAAGGCTTTTCTGTTGCCGGGAAACGGTGCCTCGATGCCGGCGCTTCCACAGGCGGATTCACTGATGTTCTTCTGAGTAAGGAAGCACACGAGGTAGTTGCCGTCGATGTCGGATACGGTCAGCTCGTCTGGCGCCTGCAATCCGACGAACGTGTGCATGTCATCGATCGAACCAACGTTCGGGCTATCGACGCGGAAATCATTGGTGGTCCGGTCGAAGTAGTCGTCGCAGACTTGTCTTTCATCTCTCTCAAGCTCGTTCTTCCTGCGTTCGTCGCCTGTGCAGCGGCTGGAGCGGATCTTGCACTGATGGTGAAGCCTCAGTTCGAGGTCGGTAAGGATCGAGTCGGGGCCGGGGGGGTTGTTCGAGATCCTGAGTCGCGTGCACGGTCTGTGGTCCAGGTGGCCGCAGCCGCCGCCGAATTAGGTTTGACGCTTCAGGGAGTGACTGCGAGTCCGCTTCCTGGCCCCTCGGGCAACGTGGAGTATTTTTTGTGGCTACGATCGCAGTCCGTGGCCTCCGAAGAGAGAATCGGTCGCGACCTCGCATCTCTTGTGCAGCGCGCCGTCGAGGAAGGACCACAGTGACAACGGAAGGGCCACAGTGACAACGCCGCGTGAGGTACTGCTCGTTGCACATCCTGGACGCCCCGACATCGAGGAAACGGCGCGACGTGTCGGAAAGGTGTTCGGCGAAGCCGGCATCCGGCTTCGTGTACTCCTCGACGAGGTGGACGCAAAGCGGATAGAAGCCTCCGGTATCGATGGTCAAGAGGTGACTGTCGTGTCCGATCTCGAGCTCTCGGTAGTCGAATTCGGACCGGACGCGGCCGTCGGGTGTGAACTTGTGCTCGTCCTCGGCGGTGACGGAACCTTTCTTCGTGCAGCTGAACTAGCCCAGGCCGCGGCAATCCCGGTGCTCGGCATCAATCTCGGTCGCATCGGTTTTCTCGCCGAGGCCGAGGCCGACAATCTCGAGGATGCCCTGGCTCGCGTGGTCAGCAGGGAGTACAGAGTCGAAGAACGGATGACGCTCGATATCGCCGTTCGCGTCGGTGATCACGTCGTGGAGCG
>JBBSSG010000251.1:0-3802 GCA_038242295.1 Mycobacteriales bacterium | reverse complement strand
CTACTACAACTGATAGTTGAGAAGAATGTGTGCGCGAGGGGGGACTTGAACCCCCACGTCCTGAGACACTGGAACCTAAATCCAGCGCGTCTGCCAATTCCGCCACTCGCGCGAGTGCGTTGGCAAGTCTACAACGTGTGCGCACTCGGGCATGCAGCCGCGTTCGCATCGACGACGTACGGCGTACTGTGCAAGCGGTGGCAAGCAAAAAGGACTCCGGATTCGATCCGGCACGCACGCTCGGGCTGTTGTGGCGTGTGGACGAGAAGCCGAGCCGGACAGGCCTCAGTGTCGATGCCATTGTGAACGCGGCCATCGAAATTGCGGACGCCGAAGGGCTCGACGCTGTGTCGATGCGACGCGTTGCCGACAAGCTCGGCGTCGGTGCGATGTCGCTGTACACGCACGTACCGGGGCGCGGCGATCTTGCTGATCTGATGATCGATTCGGCTGCGGGCTCTCTGTATTCAAGCATCGACGAGGCGGCCGAATCGTCCGATGGTTGGCGTGACGGTCTGCGATTCGTGGCCGAGCGTAATTGGCTGCTCTATCAACGGCACCCTTGGCTTCTCGATGCTGAGGGTCCGCGCGCGGTCCTGGGTCCGCACACCAATGACAAATACGAGGCCGAGCTCCGCGTAATCGATGGTGTGGGCCTCGGCGACGTCGAGATGGATTCGGTGCTCACTCTTGTCCTCACACACGTATCGGGGACGGCGCGGGGGCTTGCCCGATCGAACCGAGTCCGGCAAGAGTCTGCGATGACGGATACACAGTGGTGGGACGCGATTGCCCCGGTGCTGGAGCGGGTCATGGATCGCGAGCGCTACCCGCTGTCTTCGCGCGTCGGTACTGCGGCCTCGATCTCGTACGATGCCGCGAGCGACCCTGTGCACGAGTACGAGTTCGGCGTCGAGCGGATCCTCGACGGTGTGGCTGCGCTGATCGAGATCGCGCGCGGTCACACCGACTCCGGCCGCATCGCTTCTGGGAGCTAACCCGACTCGCTCAGTGACAGGCTCGGTGGCAGCTCGCCTCGCCGGGGAGGGATGCGGCGTTGGTAGCGCCAGACTGCATGCTCGAGCGCTGCATGGTCGACGCCTATGCCTTCGGCGGTGATCTCGAGAAGTGCCCTGGCGGTCTGACTGTCGAGCGTTCGGCCTACTGCGTCGGAGTCGATGAGGTCCTTTGCCTCCCGTACGCCGAGTTGGTGCAACACCGCCGCGAGGGAAGCAACGCACTCGGTCTTGGTGGTGGAGTTGCCTGCCACCCGTTGCCGGTTGCCGAGGATTTCAGCGAGCGGTTCGGACCTCATAGCGTAGGAGGCCAGCGTCTGTAGATCGTCGAGTTGGTCGCTCTCTCGATGCTCCCGCCACCGTGACACGACGCGGCGGACGCCGTTTTCGGGCTGTCCGTAGAGTGCTCGGGCGGGGAAGACCGCGTCGAGCAATGCGGCTTCGATCTCCTCCGGCCACCCCGGCGTCCAGTGTGGTGAGCGCGATGGTGCCGCTGTGTTCTCGAGCTGTTCGGCGATCAGCCGAAGGTCGTTCTCCGAATAGATGTGTGTAACTGATGAATACATGAATCCCCCGATTTCGATGTGTGGGGAAGAAGCTACGGCGGGGCACCGACACCTGGGCCCGAGGCGGGATCTGTGACCATCTTCACAGCACGGATTCATAACAATAAATCTGAGGGTTTCCTCACGTTCGGCTGACGCTAGATGTACGCGCTGCCTGCGGCAACGTTTGTTACTCGCGAGTTGCTTCGAATGTGTCAAATTTGTCGGCGCGGGCCCTACCGACGGGTAGCGAATAGCTGTGACGCAAAACGTGAGGCTTTCCTCATGATTCTGTGTAAACCTAGTGGACGCGGATAGAGCCACTCGTTGCCAGCGACGGTCGTGCTCGTCGAAATTTCGCCTCATATCGCCTTGAAACGGGCGCCACCGACGCAGCAGCCTCGACCCGGGTTTGCTCACGAGAGGACCAAAAGCACCTTGACGATCAACGAGAGCTCATCATCACGCGGACACGGCGGGGGTAGGTTCCCCCAGAGCGGTGACGGTTCTCGTACGCTCGCAGACCGCTTCGTAGCCGGCGAGCCCTACGCTCTTGCATTCGGCGGGCAGGGTTCGCCGTGGCTCAATTCCCTCGAGGAACTCACGCGCGACAGCGCACTGGAGCGAGAGCTGACGGCCCTCGTCAACGAGTCGGCCGCTATTCTCGCCCCCGTCGAGAGCGAACTTCTTGTCGTGTGCTCGGTTGGATTCGACCCCATGGGGTGGATGCTCGAGCAGGATCTCGCCGACGACGAGGACGCAGCCGAAACCTTCGGTCCCTCGACGGCTGCGCTGACCTCAGCTGCCGTATCGCTGCCGGGTGTGTTCCTGACTCAAGTAGCGGCGCTGCGCGCCTTGAAGTTGCAGGGCCTCGACCCGGCCGAGACACCCCCGGTCTCGGTGATCGGCCACTCGCAGGGACTCATCGCAGCCGAGTCCGTCAAGAGCGCAGGCGCGCAGGACGCGCAATTTTTGGCCCTCGCGCAGCTGATCGGTGCGGCCGGTGGCCTCGTCGGGCGTCGCCGCGGGATTATCGGAGCGGCAGATCGAGCACCGATGGTCTCGGTGGCAGGCGTCGAGCCGCAGCGCCTGCAGGCCATCGTCGACGAGCTCGCACTCCCCGGCGCCCCCGAGCGTTCGGCAGTGCTCGCAATACGCAACGGTCGTCGACGCGTCGTACTCGCCGGACCGCCTGCGCAGCTCGCCCGCGTCCAAGAGCGGTGCGAGCAGATTTCGGCCTCGGAAGAGCGCGAGCGTGAGACGAAGAAACGCGGCGGTGCGGTATTCGCACCCGTCTTCGAGATCCTCCCCGTCGAAATCGGGTTCCATCACCCGGCACTGAGCGATGCAGTCGAATTGGTGACGGCCTGGGCGCAGCGTTGCGGTCTGGACGTCGACGTGGCGCGCGACCTCGCGCAGCGTGTTCTCGTCGATCCAGTCGACTGGGTCAGCGACATCGACGGTGTCGTCGACGCCGGAGCCGACTGGATTCTCGATCTCGGGCCCGGCGACCTTCTCACGCGGATGACAACCCCCGCACTTCGTGGACAGGGCGTCGGAATCGTCCCAGCAGCCACCCGCGGTGGGCACCGCAACCTGCTCACCCCCGGCGCAGCACCCCAAATTCAACCGTCCTGGGCAGAGTTCGCGCCCACCCCCGTGACGTTGCCCGACGGCCGCGTCGTCGTCGAGACGGCCTTCACCAAACTCACCGGTCGCTCACCGATCCTGCTCGCCGGGATGACGCCGACGACGGTCGACGCCAAGATCGTCGCCGCTGCCGCCAACGCTGGCCACTGGGCCGAGCTCGCCGGCGGTGGACAGGTCACCGAAGACATCTTCACCGACCGCGTCGCGGAGCTCTCCCAGCTCCTCGAGCCAGGCCGTACCGTCCAGTTCAATTCGTTGTTCCTCGATCCGTACCTGTGGAAGCTGCAGCTCGGTGGGCGCCGGTTGGTTCAGCGCGCACGCGCCGCAGGCGCTGCCTTCGACGGCGTCGTCGTCACCGCGGGTATCCCCGAGCTCGACGAGGCCGTCGCTCTTATCGAGGAACTCTCCGAGGCCGGAATCTCGCATGTGTGCTTCAAGCCCGGCACGGTTGCGCAGATCCGCGCAGTCATCCGGATCGCGGACGAGGTCCCGTCCTACCCGGTCATCGTGCACATCGAAGGCGGCCGCGCCGGTGGTCACCACTCGTGGGAAGACCTCGACGATCTACTCCTCGATACCTATCCGCAACTG
>JBBSSG010000250.1:0-3871 GCA_038242295.1 Mycobacteriales bacterium | reverse complement strand
CGTGGATCGCGCTGGGGGCTCTGGTTGTTGCCACTCTGATCAGCTTCGCGACCCTTAGCTATGCCGCCCTGCGCGACGTCAATCTCTACACCGCGTCGAAGCTGTGGCGTGTGCGCGGATTCGTCGCTGCAGTGCTGATTGTCGTGGGCGCCGTTGGCATTCTGCTTCGATTGCAGCCGGACGTCTGTGCCGAAGCGAGTTCTTGGGCGGGCGCAGCCAACGGGGCGGTCGTCGGCGGCGGCGCAGTCGGTGTGATCGTCTGGTTCATGCGCAGGCGTGCCGCGCGATTCGAGAGCGAAGAGCTGTAGCGTTTTGCTGATGAGTAGCGGGGAAGGTTTGACTCAGGTTGCCGACAACGTGTGGGCATTTTTGCGGCCTCCCGGCAGTTGGGGCGAGACCAACACTGGCGTCATCGTCGCCCCCGGAGTCGCATCGATGGTCGTGGACACCGTCTGGGACACGGGCTGGGCGCAGCGAGTGGCAGCCGAAACCCTCCCGATCATCGGCGCGGCGCCGATCACCGAGGTCGTCAACACCCACTCCGACGGCGATCACTGGTGGGGCAACGACACCGTGCCCGCCGACGCAAGAATTACCACCAGCACGGCTTCGCTAGCGGCGATGAAGGAAGAAACCTCGCCGTCGGGTGTCTCTGCGTTCGCATCATTGGGCGGCGTCGTCGGGTGGGTGCCAGGGCCGGTCGGCGCGATGGGGAGCTACATGAACCGCGTCCGGGGCGGCGCTCGATTCCCACGAAAACTTCCACGACTGCCGGATCACACTTTCGACGTAGCCGAGCGGATTGAACTCGGGGGCAGAGATATCCGGCTCAGATACCTTGGTCCGGCGCACACCGCAGGAGACCTGGTTGTGCATGTGCCCGACGCCGGTGTCGTATTCGCGGGCGATCTACTGTTCATCGGTTCGACTCCCATCCTGTGGCACGGTCCTTTGGAGAACTGGACGAGTGCACTCGATCATCTGCTGTCCCTCGACGCGGCCGTCTACGTGCCCGGCCACGGACCACTGTGCGGGACGGTGCAGGTCAAGGCGGTGCGCGACTATTGGGCCTGGGTCGACGCGGCGGGCCGTCAGCACTTCGACGCCGGAGTCGGGTCCACCCAGGCGGCGCGAAACATGATGCAGTCCAAGGAGTTCGACTCATTCTCGAGCTGGGATTCGCCGGAACGGCTGGTGCTGAGCATGTCCACGCTCTACCGGCTGTGGCACGGCAAGCCCGCTGCGCCGCCGTCGCTTGCCCGCCGGGCGAGGGCATTCGCGGACGCTGGTGGTCTGCTTCGCGAGCTCGGTTCACGCTGAGCGAAGCTCCTCGTACCCCGCCAGTGAAAGGTCAGCGGACGAGGTAGGGCGAGACCGAGCTCCGGTGCTCGTCGATGTCGAGTTCCTTGCCCAGTGGCGGGAACGCGCGCTGCGGGCAGTTCGAACGTTCACATACCCGACACCCAGCACCGATCGGGGTGGCGACGGCGGATCCGTGAATGTCGAGGCCGTCCGCATAGACCAGTCGGCTCGCATGGCGGATCTCGCAGCCCAGGCCGATCGCAAACGTCTTGCTCGGCTGACGATAGCGAGCAGCCCGGCGCTCGACGGTACGTGCGACCCATAGGTAACTACGACCGTCTGGCATCTCGGCGAGCTGAGTCATGATCTTGCCGGGATACGCGAACGTTTCATACACGTTCCACAGTGGGCACGTGCCGCCACTCGACGAAAAATGGAATCCCGTAGCCGATTGACGCTTGGACATGTTGCCCGCGCGGTCGACACGAACGAACGAGAACGGCACGCCGCGAAGCCTCGGGCGTTGAAGCGTCGAGAGTCTGTGGCAGATGGTCTCGTAGCTGACCGAGAAAAATGCGGAGAGCCGCTCGATGTCGTAGCGGAAATCTTCGGCCACATCATGAAACTGGCCGTACGGCAGCACGGTGGCTGCAGCGAAGTAATTGGCGAAACCGAGTAGCGCTAGCTTTCTCGACTCCTCGCTTGTAAAGGCGCCTTCCTCGACCATCTTGTCGAGTAGATCCGAGCACTCGAGGTAGGCGAGTTCCGCGGCGAACTTGAACACCTTCTGCCCGCCGGAAAGGTGGGGCGAAATCTCGAGAAGTCGTGTCTTCGGATCGAAACGGTGCAACACGTTCTCGCCGAGATCGATCCGGTTGACGATCTGAACCTCGTGCACGGTTTGCAGGCGCTTGGCGATCTCGTTTCCCACGTCTGCACGATGGAAACGAATCCGTGATGTCAATTCTTCTGCAGCGGAGTCCAGTTCATGCAAGTAATTCTGTCGCTGATAAAAGTAGTCGCGAACTTCCTCGTGCGGTTTGCTGATCGAAGCACTGCCACTTCCGTCGCCGAAACGTTCCTCGGTGGCTGCCGCGAGCTGAGCCGTCGTATTCCGATACCGGCGGTGCATGTTTACCATTGCTCGCGCAAGCTGAGGGTGCGCGGACACCATCTGGGCGATCTCGTGCGACTCGGCCCCGATGCCGAGATCCTGGTCGAGCGCAACCTCGCGAAGTTCGGCGACGAGTCGGGTGTCGTCATCGGATGAGAAGAACGAGGTGTCGACGCCGAACACTTCGGCAATTCGGAGTAGTACCGGAACGGTCAGGGGTCTGACATCGTGCTCGATCTGGTTGAGGTAGCTTGCTGAGATCTCGAGCCGCCCAGCGAGCGCGACTTGGCTCATCCTGCGTTCGGTGCGCAACTGCCGTAGCCGGGCGCCGACGAACGTTTTGGACATGTGCCCAGGCTACGCCTGCGAAGACGAGGGTTAGCAATGTTCGCTTCCTGCAGTTACATCACAATCGGTCGCGCTGGGGGGACAGGGGCGCCGACGGGTGAGCGTGCCCAATACGTCGGCGGCGCCGAAGCCGGCGTCCACATCCGGGTACGGGGGCCTCGATTCGGGTGCGCGCCACCCGCTGAGATACCCCGGCCGCTGTACCGGCGCCGCTCACCGCATGGCGAATGGGCGGCGTTTTGTGTTAGTCGCCGCGTTTAGACGTGACGCAGGGTGCGTGATTGCGCTCACAACCACCGGGAGGGGCTAACTCTTCTGGCTCGATTCAGACGACTTCAGTCAAGCAGTACAAGCGTCCTGTTGAAATTTCTCAAATTGCGTTCATGAACAGCGGGTTAGCCCCTACTGGCCGGTAACCAGTCAGTGCGATCGAAGAGCGTCGTGCGACATCAATCTTCGCAAAGTTAGCAAGCGTTGTTGAAAATATAGCCAAGATTGGCACAAGCAACAGGTGGACGGGCCTTTTAGGGTGTGTCATTGTTTTGGTGAACACCCGAAGGGCCTGGCAATGGTGTGAAGAATTGCGCACGAGCCGGCCGAGCAGATCAGAAAGAGACTGGAGCTGACGATGTCGACCACCGGCACCCCGAAGACCACAGAAGAAATCCAGAAGGATTGGGACACCAACCCCCGCTGGAATGGCGTGACACGCAACTTTACCGCCGAGCAGGTTTCCCTGCTGCAGGGCACCGTCGTTGAGGAGGCGACTCTTGCTCGCCGTGGCTCTGAGATCCTCTGGGATCTCGTCAACAACGAGGACTACATCAACTCGCTCGGTGCACTCACCGGCAACCAGGCAGTTCAGCAGGTCCGCGCCGGACTGAAGGCCATCTACCTCTCCGGCTGGCAGGTTGCAGGCGACGCCAACCTCTCCGGCCACACGTACCCGGACCAGAGCCTTTACCCGGCCAACTCGGTTCCGTCCGTCGTTCGCCGCATCAACAACGCACTGCTGCGCGCCGACGAAATCGCCCGCGTCGAGGGTGACACCTCGGTCAAGAATTGGGTTGCACCCATCGTGGCCGACGCCGAAGCAGGCTTCGGTGG
>JBBSSG010000249.1:0-3906 GCA_038242295.1 Mycobacteriales bacterium | reverse complement strand
TGACCAGACTTTTGAGTTCGGAATACTCCGGACCCATTTTTGCCTTGGTCTTGATCCAATTGGGCTTGCGTTCGATCGGGGTCTCCGCATTTCGGATCTCGAGGCGAAGCAGCTTGCGTCCTTCTGGGGCCACAGTCACGCATCCGATGCTACGCGTCGAACTTCACCGTGGTGAGGTGTGGGTGAGCGGGCACCGACTCCAATGCTGTCCGAGCGACCGGGTGCGTGGTGACCGCGAGATCGCCGTTCAGAGCAGACACGACGGCGGCTGTGACTGCCGGAGCGACGTCCTCGATGGTCACGTCGCGGCCCAATTCACTCGTCAGAGAGGTCACGCCGGCGTCGGGGATCCCGCACGGCACTATCGCGTCGAACCCGGACGTCGAAGAATTGCAGTTCAACGAGAATCCGTGCAGCGTCACCCCTCGCTGGACGCGAACCCCGATGGCGGCAATCTTCCGTTCGGGTAACACAGCGCCGTTTCGCATAGTCGGTGCAAGCCATACTCCGGATCTGCCGTCGATCCGGCCGCAATCGATACCGAGATCGGTGCAGACATCGATGAGTGCTTCCTCGATGCGGCGCACGTACCGCACCACATCCATGGGCTGGGCCAACTTGACGATGGGATAGCCGACGAGCTGTCCGGGCCCGTGCCAGGTGATCTTGCCACCGCGATCTACCTCGATCACTTCTGTGCTGTCCTGTGGACAGTCCTCCGGCGACGTCCTTCGGCCTGCGGTGTAGACCGAAGGATGCTCCAGGAGCAACAGAGTGTCGCGCCCGTTGCCGTCAGCACGCATTGCTGCGAGTTCTCGCTGGCGTGCCCATGCCAGGCGGTAGTCGACCAGACCCAAGCTCTGGACATCGATGGGATCCGAACTCTCGCGGGCGGAGACTCCAGCAGTGCTCATAGCCGACGACATTACGCCGCGTTCTGGATCCATCGAGACGTCAGTGACCGATGACAGCTCGAAGTGCTTCGCCCACGGTGTTGTGGGTGAAGGTGAACCCGGTGTCTTCCAGAACCTTCGGAATTGCGCGAGGACCGGTCAGAATCGCCTCCTGCGCGAACTCACCGATGACGGCTCGAAGTGCGAAGCCCGGAACGACCCATGGCGCCGGACGCCCGGTGGCGCGGGCGAGCGCACTGTTGAACTGCGCGTTCGTGACGGGAGCTGGGCCCACCATGTTCACCGGACCGGACACTGAGGTGTTCTCGATTCCGTGGATGGTCGCGGCGATCTCGTCTTCGAGCGAAATCCATGGAAAGTACTGTCGCCCACTACCCAGACGGCCGCCGAGCGCGAACAAGTAGAGAGGACGCAGCTTGTCCAACATCCCACCCCGTCGGGACAACACGACGCCACTGCGCAGCATGATCGTCCGAACACCGCCGTCGGAGGCAGCAGTCGTCGCGCCTTCCCAGTCCTGACAGACCTCGGCCAGGAAACCGTCGCCTACTGCATCGCTCTCGTCGACGATGTGATCGCCGGTGTCGCCGTAGAAATTGATCCCGCTGGCGTTGACAAGCGTTGAAATTTCGAAGCGCGCGCATGCCTCGGCCAACACCTCGGTGGGTGTGATGCGGCTGTCACGTATGTCTTGCTTGTAGGCACCGGACCAACGTTTGTCACCGATACCGACCCCGCACAGATTCACAACAGCATCAGCCGACTTCAAGGCACGTTCACTGACTACGCCGCGCGGCGGATCCCATTCGAACTCGTCGGGTGCGGCCGGGGGACGACGAACCAGCCTGTCGACGGCATGACCTTTGCTTCTCAGCGAAGCAACGAGGGCAGTGCCGATCAATCCCGAAGAACCTGCAATTACTACACGCATGAATGCAACAGCCTCCTCGACAGTGCCGGGGCACCACTCGAGTTCGAATGGTGCCCCGACTATGTATTCGATTCCCCGTCTTCTCGGGGACTGGCCGAGCTGGAACTTCCAACGATACAGAGATCGCCCGGCCCCGGACGTGTACCTAGATACCCAGATCCGCTTCGAACGAAGCCTCTTCGAGACGCTCCTTTATCGTCGACAGGAAGCGGCCCGCGTCGGCCCCGTCTACGAGGCGATGGTCATAGGTCAACGGCAAGTAGACCATCGAGCGAACACCGATCGACTCGTTGCCAGCGCCGTCCTTGACGACTGCGGGGCGCTTGACGATTGCGCCGGTTCCAAGCATGGCAGCCTGCGGCGGAACCAGGATCGGGGTGTCGAAGAGAGCCCCTTGGCTGCCGATATTGGTGATCGTGAACGTCCCGCCGGACAATTCGTCGGGCTTGAGATCTCCTGAGCGTGCACGCGAGGCGATATCGGAGATCGCGCGAGCGAGGCCGGCCAAGGACAGGTCTCCTGCATTGTGGATCACAGGGGACAGCAGACCCTGCTCGGTGTCCACGGCAATGCCCAGGTGAACTCCAGCGTGGTAGGTGATCTGCTTTTTGTCCTCGTCGATGCTGGCGTTGACATTCGGATGAGCCTTGAGTGCCTCGACCACGGCTTTGGCGAAGAACGGAAGGTACGTCAGATTGACGCCCTCGTTGTCCTTGAACGTCGTCTTGGCTCGCGAACGCAACGACGCCACTGTGGTGACGTCGACTTCGAAGGTCTGAGTCAGCTGTGCAGAGGCCTGGAGAGACTCACGAGTCTTCCTGGCTGTGATCTGCCGAATCCGGTTCATTTTTTGCGTGGTTCCGCGCAGATGAGCCAGTTCCGGACGAGGCTCTGCGACTGCCGGGGCCGACGCTTCAGCCGGCGCGGCGGCTGGTGTCTTGTTGGCTTCGGCCGCGGCAAGCACATCCTGCTTGCGTACGCGTCCACCGACTCCGGTTCCCTTGACGGTCGTCAGATCGACGTCGTTGTCCTTGGCCAGCTTGCGGACGAGTGGGGTGACGTACGGGCTAGCGCCGCTGGAGGGAGCCTTGGCAGCCTCCTGCTTGGGAGCTTCAGCTTTCCGAGTCTCCTGCTTGGGAGGTTCGGGTACAGCTGCTTCTTGCTTGGAGGCCTGCTGCTTCGGAGCCTCTTGTTTGGGGGCTTCCTGTTTGGAGGCGGCGGCTTTCGGTGCCTCTTGCTTCGGCTCGGGTGCAGGCGAGGGCTTCTCGGGCTCCGGAGCCTTCTCCGCGGGAGCGCCGGTGCCGATCACTGCGAGTTGTCCGCCTATTTCGACGGTGTCGTCTTCTTCGGCACTGATCTCGAGCAGCGTGCCGGCCACCGGAGACGGAATTTCGGTGTCGACTTTGTCCGTGGATACTTCGAGCAGTGGTTCGTCGACGGCGACTTTGTCGCCAACAGCCTTGAGCCAACGGGTGACAGTGCCTTCGGTGACGGATTCGCCCAGCTCTGGCATGGTGACCGGCGTACCGGATCCGCTGGAGTTCGATTTCGCGGCGGGGGCGTCCTTTTCGGGAGTCTCTTCCTCGGCTTGCGGCTCGGGCTCGGCTGCCGGGGTCGGCTCTTCTTCCGCAGACTCGGTCTCGGCGGGGGCCTCTTCGGCAGCAGCCTCGGGCTCTGCTGCGGGCGCGGATTCCTCGTCTGCGTCGCCGATCTGGCCGAGCTCACCGCCTATTTCGACGGTGTCGTCTTCCTGAGCCGTGATCTTCGTCAGAACGCCAGCAGCGGGGGACGGTATTTCGGTGTCGACTTTGTCGGTGGAGACCTCGAGCAACGGTTCGTCGACCTTTACGGTGTCGCCCTCCTGCTTGAGCCACCTCGTGACAGTTCCCTCGGTCACGCTCTCACCAAGAGCTGGCATCTGGACGGAGAAGGCCATGTCTGTTGACTCCTCGACAGTTGTATGCGGGTAATTTAGTTCGATGACTTGTGGTCTTCGACCATTGTGCTGGCGTTGCAAGGCTCGCGGACGATACTTGCGTAATTTGCAATCTTTTGCGCTTT
>JBBSSG010000248.1:0-4080 GCA_038242295.1 Mycobacteriales bacterium | reverse complement strand
TTCGAGCTCGGTGGTAACTCGCTGATCGCGACGCAGGTGGTTTCGCGGTTAGGTGCGGCGTTGGGTGTGCGGGTCGCGGTGCGGGTCTTGTTCGAGGCGTCGTCGGTTCAGGGGTTGGCGGCTCGGGCCGAGTCGCATGTAGGTTCGGGTGGCCGGGTGCCGTTGACGGCGAGGGTGCGTCCGGATCGGGTGCCGTTGTCTCTGGCCCAGCAGCGGATGTGGTTCCTCAACCGATTCGATACCGAATCGGCGGTGAACAACCTGCCGGTGGCGATCAGGCTGACCGGGTCCCTCGATGTGTCAGCACTTCAAGCGGCAATCGCCGACGTTCTCGAACGTCACGAGTCGCTCCGGACCATCTATCCGGAGACAGACGGTGTTGCGGCACAGGTAATTCTGCCGACCAGCGATGCTGTCGTCGTGCTGGCGCCCCTCGAGGTGAGCGAAGCGGAGTTGGTTTCGCGAATCACGTCGGCGGTATCTACTGGCTTCGACGTCACCACCGAGGTTCCACTTCGCGCACAGTTGCTTGCGTTGCCCGATCAGGACTACGTTCTGGTCGTCGTGGCGCACCACATCAGTGCCGACGGTTGGTCGATGGGACCGCTGACACGAGATGTGATGGTTGCCTACGCGGCAAGAACCGTGGGTGAGGCCCCGGCTTGGGCGCCCTTGCCGGTGCAGTACGCGGACTACACACTCTGGCAGCATGAGGTTCTCGGCGACGAGAACGATTCGGCATCGGTCATCGCGTCACAGACGGCGTACTGGAGGCAGGCACTCGCCGGGCTCCCCGAAGAACTCGTTCTACCCTTCGATCGACCCCGTCCTGCGGTTCAATCGTTCGAGGGCGGGACTGCGCAGTTCCGAATAGACGAAGAACTGCATCGCGATCTCGTCGCGCTGGCTCGGCGGACCGGCACCACTGTGTTCATGGTCGTTCATTCGGCCCTCGCGGTCCTGCTTGCGCGACTCTCGGGAACCTCCGACATTGCTATCGGTACTCCGATCGCCGGTCGCGGTGAGGCTGAACTCGACGATGTCATCGGCATGTTCGTCAACACCCTGGTGTTGCGATCCGAGGTGGATGCCGGTTCGAGCTTCCTCGAGGTGCTCGGGGCAAACCGTGAAACCGATCTGAAGGCATTCGGTCACGCGGACATCCCGTTCGAGCGTCTCGTCGAAATTCTCAATCCCGAGCGCTCGACGGCGAGGCACCCGCTTTTCCAGGTTGCACTGTCTTTCCAGAACCTTCCGGACACCAGCTTCGAGCTGCCTGGGCTCAAGATCAGTGCCGTCGATTTCGACATCGACGTCTCCAAGTTCGACCTGTCTCTTCTGCTGTCGGAGCACACCGACGAAAAAGGTTCTCAGACAGGAATATCGGCAGAGTTCACCTATTCATCGGCGTTGTTCGACGCGTCGACAGTCGAGGTGTTCGCCCGTCGCTTCGTGCGGGTGCTCAGCGGTGCCGTCGCAACTCCAGAAACTCCAGTCGGGGATCTGAGCATCCTCGGCGTCGATGAGTTCGAGTGGCTGACAGCAGTTCACGGCGACGAGGTCACCCACGGTGGGACGCTGTCGGAGATATTCGAGCGTGGCGTGGCGATCAGTCCGGGCGGCATTGCTGTTCGAGCAGACGGCCGCTCCATCACCTACCGCGAGCTCGATACGACGTCGACACGGATTGCGCGAGAACTGATCGAACGCGGGGCGGGCCCGGACCGGATCGTTGCGCTCGCGTTCCCTCGCTCGTACGAGATGGTGCTGGCTGTATGGGCAGTGGCGAAAACAGGTGCCGCGCATCTGCCGGTGGATCCGACATACCCGGTGGGTCGCGTCGAGCACATGCTCGGTGACTCGGGGGCGATGTTCGGAATCACCTCCACCCAGTACCTGGACGGTTTACCGGCCACGGTCGACTGGACGTCCATCGACGATCCGGACTTCGCTGCCGTCGTGGCTGCCAGGTCCGACGCTCCGGTTACCGACGCCGACCGTTCTTCGCCGTTGGCGATCGATCATGCCGCCTACATGATCTACACCTCCGGATCCACCGGCCTGCCGAAGGGCGTTGTGGTCACCCACAGCGGTCTCGGTGGAGTGCTCGATGCTGCCGCAGACCTCTACCATCTCTCCGCGGACTCTCACTTTCTGCACATCTGCTCTCCCAGCTTCGATCCGTCGGTTCTGGAATGGATGGCGGCGTTCTCCAAGGGCGCCACCCTCGTCGTTGTTCCGTCCTCGATCATCGGCGGCGAAGACCTCGCAGATCTGTTGAAGACCGAACAGGTCAGCCACACGATCATCACTCCCGCTGTGCTGGGCACGATGGACCCCGCCGGCATCGACAGTTTGGTCGTCGCCTCCGTCGGCGGCGACGTGACTACTCCGGACTTGCTCGCGCGATGGGCTGCCAGCCGAAAGTACTTCAACGGGTACGGGCCCACCGAGACGACGATCATCTCGACGTTCGCCGAACTGCGGCCAGGGATGCCGATCACTGTCGGCCGACCGATCCACGGCATGTCGGCGTTGATTCTCGACCGTCGACTCAACCCGGTCCCGGTGGGCGCCGCAGGGGAGCTCTATCTCGCCGGCGGGGCACTTGCGCGTGGCTACCACGACCGCGAAGACCTGACCTCTACTCGGTTCGTCGCCAATCCTTTCGGGGCGGCCGGTGCTCGGATGTATCGAACGGGAGACATCGTTCGCTGGACGTTCGGTTCCGACGCAGTGCTCAGCGACGCGTCGGCGGTCAATATCGAGTTCGTCGGGCGTTCGGACTTCCAGATCAAGGTTCGCGGATTCCGCGTCGAACTGGGAGAGATCGACTCTGCCCTCGTCGAGCATCCGACGGTCGCGTTCGCTGCCACTGTGGGCCGCGAACTACCCAACGGGTCAACAGGATTGGTGGCGTACGTTCTTCCTGCCCGTGACGCAGTAGTCGATGTGGAGGAGTTGTCGGCGTTTGTGGCGCGTTCGCTGCCGAGTCATATGGTGCCGGCGTCGATCATCGTCATCGATTCTGTTCCGCTTACTCCCGTCGGAAAGCTGGACCGGGAAGCACTTCCAGAGCCGGTATTCGAGCAACAGCAGTTCCGCGGTGCCAGCAACGACATCGAGACCCTGATCTCAGAGGTGTTCGCCGACGTACTGAACCTCGAGCGCGTCAGCGTCGACGAGTCGTTCTTCGCGCTCGGCGGAGACAGCATCGTGTCGATCCAGCTTGTGTCGCGGGCCAGGGCGCGTGGAATCTCGTTCACACCGCGCGACGTCTTCGAGCGCAAATCCGTTGCGGGGCTTGCTGAGGTCGCAACAGTATTGAGCGAGACCGTAGAACGTCAGGTCGTCGAGGAGCTTACCGGCGCCGGCGTAGGACCACTGGCTCTGACGCCGATCATGAAGTCGATCGTCGATGCGCCCGGCGGTTTCCGGCGGTTTGCCCAATCCGTTGCGGTCATGTTGCCGACCGGTATCGATCATGGCTTGCTGTCGCGGATTCTCGGAGCAGTGATCGACCATCATGACGTACTGCGTTCTGTTGTAGAGCAGGCCGAGGGCGGCGAGTGGACGTTTCGCGTTCGCGATCTCGGTACCGTCGGCGTGGACGAGATCATTACTCGAATCGAACTCGACGCTTCGCTGACCGACGACGAGTTGGTGGCCCGAGCAGAAATCGAACTCGACTCCGCACAGGGACGGCTCGACCCCGAGTCCGGCCGGATGTTCGAGGTCGTGTGGTTCGACTTCACCACTGTTACCGAAGCTGCCGCGAGATCCGGCATTCTGCTCGTCGTCGCCCATCACTTCGTTGTCGACGGAGTGTCCTGGCGAATCCTGTTGCCTGATCTCGCGATTGCGTGGGCACAGGGTGTCGCCGAGCAACCTATCGCTCTCACCCCCGTGGGTACGTCCATGCGTCGGTGGGCGCACGGGCTCGTCGATGCGGCGCACGACAGCGCGCGCGAAGCCGAAGTGACCTGGTGGACGGAGGTTCTCGCCGGAACCGATCCGCAGCTCGGGTCGAGGCCGTTCGACCCGGCGATCGATACGCTCTCGACGACCGAACGCGTCGAC
>JBBSSG010000247.1:0-4202 GCA_038242295.1 Mycobacteriales bacterium | reverse complement strand
CCCACACCAGGCAACCCGCCAAGGTCACGTCACCGTCCCCCTCGATGTACTCGGGGAGCAGGGTGCTCACACCACAACCGAGATGCGCAATCCGTTCCCTACGGCCATCGACTGTGACCTCCTCGATTCGTGCCGAGACCGCGCACCCTACCTTCGAAGGCAAGTTCAATCGTTCCGGGGTGGTCCAGTACGTGGTCGGCTCGCACACTTCACCTGCCTGCGGCATGTCGGGAAAGGGTTCGAGGTCCTCGATCATCCACAACGTCGTCACCGCTGCCCACCTATCCCCGATAGCGCTTTCAACGTGAGCGAACCACCGGGAGGAACCCGAGCGAACCGAGAACATGACTGCAGCACTCTGGCCTGTCGTACTCGAGGATTCATAGCACTCATTTTCCCAGTCTCGCAGAGCCAACTCAGTCCGCGCCCGGTATCGGTTACGACGTAACAGACATGCAACTTCTGCGGGCACCGATGAGGGTGGACGCACCTGCGTATTGGGCCTGTGCGCCGAGTTCGGCTACGATGCGCAAGAGCCGGTTGTACTTCGCTGTGCGGTACGACCGCGACAGCGAACCTGTTTTGATTTGTCCACAGCCCAGGGCGACAGCCAGATCCGCGATGGTCGTGTCTTCGGTCTCGCCTGAGCGGTGCGAAATGACTGCCGAGTATCCGGCTCTCCGGGCAATATGAGCGGTATCGAAAGTCTCTGTCAACGTTCCGATTTGATTAATTTTGATCAGTATCGAGTTTCCGATCCCAACTTCGATTCCCTCGCTCAGTAGCACGGGATTGGTACAAAACACGTCGTCGCCGACGAGTTGGCAGCGATCACCGATGGCCGCGGTGAGCTGTACCCAACCACGGTAGTCATCCTGGGCAACTGGGTCTTCCATAGACGCGATGGGGTAGGCATCGAGCAGCCTCTGCAGATAGTCGATGTGTTCATCAACCGTCTTGACGCTGCCATCTGCTCGGTAATGGTAGGCACCGTCGGCATAGAACTCCGATGCTGCGGGGTCCAAGCAGATGACGACGTCTTCGCCTGCGCGGTAGGCAGCCTTTTCGACAGCAGCAACGATGTAGTCCAGGGCTTGCTCCGCCGACTGCAGATTGGGAGCGAACCCGCCCTCATCGCCGACGTTGGTGTTTTCACCAGCAGCGGCGAGGTCCGCTTTGAGGGTATGAAACACCTCCGATCCGACCCGTACCGCCTCCCGAAAGGATTGGGCTGCAACGGGAGCGATCATGAATTCTTGGAAGTCGAGCGGGTTGTCCGCGTGCGCTCCCCCGTTGATGATGTTGAACATCGGCAGCGGCAGAAGCCTGGCGGGCGCGCCGCCGAGGTAGCGGTACAGCGGGATGCGATGGGCTGCCGCGGCGGCCTTCGCAACCGCGAGCGAAACCCCGAGGGTTGCGTTGGCACCTAACCGAGCCAAGTTCGCAGTACCGTCCAAGCTGATCATCGCGTGATCGATCGCCGTTTGGTCCTCAGCATCCATCCCGATCATGATCGCCGATATGTCGTCGTTGACGTGCGATACCGCAGTGAGGACGCCTCGACCATGAAAGCGCGTGCGGTCCTCGTCGCGTAATTCGATAGCCTCACGCGTTCCGGTGGACGCACCCGACGGCACACTGGCCCGGCCGATCGAACCGTCCTGCAACTCCACGACGACCTCCACCGTCGGATTGCCTCGGCTGTCGAGAATCTCGTATCCGTTTACCGTCTGAATCCGTGTCATCGAACTTCTCTCCCAGTCCTCAACTGCGCGTGCCGGAGTGGCGCTATCAGTGTGTTGGTACCGACCGGGGCGCGGTAGAGCACATTCGATCGGGTGCCCATAAGGTTGCTTTATGGGTTTGTCGCCGAGAGTCACCGACCTGGGGTCGTTCGAGCTACTGGACACGATCGCGGCCACTGGCAGCATCGGCGCATGCGCCCGGCACCACGGTCTGACTCAACCCGCGGTCAGCACCCGCATCCGCAGCCTCGAACAGCGGCTGGGACTGAGGCTGCTGGACCGTCACCCGCGGGGAGCCGCCTTGACCGAGACCGGCCGGATGGTGCTGCAATGGGCGCGACCTGCATTGGATGCAGCCGCAGATCTCGACCAAGCGCTCGACGGCGTTGCCGGAACAGCACCGGTTCATCTGACACTCGCGGCCAGCACCACCATCGCCGAATTCTTCTTACCGACGTGGTTCTCCGCCCTGCGCAAGCGGATACCGGGGGTCAACTTGAGTCTGTTGTGCCACAACAGCGCCGACACCGTCGAGCTGATCCGTCGCGGGTCCGCAGAGCTCGGTTTCGCCGAAGCCGGCCACATCACTGCGGCGCTCGATCACTGCCCCGTGGTGCGCGATCGACTCGCCGTCGTGGTCGCCCCGGATCACCCGTGGGCAGTGCGCGAGGCCATCACCCCGGGCGAACTGGCCGCGGCCCCACTCATTCTGCGCGAGTCCGGCTCAGCCACCCGATCCGTTTTACACGACCGGCTCGCGAGTCTGCCGTTGCCGTTGACGGCAGTGCCTGCAATGGAACTCACCTCTGCCACTGCCATCAAGAACGCTGCCGCCAGCGGCCTGGGTCCAGCAGTGCTCAGTGAGCTGACCGTACGAGACGAGATCGCCGACCACACGCTGGTCGAAGTCCCCATCCCGAGTCTCACGCTCGAACGCAATCTGCACGCCTGCTGGCGCCGAAACCACCGCTTCAGCGCCCCAGCCCGCTACCTACTCGATATCGCCACCACCCACACCGCGAGAGCAGGGAGCAAGCGCCAGCCGTGAACCCACGAGCAGGTCAAGCGCCTAGAGGATATGGCACGTTACGTCCCTTCGGAACTGCTGGAGCAGGCGGATACTGTCGCTTACTCGGATAGATCGCGCGCAGACGACGGAGTGCTGGACGTATGACGCAGCATTAATCGCGAACTGATCCGCGGTCTGATCGCGAAGGCCTCGCTGCGATCAGACCGATCGCCAGCACACACAAAACGAGTACCCCCAAATTATCGATCGGGATGACTGGATCGTTCGCTGAATACCGGGTCTGCTCATAAAAGTAGCTCTGTCCAGCTTGAAACACCGCGAGAATCGCCACTACGACCGCTGCCGGCTTGTTGGTCCATCGGGATACAACCAACCCGACCGCAACAACGACTTCGATTGCAGCCATCACTCCATACGCGATCCACAATGATGTGCCGAAGACAGACAGGCCCACGAACGACACGACAAAGATGACGCATAGGCCACTAATAACGAGTGCTTTCAACGGGTCACCTCCACATTCGCGCTGCACCGTACCAAGTGAAAGCTCCCCGTCCTCAAATGATAGTCAAGCAGCCGAAAGTACATCCTGCATAACGGAATACGACGAGAAGAAATTGTTCAGCAGACTTGGTGGCCCAACCGCGATGAATTGGCCGCTCACCTGCTTCGGCATGCCCGACTTGATTCCGAACCGATGCCGTTGCGGTGGGCGTAAAGCTCGGTCGTCATGCCCCAGTCGCCGCGCTCTGACCTGCGCGACGACCGAAGAAACTGCCGTCACCGAGTGATGCGCCACTGGCATAACCGCCCGCGCAAACACCCGCGGTGCAGCGCCCGGCGGCGAAGAGGCCGTGAATGGGTTCGCCGGAGACATGGAGCACTTCGGACGCTGGGCTCGTCCGCAGCCCCCCTAGAGTAAATCCGCCCGTCATGCCGCGTAGATCGATGGCGGCAATGGGCGAGCAGATCGGTTTGACCCACTCAGTTTTCTTCCCCAGTAAGGGGTCCTCACCGTTTACGGCGTGGCGGTTGTACAGGTCGACCGTCATCTGCAATGCGCCTGCTGGCAGTCCCATGTCGGCCTCCAACTCTTCGACGCTCTCGGCCACCCAGGTGGGTCGACGACGTAGCTGCGGAGTCGAGGTCGGCGTAGTCAACGCTTGGGCGTAGGCAGTCTCGTCGATGACGAGAAACGCTTCGTTGTGGTTTTCGAACAGAACGGCCTGACCTACCCGGCCGGGGTAAGTGTCCTCGTTGATGAAACGCTGACCACGGCCATTGACTAGAATGCCCCGAATGAACAATTGCGGGTCACAGAAGAATGCGACCTCGGCGGCGTCCATGTGCGCGAGATCGGCTCCGACCGCCTGCGCCATCCGAATTGCGCGGCCATCATGCTCTTCTATCGACGCGGCCGGCCGATT
>JBBSSG010000246.1:0-4218 GCA_038242295.1 Mycobacteriales bacterium | reverse complement strand
TTGCACTTGGTTTCCTGCATTGCCAGTACATCGACGTCGGACCGGACGAGCCAGTCGACAATCCGATCCTGACGAGCGCGGACGGAGTTCACGTTCCAGGTAGCCAATCGCACGGCGACAACCCTAGTGGGGGCATTGTGCAGCCGTCACGCCCGCCCGCCCTCCTGTGGGCGAATCCATGACCCGCTATGGATTCGCGCTTACTTGCGGCGAAGCCGCGTACCGGTACCGGTGGTGTTCGAGAAACCCGAGGCTGCGGTACATCGCGATCGCAGCCGAGTTCTCGCTCGATACCTGAAGGTAGGCGTGCGTCGCACCCTGCTCCTTGCCCCACACCATCAGCTCACCGCAGATGCGGGTCCCGACTCCATTCCGGCGATGTGCCTCGGCGACCTCGATCGCCGTCAAACCGACCCATCGTCGACCATCCGGCGCCGACGTCACAGCAGCGCGCCCGATAGCGAGCGTCGTCGATGCCGAACCGATCGCCGCGAAAGCCGCGACACCGTCCCGCACAGCCTCGATGACCTCGCTTGCGCCGTCGGGCACCGTCCGTCCTCGGTACCGGTAGAAACCTAGCCAGGCCTCGTCGGGGACATCGGACAGTACCGATACCGACTGGAGCGGTAGCTGGAGTTGGGAGATGTCGGCGGCCATGACGAGGGTTTCGTGCCACGTCGTCCAACCGGACGGAACCTCGCCGAGACGGTCGGGGAGGAGCAACACCGGCGGCAACCCGCGGGCCTGATACCACTGAGAAATAGATTCGATCGCCGACACGGACGCGTGCGGCTCCAACGGCGTCGCGCAATTCGCTCGGCCAGTGAATCCGCGGCCGGCGCGCAGTAGCCAGCCCTCGATCCATTCCTGTTCGATGCCGGGCCAGCCATCAGCAGCGGCGCGTTCGAGGGCTCGAATCTCAGAGGTGCGAACTGGTCGCGCGCCGAGTGCTTTGAGGGCGATGACGCGATCGGCGGCAACCCGTACGACTCGGCCGTCGGATGCTTTCACTGCGACGAGGGCATCGTTGACCTCGATCAGCTCACCGATTACGTCGGTCATCGGATGGCTGTACCCGGGCGGCAACTTGTACCGCATGGTGACGCGACTGCCGACGGAAGCTGCCATGGGTGTCAGTCGTCCTCGTGGCCGAAAGGATCCTCGACGGTGCCCGGGATCCAGGACAATCCAGGCTTGCCCCAGCCTGCGCGTTTGATGGCTTTCTTCGCAGCCCGCGCATTGCGTCCGATCAGCACGTCCACGTACAAAAACCCGTCGAGATGGCCGACCTCGTGTTGCAACATTCGTGCAAAAAATCCGGTGCCCTCGATGTCGACTGCTTCTCCGGCTGCATCCGTACCGGTCACTCGTGCCCAGTCGGCGCGGCCCGTCGGGTGCTGTTCGCCAGGAACGGACAGGCACCCCTCGTCGTCGTCCTCCGGGTCGGGCATTGTCTCGGGGATGGTCGAGGTCTCCAGGACGGGGTTGACGACTTCACCCCGACGGCGAATCACGGTCCCGTCTGGTCCCTGGTCCGGGCAGTCGTAGATGAACAGACGCAGCGGGATGCCGACCTGGTTGGCGGCCAAACCGACACCGTTCGCGGCGTCGAGCGTCTCGTACATGTCCGCGATAAGGTCAACGATCTCGGAAGGAGTCTGCGTGACTGCTTCGGTCGGGTTGTGAAGGACCGGGTCGCCTACGATCCGGATCGGGAGAATTGCCATGGTCGACAAGAATACTGGCGTCCGATCCGGCGGTGTGCACTCGGTGAACGTTCACAGCATCGGGCGCGACTCGCCCCAGGTAGACAGCGCGACTCGCCGCAGGTACAGCAGGAACGGTGGGCGCGTTGTTGCCGTGGTTGAATTACAGCCGAAGCACACGAGTGTAATTCGTGTCAACGGTCCGGGAAATGTTGACGCAACTCGAGGGGGCGAGCATGGCGGCACAGAACGTGGACCCGCTCACGCGGGTCCCAGAAGTCGAGGAGTGAGATGGACGGCGCAGCAGCGCGTAACCCGAACCAGTCTCAGCAGTCGGATAACGCCGAGAACGTGAACGAGATCGGTAAAGACGGCCTGACGCGTCGCGAGCACGACATCCTGTCCTTCGAGCGTCAATGGTGGAAGTATGCCGGCGCGAAGGAAGAGGCGATCAAGGAACTGTTCTCGATGTCCGCCACGCGCTACTACCAGGTTCTCAATGCTCTCGTCGATCGCCCCGAGTCGTTGGCGGCGGACCCGATGCTGGTCAAGCGGTTGCGCAGGCTCCGTGCTAGCAGGCAGAAGGCCCGCGCGGCCCGCAGGCTCGGCTTCGAAGTCTAAGCGCTTGGATTCGATCAACTAGTGTCTTCGAGTGTGAGCAGTCCCAATCCGGAATCGTCCGGTCCTCCGCTCCGCGCTTTGGCAATGGTGTTGATTTCGCTGGCGATCGTGTTTGCGGCAATCGGTGCACTGTCGTTGACCGAGTCGGACGACACCGCAGATACAGCGGCACCCGCGACAACTAGCGAGGTGGCCAAAGCGCCCGCGTCGTCTGCGTCGCTTCCGTCTTCGCCGGCTGTACAAGTCCCAGAACCGACGATGGCAGCACCGCCCGCGCCGATCGATCCAGCCAGCGTCGAGGTGCGTGTTCTCAACAACAGCGGTATATCCGGCCTCGCCGCCGATACAGCAGCGACACTCACCGGTGAGGGATGGACCATCGCCGAGACCGGTAACTACAGCGAGTCCCAGATTGGGGCCACGACGGTGTACTACGGCTCCGCGCCCGGGGCGGAGGCTGCGGCTCGAGAGATTGCCCAGCAACTCGGTTCGACGGCCGCGACCAGTCCCGTCACTCTGTCCAGCTTCGGCGAGGGCGTCGTCGTCGTCGTGACCCAGTAACTCAGTAACTCAGTAACTGAGCAACCAGTAGCCCTGTGCCTTAGTAGTACTACCGCGCACCGTTATGATCGACGCAACCTGCAGCCGGCCCACGAAGGAGCTTTTCCATGGCACCGACCAGTTCAGTTCGATCCACGACGAGGTCTTGGCGCCTCGCCACCCCGCTGGTTGCGGTGGCGGCATTCGGATTGGTCGCGTGTAGCGCTCCGGAAACCGAGTCGGACGTAGAGGGCACGGTGCCTCCGGTCTGGACCGGGCAAGAGACTCCGAGTGCCGAGGGCGGCGGCGACGGTGTGGCCGGCGCGGCCCAGAACACTCTCCAGGGCGAGTTCAAGGATTCAGCGGGTTCAACGGTCGGCACTGTCTCCTTTGCCGAGAAAGGCGATCGCCTCGTCGTCGACATCGATGCAGAAGACCTGACACCTGGCTTCCACGGTCTGCACATTCACACCGTCGGTACCTGTGAGGCCAACTCGGTTGCGCCGACAGGCGGCGAGCCGGGGAACTTCCTGTCCGCTGGTGGACATCTACAGGTCGACGGCCGCACCGAGCACCCGTCGAGTGGCGATCTGACGTCGCTCCATGTGCTCGAGGACGGTAGTGCCAAGCTCACCACCACCACCGACGCCCTCACCCTCGACGATCTCCGCGCCGACGGCGGACGGGCAGTGATCATTCATGCCGGTTCGGACAACTTCGCCAACATCCCGCCGCGCTACACGTTGGCCGACGGCGCCGCGGTACCGGACATGAAGACGCTGACCACCGGTGATGCCGGCGATCGCGTGGCGTGCGCAGTCCTGGAATAAGTGGACATACCGCGGATCCACTTCAACAGCTCTCCTCGGCCGACGCTCGGCGTCGAATGGGAAATAGCGTTGGTGGACAAGAACTCCCTCGACTTGGTCAATTCAGCGGCCGAGGTGATGGACGGGGTCAATGACCTCGCCGGAGGAGTCACGGCCCGTGTGACGAAGGAGCTTTTGCGCAACACGGTCGAGCTGGTCACCGACGTGTGCGACAACGTCGGCGAAGCCATGGACGATCTGAGTGAGTCGCTCGATCTGGTCCGGCGTGCGGCTGATCCGCTCGGCATCGACCTGTTCTCGGCGGGCACGCATCCGTTCGCCGAGTGGTCGACTCAGGTTCTGACGCGATCTCCCAGCTATGACGAGTTGATTGCGCGCACGCAGTGGTGGGGCCGTCAAATGCTTATTTGGGGTGTCCATGTCCACGTCGGGGTGTCGTCCCCGGACAAGGTCTTCCCGATTCTCAATTCACTGTTGCTGCAATACCCGCACCTGTTGGCGTTGTCGGCGTCGTCGCCGCT
>JBBSSG010000245.1:0-4352 GCA_038242295.1 Mycobacteriales bacterium | reverse complement strand
TGGGAGCCGAGTACGGCGCGTGTGGCGAAGCTGTTCGAAGTCTCGGATGTTCGCATTCCGACGCAGGCCGACTGGGTGGCACTGAAAGATTCGGTGCAGAAGTCCGGCATCTACACCCAGAACTTGCAGGCAGTTCCCCCGACCGGGTCGATCTCGTACATCAACAACTCGACGTCGTCGATCCACCCCGTTGCGTCGAGGATCGAGATCCGCAAGGAAGGCAAGATCGGGCGTGTCTACTACCCGGCGCCCTACCTCGACAACGACAATCTGGAGTTTTACCAGGACGCGTACGAGATCGGGTTCGAAAAGATCATCGATACCTACGCGGCCGCGACGCAGCACGTCGACCAGGGCCTGTCGCTGACACTGTTCTTCAAGGACACCGCGACGACTCGAGACATCAACAAGGCCCAGATCTACGCGTGGCGCAAGGGAATCAAAACGCTGTACTACATCCGCCTTCGTCAGTTGGCTTTGGAAGGCACTGAGGTGGAGAACTGCGTTTCCTGCATGCTGTGACTCTGACGACTCGGTTTTGGGACTGGAGCGAACGTGGCACTGGAAATGGGTGGCGTGATCTACGGCATTCGGTTGCACTCGGCGTACGAGTACCGGTACGTCGGCCTCACGACCAAATCTGCGCCTTTTCGCCTGCGACAGCACCTCAAGGTCGCAGGCTCGGGCCGCAAGACGCCGTTCTATGACTGGTTGCGAAAGCAGGACCATGCTGAGGTGATCGCCGACGAGTTGCACTGGGTCGACGGACTCGAGGACCTCGGACAGGCCGAGGTCGATTGGATTGCTTACCTGCGGCGTGATGGCCAGCCTCTGCTCAACCTGTCGCAAGGCGGACTCGGGCCCACCGGTGTCGTGTGGACAGCCGAGATGAGGGCGGCTGCCAGAGTTCGGTCTACGGGACGACCCGGGACCAGCCGGTTTGCGGAGGAGAACCCCTTTCATGGCCGCAAGCATTCCGACAATCAGCGTGAAAAGTGGTCTCGGGAACGCAGGGGAACCAACGAGGGGGCCGAGAACCCGAACTTCGGAAAGTTCGGTGAGGCACACCCGAGCTATGGACGCTCGATGTCCGAAGAATCGCGCATGCGTCTGTCCGAACAGTGGACGGGCGCGGGTAACCCGAACGTCGGCCGACGTGCAAGTGTGGAGACGCGAGCAAAGATGTCCGAGGCGCAGAAGGGGCGGCCGAAGCCGGCCAGTCAACGTAGCGCCCACACTCGGCATCACACGAACAAGGATGTCGTGAAGGACTCCTGTCAGTACTGCATCGAGAATGCGCCAGAACCGACGACGAGTGAAGGAAAGCGAAAGCTGCCATGAGCGAGAAGATCAAACTGATCGACCGGGTGTCGGCGATCAACTGGAACCGTGTCCAGGACGAAAAGGACTCGGAGGTGTGGGAGCGGCTCACCAGTAATTTCTGGCTACCCGAGAAGGTGCCGGTGTCCAACGACATTCCGTCGTGGGCAACGCTCAACGACGTCGAGAAGCAGTTGACGATGCGCGTCTTCACTGGGCTGACGTTGCTCGACACCATTCAGGGCACTGTTGGCGCTGTCAGTCTCATTCCCGACGCCATCACGCCGCATGAGGAAGCGGTGTACACAAACATCGCATTCATGGAGTCGGTGCACGCCAAGAGTTACAGCTCGATATTCTCCACTCTCTGCTCGACGCGCGATATCGATGACGCGTTTCGCTGGTCCGAGGAGAATGTGAACCTGCAGCGCAAGGCCGAGATTGTGCTGAACTTTTACCACGGCGATGATCCGCTCAAGCGGAAGGTTGCCTCGACACTGCTCGAGTCGTTCTTGTTCTACTCTGGGTTTTACCTGCCGATGTACTGGTCTTCACGCGCCAAGCTGACCAATACCGCCGACTTGATTCGTCTGATCATCCGTGACGAGGCTGTGCACGGGTACTACATCGGATACAAGTATCAGAAGGGCCTGGAGAAGGTCACCGAGGCCGAGCGTGAAGAGCTCAAGAGCTACACGTTCGAGTTGCTGTTCGAGTTGTACGACAACGAGGTCGAGTACACCCAGGACCTTTACGACGAGATCGGGCTGACCGAGGACGTCAAGAAGTTCCTGCGCTACAACGCGAACAAAGCACTCAACAATCTTGGCTACGAGGGCTTGTTCCCCAAAGACGAGACCGATGTAAACCCGGCGATCTTGTCGGCTCTGTCACCGAACGCCGACGAGAACCACGATTTCTTCTCAGGCTCCGGCTCGTCGTACGTCATCGGCAAGGCTGTCAACACCGAGGATGACGACTGGGACTTCTGACCCAGCTGCGGTCCTCGCGCCGGTTTGCCGGTCATCGCTGGAACCACGCCTCGCTGGACTCGCTCAGCGCCTTCTCGATTCGCAACCGCGACGTTGCGGTCAGGTTTTCCGGCATGGATTCGAGATCGAACCAGCCGACGGCGAGGTTCTCGTCGTCGGCGACTCGGGCGTCGCCGCCGGTGTGCCGCGCGAGAAAAGTGATGTCCAGATACTGGGCAACATCGCCGTTTGGATAGGTGATCTGCTCTGTCACGTCGACGCTCGTCAGACGCACGAGTTCCGCAGTGACACCGGTCTCCTCGCCGATCTCTCGAATGGCTGCCGGGCCCGGTTCTTCGCCCGGTTCGAGGATCCCCGACACAATGGCCCACTGCCGGTTGTCGCGTCGGTGGGTCAGCAGGACGCGGTTTTCGGCGTCGAGAACTACTGCGCTGACGCCGGACAACCACAGGGCAGAGGTACCGACGTGGCGACGCAGTGCGAGGACGAACTCAGGAATCGGCATGTCAGGAAACGTACGCGTTGAGGGAGTTCCTCACATCCGCGAGGATCGCGCGGGCTGCGACGATTCCGCTGCCTGACCAGACCGTGTCGTTCACCGCAAATATGCGGCCGTCTTTCGTCGATCCGAGGTCTTCCCAGGGCTCATCGGTCATCACGCTCCTGCCGAAGCTCTCACCGTCGTCGCCATCGAATCGCACATAGACGATGTCGCCTTCGGCTGCGGAAACATCGTCGACAGAGATCGTGATGTTTTCTCCGCGCTGGGCAGGAGGGCGTTGCACACCGATCTCGGCCAAAACTTGCCCCGCGAACGAGGACGGACTGTCGGAGACGATCGAATCTGACAGGAAGCGCACAACCGAAGCCTGGGTTTGAGTCGCATCGATATCGCGGCCTGCTTGCCGCGCATCGGCACTGAATTGTGCTAATTCGGCAAAGGCGGTGTTACCGCGGCCGAGCGCCGCTGCGGACTGTAAAAAGGTGTCTTTCCAGCCATCCTCGGAGGACGTGAAGACGGTCGGCGCGATATCACTCAGGGTTTCGTAGGACTGTGAACCGAGCGAATCGGCGCCGATGATGAGGTCTGGGTTCAAGCCTTCGATCGCGTCGATATCAGGGGCGCCGACGATGCCGACGGGGGGAATCGCGGCGATTCCTGGCCCTAAGTACAGCGGCTGATCGCCGTCGCCGCGGAAATCGGGGTCGAGCGTTGCGGCGCCGACGACTCGCTCCCACATGCCCAACGCGCAGGCCGCGTCGAGTGAGGCGGGGTCGAGCACGACGACTCGCTTCGGATCGGCCGGCACGTCACTGATTCCCTCTGTATGTCCCACCGGCCGAACGGATCCCTTGATGCCTTTGGGGTCGAGGGGGGCTGTTTCCGGGCAGAGCCCAGCAGTGGGGCGATCGTTTCCTACCACCCCCGCGCCGGCAACCTTGGTGGTGGTGCGCACGATCGTCGACGCGTCGTCGTTCGAGACCGACGAGCCGGAGCACCCTGTCACGGAGACGACGATGCCGACGGCGAGGGCTACGCCGACGCTTCGCAAGGAAAGGGCTGACGGTGCGCGTGACTGTGGGGGCAACTCGTTCGTTCCTAACGGGAGTGGGATGCCGTCACACCCTATCGAGTGGCGCACTCGACGGTGCGTATCCACGCAACGAACGTGCGGTATCTGTCCGGCAGGTGGCACGTCGAACAGTGACCGTGACCACGTTCATTCGGTCGCCATGCAGGTCCAAAGCGCGAGTACGACAGACGGTAGGACCGATTGGGCGCAGCATTCTGTCACCGTCTACGATTTGATTAGCGCAACAAATCAGACGCCCCCTCGTTCGTTCGAGGTGTGACGCATCTCCAGGAGGATCAGTGACTGCCCTAGCTCCTCGGCCTACCCCCGCTGTGGAAGCGGTGAGACCCTTCCCACCGCGGATGGGACCGAAGGGTTCCTTCATCCACAAAGCGGTGACAACGACCGACCCCAAGGTGTTGGGGATCATGTACATGGCGACAGCGATCGGTTTTTTCCTCGTCGG
>JBBSSG010000244.1:0-4482 GCA_038242295.1 Mycobacteriales bacterium | reverse complement strand
ATACGACATCGACGTCGGAGACGTAGTTGAGTTCGCGCGCACCACATTTACCCATCGCGATGACGGCCAACCGCGTCGGGCAGGGCGAATCTGGGCAGACGGTGGCAACTGCAACCGAAAGGGCTGCGGTCAGTGCTGCGTCCGCCATATCGGACAGCTGTTGTCCGATCAATTGGTACGGAACTACCGGCTCGTTCTCGACCGTGGCGGCGAGATCGGCTGCGGCCAGAATCAGCACCTGGTTTCGATATGTTTTCCGCAGTGCCGCAACGGCGTCGGGCCCGGTGATGCCGGCTCGAAAGAAATTGGGAGAAGCGTGCTCGCCGGTCTCTGGAACTGCTTGGACGGCGTCGAGGAGTTCGACAGTGAGCTGCTCTTTGCTCGGCAGTTCGACGCGTACCCGCGCGCCTGGGGTTCGGTCCTGCGGTGTGCTGAGCGAGTGCCACAAATCGGGATCGGACACGAGGTGATCTGCTAGTGCGCTGGAGGCTCCTGCCAGTCCGAACAACCGCCCGCGCAATCCTTTGTCGGTCCGAAGCGCGCCGTCGAGTTCGCCGAACCGATCCCCCAACGCCTCGTGGAGACGCACGACGGTCCGCAAGGCTAGATCCGCATTGGCGGCGCGCGAGAGAGACCACAGAAGTTCGAGACTGTCCTCGGCGACCCAGCCGAGCTGCCGAAGATCGGCGGGCGCAGTGGACTCCACCAAACCGAGCCTGCCCGGTCCTGGGATGATCGAACGTGACGTGGGTGGACGCACCATCAGTGAACACCTCGACTCTGGTGTGACACAGCATCACCTTGTTGCGAGTGGGAAAAGCCTCGTACTCGAACGAATTAAAACCTAACCCATCGCCGGCTCCCAGGTTTACAACCCCAGATAGGACTTCAGCTCGTAGGGAGTTACGTGGCTCCGGTACTCCTCCCACTCCCGACGCTTGTTACGCAGGAAGAAGTCGAAGACGTGTTCGCCCAGAGCCTCGGCGACCAACTCCGAGCTTTCCATTGCGTCGAGTGCCTGATCGAGATTGCCAGGAAGTTCCTTGTAACCCATTGCGCGACGCTCTGCGGTCGTCAAAGCCCACACGTCTTCTTCGGCCTCCGGCGGCAAGGTGTACCCGTTCTCGATGCCGCGCAGACCGGCGGCTAGCAGAACCGAAAACGTAAGGTACGGGTTGCATGCGGAATCCGGGCTGCGTATTTCGACCCGTCGCGAGGACGCCTTGTTCGGGGTGTACATCGGGACCCGAATCAGAGCCGACCGGTTGGCGGGCCCCCACGATGCTGCGGTGGGTGCCTCACCTCCGCGAATCAGACGCTTGTACGAATTGACCCACTGGTTGGTGACAGCGCTGATTTCGTTGGCGTGCTCGAGGATGCCCGCGATGAAGGACTTGCCGGTTTCGGAGAGCTGCATCGGATCGTCCGGATTGTGGAAAGCATTGGTGTCGCCTTCGAACAAGCTCATGTGCGTGTGCATTGCCGAGCCAGCCTGGTCACTGAACGGCTTGGGCATGAACGTCGCGCGCACGCCCTCGGCGATCGCGACCTCCTTGACCAAATAGCGAAAGGTCATGATGTTGTCTGCCATCGACAACGCGTCCGCGTAGCGCAGATCGATCTCCTGCTGACCGGGCGCAGCCTCGTGGTGACTGAACTCCACGGAGATGCCCATCGATTCGAGTGCGTCGATCGCGTGACGTCGAAAGTTCGGGGCGGAATCGTGGACAGCCTGATCGAAGTAGCCGCCGTTGTCGGCCGGAGTCGGAGGAGAACCGTCCTCGGGGCTGTCCTTGAGCAGAAAGAACTCGATCTCCGGGTGCACGTAGCAGCTGAAACCTAGGTCTGCCGCTTTGCTCAGTTGACGCCGCAGTACGTGACGAGAATCGGCCCAGGACGGCGATCCGTCCGGCATTGCAATGTCACAGAACATTCGCGCTGAATGCTGATGTCCCTTGCTCGTGGCCCACGGCAGGATTTGGAACGTCGACGGATCGGGTTTGGCGACGGTGTCTGCCTCGGACACCCGTGCGAACCCCTCGATTGCACTGCCGTCGAATCCGATGCCCTCGTCGAAAGCGCCTTCTAGCTCGGCTGGAGCAATGGCCACCGATTTGAGACCACCCAGAACATCGGTGAACCACAAGCGAACAAAGCGAATGTCACGCTCTTCGAGAGTCCGGAGCACGAATTCTTTTTGGCGATCCATGTCCGCGAGGATAAGCAGCCTGCGTTAAATCTGTGTTACATCGTGAATCGGGTCTAAACCTCGTTGCGCCTCACCTGCGGGAATAGAGGTCAAGACCGAATCAACACACCAAATCGTTACCCGGGGGGACAAGTTCGATCAGGTAATCGATCAACGGATCATCGATGCACGCCTCGCCAGAAAAGAACACCGTGTGCTGCGTGCCCTCGAAGGTAACCAGATCGGCGTCGAGTTGTCGGGCCAGATCAACCCCTGCCTGATACGGAGTAGCCGGGTCGAATGTTGTCGAGACCACCACCAGCTTGGGCAGGCCGACCGCGGAGATCGCGTGCGGGCTTCCGGTGTTGGGCACCGGCCAGAACGCACACTGATCGAGCGGCGCACTGCCTGTCCCGTGGCCGTCGTCGATGAACGGCGCCGCCTCGCGGTACCTACGATCTGCCTCACCCGCTTCTGTTCGGTCGATCGTCGGCGGATCATCGACGCACCGAACAGCGTTGAACGCGTCGTCGAGGTTCGAATACGATCCGTCGTCGAGCCTGCCGGAATACGCGTCGGCCAGCCTCAACCATGTGTCTCCGCGGCCCTCGCTCAGCTCGACCAGCCCCGCGCGCAGCACACGCCACAGACTTTGCGAATAGAGCGCCTGCTGTACACCCGTTACGGCGTCGTCGTAGCTCAGTCCGCGCGGATCCGTCGTGTCTGCCGGCGACGAAATCAACGGATCGACCAGGCCACGAAAACGTTCGACCGCACCTGCAGGATCGGACCCGAGAGCACACGAATCGGTCTGAGCACAATCGGCTGCGAACGCGTCGAACGCCGACTGAAACGCCGCCCCCTGCTCCAATGCTTCCTCGACGGGACTCTGCTCCGGATCGAGGGCGCCGTCGAGGACCATCGCACGCACGTTGGCAGGAAACGTCTCTGCATAAGTTGTGCCGAGGCGGGTGCCGTACGAGTAACCGACATACGTGAGCTCGGCGTCGCCGAGAACTGATCTGATGACGTCCATGTCTCGCACGACCTCACGGGTACCAACATGTGCCAATACATCCGTGCCGGTACGTTCGATGCACTTCGCGGCATAGTCTCGATGCTCGGCCTCCGTCTTCGCTATGCCCTCCGGTGACACATCGACGTCCGGCTCACGCCTCTCGTCGTCGACTTCATCGGTGGTGAGGCACCGAACAGCCGGGGTCGACGCGCCGATTCCCCTCGGATCGAAGCCGATCCGGTCGAATCGCTCCGCCACAGCGGTCCCCTCGCCTTGGGTCGCCGTACTCAAGCCCGAAGCACCCGGACCACCTGGATTGAAGAGAACCGAGCCGATCTTGTCGCCAGTGGCCGACATTCGCGAAAGAGCAATCTTTGCGATTTCACCATTCGGATCGTCGTAGTCGAGTGGCACGGTGACCCGAGCACACTCGACGGAACTCCCGAGCATTATGCCGTCGGTGTTGTACGGCTCGCACGAGTCCCAGGACAGTGTCTGCGTATAGAACTGACCGAGGCCGTCAGGGACCACCCCGGCGCCAGGAACGAACGCTTCGTTTCGGGCGGGTGCGGGCGTGCCGTCCAACGTCTCACTCTGCACGCATCCCGCGACCACCAGAAGTGCAATCACACCGAGCAACGCGGTGCCTACTACCGACGGTTTCATTCGCGCTTCGACCTCATGTCGACGATCGTGCCAGAGCTTCCTGACACCAACCTTGCTACCGCGTGCAGCAGGCACCCTCGTCACTGCCCAGCAGGCCACACATCGTCGACTGCAAAGGTGGCACACTGTGACACATTGCACTGCGACGTTCACCTCGGCGATGTCGTCACGAGTGGCAGACTGAACGGCGTCATCAAACCCATCCCGGGGACCCGCGTGCGGGCCTCGAGGAACCGAAAGGGACAAAGATGTCCGACAATGCTGTTTACGGCGCGTCCGAAGCTCCACAATCCGGCTTGGCGCGAAAGACTCGCACCCACCACCTACTGCAGATGAAGGCCGAGGGCGAGCGCTGGGCGATGCTCACCGCGTACGACTTCTCGAGTGCTCGAATATTCGAGGAAGCCGGTATCCCCGTGCTGCTGGTGGGCGATTCCGCCGCCAACGTGGTCTACGGCTACGACACGACCGTGCCGATCACGATCGACGAGCTACTCCCTCTTGTTCGCGGAGTGGTTCGGGGCGCCCCCAATGCGCTGGTCATCGCCGATCTGCCGTTCGGCACCTACGAGTCCTCTCCGCAGCAGGCACTCGCAACGGCTACCCGCTT
>JBBSSG010000243.1:0-4483 GCA_038242295.1 Mycobacteriales bacterium | reverse complement strand
GATCTCCTCCGGAAGGCCGAGTTCACGTCCGACCGCGCGGACCTCGTCCTTGAACAGCGTCCGCAGCGGCTCGACAAGGGTGAACTGTAGATCGTCCGGAAGCCCGCCGACATTGTGGTGGCTCTTGATGTTGGCTGTTCCTGATCCACCACCGGATTCGACCACGTCTGGATACAACGTGCCCTGGACGAGAAATTCGACCTCTGCGCCATCAGCTGCGTTCTTCCCCAATACTTCTGCGACTGCGCCCTCGAAGCTGCGAATGAACTCGCGGCCGATGATCTTGCGCTTCTCCTCGGGGTCCGAAACACCCTCCAGAGCGCCCAGGAAAGTGTCGACGGCATCGACAGTCACGAGTGTCGCCCCGGTCGCTGCGACGAAATCTTGCTGAACCTGCTCGCGTTCACCTTCGCGCAGCAGACCGTGGTCGACGAACACGCAAGTCAATCGGTCGCCGATAGCGCGTTGAACGAGTGCTGCGGCCACGGCCGAGTCGACACCGCCGGACAGCCCGCAAATGGCGTGACCGGTAGCGCCGATCTGTTCTTGAACCTGCTCTACGAGTGCGTCCGCGATATTGGCTGCAGTCCAGTCCGCCGCGATCCCCGCGGTCTCGTGCAGGAACCTCTCGATTACCTGCTGACCGTGCGGAGAGTGCAGCACCTCCGGATGATATTGAACGCCAGCGAATCGACGCTCGGCGTTTTCGAACGCTGCGACGGGCGCACCCGAGCTCGTCGCAGTGACGGTAAAGCCTTCGGGCGCTACGGTGACGGCGTCTCCGTGACTCATCCACACCGGTTGCGTCGATGGAAGACCCTCATGCAAAGTGCCGCCATCGACCGTGAGCTGAGTGCGACCGTATTCGCGTGTTCCCGTGTGCGTCACGGTCCCACCCAGCGCCCGGGCCATCGCTTGAAATCCGTAGCAAATCCCGAACACGGGAATGTTCAGTTCGAAGACCTTGGGATCCAACTCCGGTGCGCCCTCCGCGTACACGCTCGACGGGCCGCCGGACAACACCAATGCGATCGGGTTCTTCTCGGCAATTTCCTCGACCGTGGCCGTATGGGAAATAACTTCCGAATACACCTTGGCCTCACGCACTCGCCGCGCGATCAACTGTGCGTACTGAGCACCGAAGTCAACGACGAGTACGGGCCGGGGCAGGGCGGGATCAGGCTGTTGCAATGCGGTCACCAGAGCAGTCTAATGGGGAAGACGACTCCTGAATCACACAGCACCCGTGGTGGCGGGCTTAGAGGTACGG
The DNA here is from genome assembly GCA_038242295.1 of Mycobacteriales bacterium. Classification (GTDB taxonomy): domain Bacteria; phylum Actinomycetota; class Actinomycetes; order Mycobacteriales; family Mycobacteriaceae; genus Rhodococcoides. The sequence goes on along the minus strand of JBBSSG010000243.1, from coordinate 3,213 downwards.
ATTTCGACGATCGGCAGACGTAGTGCGGCTGGCGCCGAAACGGGCACCACCGGACTGTTCGGCGCGATCGGATCGATCCGCTCGTAGGGCAAGCCCTGCTGAGGCCGCAGATCCTGCTGTCCCTTGTTCGGCCACAGTGCCGCAGACCTCTCTGCCTGCGCAGTGATCGTGAGCGACGGGTTGACGCCGAGATTTGCCGAGACTGCGGCGCCGTCGACGACGCTCATCGTCGGATATCCGTAGACGCGGTGGTACGGGTCGATCACTCCGTGCTCAGGGTCCAAAGCGATGGCGCAGCCGCCGAGGAAGTGCGCGGTGAGCGGGATGTTGAACAACTCGCCCCAGGTTCCGCCCGGGCGGCCGCCGATCTTCTCGGCGATTCGACGAGTCGCGTCGTTGCCCTCCGGGATCCACGTCGGGTTCGGCTCTCCGTGGCCTTGCTTGCTGGTGACCTTGCGGCCGAACAGCCCTCGCTTGGTGTACGTAGTGATCGAGTTGTCGAGGTTCTGCATCACGAGCGCAATGATGGTGCGCTCACTCCAGTTCTTGACGCTGAACACACGGATGAAGTCGATTGGATGTGCAATGACGAGGAATATGAACTGAAGCCATCGCGGTGTGCGCTTGCCTCCGTCTGTCATCAACGTCTGCATCACGCCCATCGCATTGGAGCCCTTGCCGTAGCGGACGGGCTCGATGTGAGTGTTGGGCGAAGGGTGGAACGAGGACGTGATCGCGACGCCCTCGGTGAGGTTCATATCGGGATCGACCTTCATCTTTGCTGCGCCGACGATCGATTCGGAGTTGGTGCGGGTCAACTCGCCCAGCTTGTTGGACAGCTCCGGTAGTGCGCCCTTGTCTTTCATCTTGTGCAGTAGATTCTGCGTTCCCCACGTTCCGGCAGCGAGAACAACGTGCGACGCCGAGTAGGTCTTCGGGCTCTTGCGAAACCATTTTCCCGTGCGCTCGGTCTCGACGACCCAGGTGCCGTCGGGCGATGCACGAAGGCCGCTGACCGTGGTCATCGGGATGATGTCGGCACCGGCGTTCTCGGCAAGAATCAGGTAATTCTTGAGCAATGTGTTCTTGGCGCCATGGCGGCACCCCGTCATGCACTCACCGCATTCGATGCAGCCGGTCCGCTCCGGGCCGACACCGCCGAAGTACGGGTCGCCGACCTTCTTGCCGGGTTCGTCTCCGAAGAAAACTCCAACTGGCGTCTGAACGAAGGTGTCGCCGACACCCATGTCCTCGGCAACGGACTTCATGACGATGTCGGACGGCGTCATGTGTGGGTTGCGGACTACGCCGAGCATGCGGGTCGCCTGGTCGTAGTGCGGGGCGAGCTCACTGGCCCAGTCGGTGATGTGCGCCCACTGCTTATCTTTGAAGAAAGGCTCTGGGGGCTGGTACAGCGTGTTCGCGTAGTTGAGCGAACCTCCGCCGACGCCCGCACCGGCCAGAATGAGGCAGTCACGAAGAAGATGCACACGCTGAATTCCGTAGCATCCGAGCTTCGGGGCCCAGATGAATCGCTTGAGGTCCCAACTGGTCTTGGCGAAGTCCTTGTCCTCGAACCGACGGCCCGCTTCGAGAATTCCTACCGTGTAGCCCTTCTCGACCAGCCGGAGGGCAGTAACGCTGCCACCGAAACCCGATCCGACGATCAATACGTCGTAATCCATCGTGCGATCCTCAGAATCCATTCGTGACCTCCGCCTAATGCTCATCTTGCCCACCCCGCCACACACCCCCTGAACGGTGTGACTGGACCCACACACTACGGGATAATTACCATGACCTGACGCCAGGGCATTCGTGGTTGACACATATCATTGTAGCTGTAACTTGAGGTACCACCAACTGAGGTCACGCTTGGTCAGGGCCATCACAATGCGAAGAGCGCGTACCTCGACCGAGGTACGCGCTCTTCGCTGAACTGACGTCAAGCCCTGACGTTCAACCCAACCTTTTGAAACTCTTTGAGATCGGAATAGCCGGCCTTCGCCATCGAACGCCGGAGTCCGCCGACCAGATTGATCGAGCCGTAGGGTTCGCTCGACGGACCGTGAAGAACTTGATCCAGGCTCGGTCGCTCACCCGATGCCACGGGGAGAAGTGCGCCACGAGGCATCGACGGGTGGGCAGCCGCCGACGGCCAGTACCAACCGCCGCCAGGCGCTTCAGCCGCCACAGCCAGCGGTGCACCGAGCACTGCTGCATCGGCACCACAGGCCATCGCTTTCGCGAGCCCGCCCGAGGTGGTGATGTCGCCGTCTGCGATGACGTGCACGTAACGTCCACCGGTCTCGTCGAGGTAATCCCGACGCGCGGCTGCAGCATCGGCAATAGCCGTCGCCATGGGGACGCCGATACCGAGCACCTCACCGCTCGTCGTTCCACCCTCGACCGAGCCGTAGCCGACGATGACGCCGGCAGCGCCGGTACGCATCAAATGCAGCGCGGTGCGGTGATCGCTCACCCCGCCGGCGATGACAGGCACATCGAGGTCGGCAATGAACGTTTTGAGGTTCAACGGCTTCTCGTCACCGTGGGCAACATGTTCTGCCGAAATGATGGTGCCCTGGATAACCAGAAGATCGATGCCGGCGGCTACAAGCGCAGGCGTCAAACTCTTCGCGCTTTGTGGGCTCACGCGCACGGCAACGGTGACCCCGGCGGCACGCACTTGGGCAACCGCCGCCGCGAGTAGATCCGGTTGCAACGGCGCAGCATGAAGCTTCTGCAGAAACGCCACCGGAGCGTCCGCGTCGAAATCCGTCTCGGCGATCGCTACGAGCTCGTCGATCTTCGACTGCACATCGGAATGTCTCGCCCACAGGCCTTCGCCGTTGATGACTCCCAGGCCGCCCTGCTTGCCGAGTTCGATAGCGAATTCCGGCGATACGAGCGCATCGGTCGGGTGTGCGAGCACGGGGATATCGAAACGGTAAGCATCGAGCTGCCAGGCGGTCGAAACCTCCATCGACGAGCGAGTTCGACGTGAGGGGACGATGTCGATGTCGTCTAGATGGTAGGTACGCCGGGCTTCTCTGCCCATACCGATTTCAACGAGGTCGCGCACGCGCGTCATCCCTTTCGCGAGAAGTTCTGTTTCCTGGACGCAACCGAAAAATCAGCGCGTGGTGTAGTTGGGCGCTTCCGCTGTCATCGTGATGTCGTGCGGATGGCTTTCCTTCAGTCCTGCCGCGG
>JBBSSG010000242.1:0-4510 GCA_038242295.1 Mycobacteriales bacterium | reverse complement strand
CTCACCACGTACCGCTCGGTCAACAAGGCCACATGCCGATCGTATGCGGCGCCGACGAGTGCGAGACGATGGGAGCATGCTGATCCTTGCCGCAACCCCTATGGGCGACGTCGGTGATGCGTCCCAGCGACTGCGCGACGCTCTCGCCACGGCCGATGTCGTCGCCGCTGAAGACACCAGAAGGACCAAGCATCTTGCCTCCGCTCTGGGGGTGACGATCACCGGCAAGGTAGTCAGCTTCTACGACCAGGTCGAGACTGCTCGTCTCCCCGGCCTTGTCAGCGCAGTCCGCGACGAAAAGTCGGTACTGCTCGTCACCGATGCAGGAATGCCGTCGGTGAGCGATCCCGGATATCGCTTGGTCGCGGCGTGCGTCGAAGCGAATCTGCCGGTGACGTGTCTGCCGGGGCCTTCCGCGGTGACCACTGCCCTGGCCCTGTCGGGGCTGCCCGTCGAACGCTTCTGCTTCGACGGTTTTCCGCCGCGCAAGCAGGGCCAGCGAATCCGATTCTTCGAAACGTTGAAGACCGAGTCGCGTGCCTGCGTATTTTTCGAAGCCCCGCATCGCCTCGCAGCGAGCCTCGCCGACGCCGCCGAAGTTCTCGGCGCCGATCGATGCGCCGCAGTCTGCCGAGAGCTGACGAAGACCTACGAGGAGGTCAAGCGAGGAACGCTCGGCGAACTCGCCGCGTGGGCCGCAGAAGGAGTACGCGGGGAGATCACCGTCGTCCTCGCCGGGGCTATCGCCGTCGCATCGGAACCGGAAGAGCTGATCGATGAGGTCGAGGAGTTGGTGGCGTCGGGTCTGCGGCTCAAAGATGCATGCGCTCAACTGGCGGTCGGCGGCGTCAGCAAGCGGGAACTCTACGAAGCCGTTCTGGCCTCGCGGTCATCATCCGACGACTTGTTGCCGTAAACCCTCGGTGGCGGCTTTGAGCACCGTCTTGGTGCCCTTCTTGACGATGAATCCGGGTACCGGGATCTTCGGATCGATCGACAGCGAGAACGCTACGTGTGTGCCCTTGTCATTGGGGGTGAGGATGTATTCACCGCGCTGCGACTTCTGCTGCGAACCTTCGATGAGATCCCAGCTGACTTCCGTCTCCGACCACGAGTATTCGACGACCTGGTCATCGTTGATGCCGAGGACGGACACTGACATCTTTACGTGGCGCGGTTTGCCGTCGTCGTACCGGTCCACCACCTCGACCTTCTTGTGGACGGGTGACCACGACGGTAGCGACTCCACATCGGCGAGAACCTCGATGACGGCGGCCGGAGGGGCCTCGATATCTATTTCTTTGTTACCTGTCACAGTCATGGGGACAACTTAGCTCAGGCGGTCTCGGCGGCGATACGGATTTCGCTATGAGCCTGCACAAACGTCCCGATTCTCTGCAGAGCTTGATGTGCTTCCGGCAGGAAGTCCGCTACCTGGAACACGTGAACCTGTCCCTCCCAGACCTGCAGTTCGCAGTCCACTCCGGCCTCAGCGAGGCGTTCGGCCATGAGTTCGGCGTCGGCGAGCAGGATTTCGGTGGACCCGGCCTGAATGAGCACGGGAGGAAGCCCAGTGAGATCGGCGTCTACAGGAGACAGCCGGGGCCCTCGATGTCCCTCGACGAAGAGGCGGGCGTCGACACGATCGGCCAGCACCGTCAGCGCGGGAATGGCGTCAGCGGGGAATATCGCGCACGTCGACGCGTTCCGGTGCTCGAGCTTTTCGGTGGGATCGAGGTTGGTCAGTGGCGACATGGTGAAGATCGCTTTGGGCAGCGGCATGCCCAGATCTCGCAGCATGAGCGTGACCATGAACGCCAGGTAGCCGCCCGCAGAATCGCCGGCAATAAAAATTTGGTCCGGACGGTAACCGGAATCGAGCAGGAAGCGGTATCCATCGACACCGTCCTCGACGGCGTGCGCAATGGGATTGCGCGGCATCATTCGGTAGTCGACCGATAGAACGGGGGCGCCGACGCTCTGTGAGACGCGTGAGACGAGTCGACGGTGCGAATTGAGCCCGCAACAGACGAACGCGCCGCCGTGCAGATACAGCACCACATGATCGCTGGCAACGTCCTCGGCGCGAATCCACTCCGCTTCGCACTCGGCGAGCAGGATTCGGCTGACGCGCGTGCCCTTCACGCTGGGAAGGAGTTTGCCTGCGTAGTCGACCAAGCTCATGGGCCACGGAAGGTGCGGAGCTTTCGCCCAGAGTGAGAGAAATGGGCGGATCGTGGCCTGCAGAGACGCAGCGAGGGCGCGTGAGCTCAGGCTTCTACCTTGGATATCGAGCCTGGTCGTCGAGCTGGCAGGCATCGGCTGCGACTGTCTCAGTGCGGTGAGCGCGATAGTCATCGGTCTCGCCTCCGTTCTGCAGTGCTTGGAACTCCTAGTAACGGACAATAGTCCGTGTCATGGATCACTTCGACGTAGGGTCGTGTTCGATGTCACACCGTAATCGAATCTAGATATAAAGGTAATCGCAGATGGCGCTCATGCCCGTTACAGAGTCCATGTTTCTGATCGCCGAATCGCGCGAGCATCCGATGCATGTCGGGGCGCTCCAACTATTCGTGCCGGCAGGTGAACCGCACGATCTCGCCGACGAAATACATCAGAAGTTCACAACAGGCGAGGTGCACGAACTGTTCCGGAAACGGCCGGGACGCCCGGTCAACATCATGGGCAGTCTCGCTTGGTCGAGTGAACCCGAAATCGACTTCGAGTACCACGTTCGGCGGACGGTACTGCCGTCGCCGGGACGTGTTCGTGAGTTGTTCCAATTTCTCTCGCTCAATCACAGCACCCCGCTGGATCGGTACCGACCTATGTGGGAAGTGCACATCATCGAGGGTCTGGCAGACGGTCGAATCGCCGCCTACACCAAGCTTCATCACTCTCTGGTCGACGGCGTCTCTGCGCTCGAGTTGATGCAGAACGGCCTCTCGGCCGATCCCAACGATAGAAACGGAGTTGCCACCTGGGATCCGTCGCTGTTTCGAGCCAAACCTGACCGTCCGGTGCCCTCGACACTCGATCGGATCAAAAGTGGAGCTTCCTTCGGGGTGGGGTTAGCAGCTGATCTCGTGGACTTCGTGCCGACCGCCGCACGAATCGGCCTGCGCGCCATGCGGAACGAAGGCGCACAGCTTCCACTGCGCGCGCCACGGACCATGTTCAACGTGCCGATCGGCGGAGCACGACGGTTCGCTGCCCAGAGCTGGTCGATCTCGCGAATGAGAGAAGTAGCCAAGGGATTGGAGGTGACGCTGAACGACGTCGTTCTGGCCATGTGTTCGGGCGCGTTGCGCGGCTACCTCATCGACCAGGAGGCTCTTCCCGAAACGCCCTTGATAGCGATGGTTCCCGTGTCGCTACGCAAGCCCGGAGGGGATGACGGGCCTGGCAACTCCGTCTCGGCGATTCTGTGCAATCTCTGCACCAACGAGGCCGACCCACTGACACGTCTACGGTGCATCACCGACTCGACGGCCAAGGGTAAAGCCATGATGCGGGAGTTCAACACGCTGGAGTCGCTGGCCTTCGGAGCGGTGACGATGCTTCCGCTCATCTTCGGACCTGTCCCCGGATTCGTGAACAACACACCGCCACCGTTCAACGTCATCATCTCGAACGTCCCCGGCTCCGGCGAAGAGTTGTACTGGAACGGAGCAAGACTCGACGGCACCTATCCGGCCTCGATCGTCTGCGACGGTATGGCGTTGAACATTACCGTTGCCAGTAACGGAGATTCGCTCAACTTCGGCCTGATCGGATGCCGGCGCAGCGTCCCGAGCCTCCAGCGGATGCTGACGCATCTCGAGAATTCACTCGTGGAGTTGGAGAAGTTGCTCTAGCCATTGCACCCTCCGGCCGCATGAATGGACCATTGCAACGGCTAGACGGTTGCGATGGTCCATTCATGCCGGGCTGGGAGGCGCCGGAGGGCTGGGAGCGCATGCCGGGCTCAAAGCGCGTGCACGGGACGACCTACTTGGGCTCGTACTTCGGGAACACTGGCGACGGTGCGGGCAGTGCCTCGCCGGGGACGATGCGTGCAGCGATGTCGGAGAACTCGTGCGGCGGACCGCCGAGCAATTCGAGTATTCGCGCCGCCGACGACGGCATGATGGGCTGCACCAGAATCCCGACGATGCGCAGCACTTCGAGCGTCACGTACAACACGGTCGCCATGCGAGCCGGATCGGTCTTGCGCAGTACCCATGGCTCCTGTGACGAGAAGTAGCGGTTCGTTTCGCCCAGCACGGACCAGATCGCTTCCACTGCCGAATGCAATGCCTGTACGTCGAATTCGCGTCGACAGATTTCCAGCAGTTCGTCGGCGCGCGCCAGCATTGCGGCGTCTTCGGCGGAGAACTCACCCGGCGTTGGAACCACGGCGTCGCAGTTCTTTGCGACCATCGTCAGGGAACGCTGGGCGAGGTTGCCGAGTTCGTTCGACAGGTCGGCATTCATACGGGTGACGATGGCCTCGTCGCTGTAGCTG
>JBBSSG010000241.1:0-4549 GCA_038242295.1 Mycobacteriales bacterium | reverse complement strand
CAGGCTCCACGCCCGGCTGATCGGGGGCATTCCGCAGGCTCCACGCCCGGCTGATCGGGGGCATTCCGCAGGCTCCACGCCCGGCTGATCGGGGGCATTCCGCAGGCTCCACGCCCGGCTGATCGGGCTGCTCGGGAACAGACGCCGACTGCTGTCCGTTGGCCTTCGTATGACCTTTTCACCTGAGACCAGTGCTGTACCGACGATCGTGCTCAGCGACGGGCAATCGATTCCCCAGCTCGGATTCGGTGTGTGGCAGGTTCCCGACGACGGCGCGCAGGCTGCTGTCTCCGAAGCATTGAAGGTTGGCTACCGAAGCATCGACACCGCCAAGGTGTACGAGAACGAGGCGGGCACCGGCAGGGCGATTGCGGATTCCGGCATTGCCCGCGACGAGTTGTTCATCACCACCAAGCTGTGGAACGACGACCAGGGATACGACTCCACACTCGCTGCTTTCGACGCCAGCATGGACCGCCTCGGACTCGAATATCTCGACCTGTACCTCATTCACTGGCAGCAGCTCGATCGCGACAAGTACATCGATACGTTCAAGGCGTTCCGCAAGCTTCAGGCCGACGGCCGCGTCGGATCCATCGGCGTCTCGAACTTCACCATCCCAACTCTCGAAAAGTTGATCGCCGAGGTCGGCGTCACTCCTGCCGTTCATCAAATTGAGCTGCATCCGCGCTTCAACCAGGAAGAACTGCGCGAATTCCACACAGCCAAGGGTATCGCCACCGAGGCATGGAGTCCGCTGGGATCCGGCACAATCTTGGATGACCCAGCATTCACGACGATTGCCGAGGCACACGGGGTGAGCCCGGCACAGGTCATTCTTCGGTGGCACATCCAGCTCGGCAACGTCGTCATCCCCAAGTCGGTCACGCCCGAGCGGATCACAAGCAATTTCGACGTATTCGGATTCGAACTATCGAACGACGAGATCCAGCAGATCAACGCACTCGACACCGCCGACGGCCGTACTGGCCCGGATCCGGACAAGTTCTCGTCCTGATTGCGCTGACGCGCCCGTGTGTGCGTAGTAGGGACCGGTTCCTACTACGCACACACGGGCGGCGAAGCCGCATATCCTTCTCGGCATGGGATCGCTGACGGGGAAAACGATTGCACTGACCGCCGAGCGACGCGCGGAGGAATTCGCGACGTTGCTCGAGCGACGAGGCGCCGAGACGGTCCATGTGCCTGCTATTTCGGTACTGCCTCTGGTGGATGACTCGGACCTTCGTGAAAGGACCGAGGGCATCATCTCTGAGCCCCCTGAGCTCGTCGTGATCAGCACCAGCATCGGTTTCCGCGGCTGGCTCGACGCAGCCGAAGGATGGCACAACCGCGCTGAACTCCTCGCAGCTCTCGGTTCCTCGCGCATCATTGCGCGAGGCCCCAAGGCGCAGGGCGCAATTCGCGGAGCAGGACTCCGCGAGGCCTGGGCGCCCAAGACAGAGGCGTCGCAGGAAGTCGCCGATCACCTCGAAGCCGAGGGAATCGCCGGAGTCGACGTCGCGGTGCAGTTGCACGGCACCATCACCGAATGGGAGCCGACGATTCATTTGAGCGAGTCATTGGCTCGGCTCGGCGCCAATGTTCGCGCCATTTCGGTCTACCGTTGGATCCGGCCGCCTGGGCAGCAACCGCTGATCGATTTGCTCGCCAAGATCCTGAAACATGAGGTCGACGCGGTTACCTTCACCAGCGCTCCGGCCGTCGCGTCACTGTTGTCGACAGCCAAGGACAACGGACTACTCGATGAATTCCTCGCTGCACTAACCGATTTCGTCCCTGCGTTTTGCGTCGGCCCCGTTACGTCGGCGCCGTTGGATGCATTGGGCGTTCCGACTCAAATGCCGGAGCGAGCCCGATTGGGTTCATTGGCGAAGTTCGTGGCCGACGAGTTGGGCGACTGACTGTCTCGAGGCCGGCAATGGACACATCGTTCGAGCGCAGTCGCCAGTACACCAGCCCTCGGGCGGGGGATGACTGTACGCATGCGTAACGTCTAGCAGCATGATCGGACAGACTCGGGACGGCCATGTCGTCATCCTCGAAATCCAGCGGCCCGAGCGTCGCAACGCACTCGACACGGGCCAGTGCAACGCACTGCGGGAGGCTGTCGAGAAGGCTGTCGATGAGGACGCGCGCGTCATCGTCATCACCGGACAGGGGTCGAGCTTCTGCGCGGGCGCCGACCTGGGGGGAAGTAGCTTCGCAGACGAATTCCCGGAAGCCCTGCAAAAGTTGTTGATGGCCGTGGACAAGGCGCCGGTGCCGATCATCGCTGCGATCAACGGCCCCGCAGTCGGCGCCGGGACGCAGCTCTCCATTGCCTGCGATCTGCGCGTCGTGGCTGACGGCGCGTTCTTCGAAATTCCGTCGACTCGGCTCGGCATCGCGGTCAACAATTGGACGATCAAGCGGTTGTCGTCGCTGGCGGGCGGAAGCTTCGCCAGGACAATTCTGATGGGCGGCGAGCGCCTCGACGCCGATCGTGCCTACATCAGCGGGCTGGCCAACAAGCGCGGCGATCTAGCCGTGGCACTCGAATGGGCTGTATCGATTACCGAGCTGGCGCCGCTTGCGTTGAAGCACCTCAAGCTCGTCTTCAATGATGACGGCACCCATGACGAACCGACGCCGGAACAGGCCGCGGCGTTCGGTGCCGCGTGGACAAGCGAGGACGCGAAAGAAGCGCGCCTTGCCCGCAACGAGAAGCGGCAGCCGAAGTTTCTAGGTAAGTAACACCCGAAGCTCAGAAAGTTCGCAGCACTTTCGGCACCGACCAAACCGCAGCCCTCTCAGCATCGAATCACTTGGTATATGCAGTGTGAGTCGGGAGGACGGATCGATGACGGAAGAAGATGTCGCGGACATGCTCGCCGCGCGCGTTCCGCTGGCTGTAGCGGGTGACAGGTCCGCGCTCGAGGACGTGATCACCATGGTCAGGCCCGCATTGAAGCGTTACTGCACGGCGCGATTGGGCAGCCTCGATGTTGCTGCCGACGACATTGTTCAAGATGTGTCTCTCGCTCTGATCGCCGCGATTCCCAAATATCGAGATCTGGGTAAGCCGTTCATGGCGTTCGTTTATGGCATTGCAGGCCATAAGTTAGCTGATGCCGGACGCAAGACCACGCTGCGGCGAGCGTATTCGTTGGATTCGGTTATCCAAGAACCCGTCACCAATCAGTCTCCCGAAGAGATTGCTGTCGAGGGTGAGTTTCGCAGTGATGCGCAGGCTCTCATGGCGACCCTGTCCACCAGGTGTCGCAAGATCATTCTGATGCGGGTTGTGTGGGGCATGAGCGCCCCGGACACCGGACGAGCGTTGGGAATGACCGCCGGTGCGGTGCGAGTGGCCCAGCACCGTGCACTGAATCAGTTGCGGGCTGAAATGTCGAACTTTGCTTTGCTGAGTGCGTAAAACGAACCTATCGGTTCTGGCGCTGACGGTACGGATTGCCGGCGAGTGGGAATCCACATCGTGCTATGGATTCCCACTCACCGGCGACGTGGTCGTCTAGACCGTGCGGGTCAGTCGGTCCGCTAGCAGACGAGAGAACTTCGCCGGGTCTTTCAGCTCGGTACCTTCAGCGAGAAGTGCTGTTGCATAGAGCAACTCGGCAGTCTCGTTGAGATTCGGATCCTCGCTGCGGTCCTCGCGAGCCTTCTTGAGTCCGGTAACCAGATCATGTGTCGGGTTCAGTTCGAGGATGCGCTTGGAGGTCGGCACGAACTGACCCGACGCCTTGTACATCTTCTCGAGCTGCGGGGAGAAGCTGAACTCGTCACCGACGACGCACGCCGGTGATGTGGTGAGGCGAGACGAGAGGCGAACTTCTTTCACGTCCTCGCTGAGCGTCTCGGTCATCCAAGTCAGGAGGTCGGCGAAGTCTTTGTCAAGCTCTTCGCGCTTGGACTCGGCCTCCTTCTTCTCCTCCTCGGTGTCGAGGTCTACCTCGCCCTTGGAGATGGATTGGAAGGACTTGCCGTCGAAACCGGGAACATTGCCGACCCAGACCTCGTCGACGGAGTCGGTCAACAGCAGTACCTCGAGGCCACGAGCCTTGAATGCCTCCATGTGCGGCGAGCTTTCGATCTGCTGACGGGATTCGCCCGTCATGTAGTAGATCTGCTCCTGACCGTCTTTCATTCGATCGACGTATTCAGCGAGAGTGGTGACGCCTTCCTCGCTGTTGGTCGAGGCGAACGACGACACCGCCAGCAGTGTGTCGCGGTTGTCGGAGTCCGAGATCAGACCTTCCTTGATCGCGCGACCGAACTGCGACCAGAACGTCGAGTACTTCTCGACATTCTCGCTCTGCATCTCCTTGATGGTCGAGAGCACCTTACGGGTGAGTCGTCGACGGATGGCGCGAATCTGCCTGTCCTGCTGCAGAATCTCACGGGAGACGTTGAGTGAGAGGTCGGCCGCGTCGACGACGCCCCGCACGAAGCGCAGGTACTCGGGCATGAGCTCTTCGCAGTCATCCATGATGAAGACACGCTTGACGTACAGATGCACGCCAGTCTT
>JBBSSG010000240.1:0-4581 GCA_038242295.1 Mycobacteriales bacterium | reverse complement strand
TCAACGTGATCAGGGCGGTGGTACTGGCCTGCGTGATCTGGGTTTCGGTCGACTGGGGGCCTTGATACGCCAGCAAGAAGGACAAGAACGTCGCACTTCCGACGATCAGACCCGACGGCACGGCCAGACGGATGACGCGCGGGACGAAGCCTGTTCGGGCGCGTTCGTTGTTCGGGGCCAGCGCGAGGATGAACGCAGGGATACCGATGGTGAACCAAGCTGCAATCGTAACGTGCCGGGGCAGGAACGGGTACGGCAGAGGCTCGAAGTCGAACACCTGCGAGAGCACTCCGGAGATACCGATCAGGAACGCCAGCAAGACCGAGTACACGGTCTTGGTCAGAAATAGATTGGAGACGCGTTCGATGTTGCCGATCACGCGCCGACCTTCACCGACGACGTACGGGAGCGTCGAAAACTTGTTGTCCAGCAACACAATCTGCGCCACGGCCCGCGTCGCCGAACTTCCCGAGCCCATGGCAACGCCGATGTCGGCATCCTTGAGTGCGAGGACGTCGTTGACCCCGTCACCTGTCATCGCGACGGTATGTCCCCGAGATTGGAGCGCGCCCACCATTCGGCGCTTCTGCTCGGGGCCGACCCGACCGAAGGTGACCCCGCTCTCGACGATGTCGGCAAGCTCGTCTGCGTCCTCGGGGAGGTCTCGGGCGTCGATTGCCTTGCCTGACAGCCCCAAGGTATCCGCGACAGCCCCCACGGATACCGCATTGTCGCCCGAGATGACTTTCACTTCGACGGACTGACTGGCGAAGAACTCGAGCGCTTCGCGGGCGTCGGAACGCACCTTCTGCTCGAGAATTACCAGCGCACGCGGGGTGACGACGCTCGGCGCGGACTCGGCGTCGACGGGCAGGTCACTGCTCGCGAGCAGAAGAACACGCATGCCTGCAGCCCCGGCTTCTTCTGCTTGACGAGCAATATCCGTGTTGGCGTCGAGCAACACGTCCGGCGCACCGAGTAGCCAATTACCGTGCTCGCCGTAGGACTTCCCGCTCCACTTCTTCGCCGAGGAGAACGGAGCGACAGCCGTCTCGGTCCAATCTGGATCGTCCTGGAAGGCTTCCGCTAGCGCCAAGACGCTCGCGTTGGGCCGCGGATCGTGATGTGTCAGGCAGGCAAGGGCCGACCGTAGGGAATCTTCGTTGCTATCGTCGACGATGCGCAACTCCGAGAGTCGCATTCCTTTCTCCGTGAGAGTGCCGGTCTTGTCGGCGCACACCATGTCTACGCGAGCCAGGCCCTCGATCGCCGGCAGTTCCTGTACGAGGCATTGCCGCTGGCCCAATCGAATCACGCCGACGGCGAACGCAATGGACGTCATCAGCACCAGCCCCTCGGGAACCATTGGCACCAACGCCGCCACCATGCCGTTCAACGCAGGCCTCAACGCTTGGCCGCTGGAGAAGAGCTGGTTGTAGATGATCAGCGCGCCCGCCGGAATCATCAGAAAGGTGATGAACTTCAAGATCTTGTCGATGCCGCTGCGTAGTTCGGAATGCACAAGAGTGAACTTGCTGGCTTCGGCGGCCAGTTTGGCAGCGTAGGCGTCGCGGCCGACCTTCGTTGCCCGGTAGGCCCCGCTACCGGCCACGATGAAACTTCCGGACAGGATCTGCGTCTCGACTTTTTTGTGCACGGCATCCGCTTCACCGGTGAGCAGTGACTCGTCGACCTCCAAGCTCGATTCTTCGACGACCTCGCCATCGACGACGACCTGGTCCCCCGACCCGAGCTCGATGATGTCGCCGAGAACTACCTCGTCCGGCGCGACGTCACGGCTCACGCCGCCGCGTCTCACGACCGGTCTGTTCTGTCCGACTATCGCCAGCCTGTCCAGCGTTTTCTTCGCCCGGATTTCTTGAATGATGCCGATGCCACTGTTGGCGATGATGAGCAGCCCGAACATGCCGTCGATGATCGAACCGGTCGACAATACGATGGCCAGCAGCACCCCCAGAATCGCGTTGATTCGGGTGAACACATTGCGCCGGACAATTTCCTTGACCGACCTGCTCGCGCGGGCTGGAACGTCGTTCGACTTCCCGTCGGACCGAAGCTGCGCTACCTCCGCCTCTGTTAATCCGCTCTGTCGTTGTGCGTCCGTCTCGGTCGACATGGCGACAACACTATGCGCTCGAATGGGTCTACCCGAGCCGTGCCCACCATCGATCGTCGTGACCACCGCGGACTGCGTCGATTCGCTGACCCGGCATCGGCACGGCCGTCCTCACGTCGACTGATTCGGCGGCAGCTTTCAGTCGAGCAATCGGTTCGGACCAGGGATGAAAAGCCAAGTTGAAGGTCGCCCAGTGCACCGGGACAAGAACACCGCCGCCCAAATCGCCGTGGGCTCGGACGGCTTCCTCCGGGTTCATGTGCACGTCGGCCCACCGCGGGTCGTAGGCACCCACCGGCAACAGAGTCAGGTCGAACGGTCCGTACTTCGCACCGATCTCGGCGAACTTCACGGTGTAGCCGGTGTCGCCTCCGAAGAAGACGCGATGCTTGGGGCCGGCGAACGCCCACGAAGCCCATTGCGTCAGATTCCGCTTGAGTCCGCGGCCGGAGAAGTGTCTGGCCTCGGTGCAGGTGATGGTGAGGTCGGAGATTTCGGTCTGCTCGTCCCAGTCGAGTTCGATGATTCGATCCTCCGGGACGCGCCAATGCCGCAGATGTGCACCGATACCGAGCGGCACGATGAACGGGGCCTTCTGCAGCCTCACGAGCCTTTGAATTGTCGATTTGTCCAGGTGGTCGTAATGGTCGTGTGAGATGACGATCGCATCGACTCGAGGAAGTGCATCGAGCGGTACGGGCGTGGGATGCAGCCGTGCAGGCCCGACGAACTGCGACGGTGAGACTCGGTTGCTCCACACCGGATCGGCGAGCACGCGCATACCGTCGATCTCGATCAGCACCGACGAATGGCCGTACCAGGTCACTGCCGCCTCGCCTGCATCCACGGGCGCGATCGGAGGGGCCAGCGGCACAGCCCGCTGCGGCTTCCCCAGTCCCCGGCGTTTCACAATCGACACCAGGATCGACTCCTCACCACCACTGACGAAGCTGCGGCTCGCTTCGGTGTTGTGGAAACGACGATCCCGATACCGCGGGGAACTGGCTGCGTAGGGCGCGATCGTGGCCGTCCTCGCCCCTATCTGCGCGGGCAACCCCCACGCAGCTCTGGTCAACCACGCTGCCCCGGCCACCACTGTCATCCCCAGGGCCAACGGCACGATCTTGTAGTTCGTCGCGTTCGTCACCCCCGCCACAGTAGGTCAATGACGTGAGCCTGCACGTCATACGTAGCCTTGACCTAGAATGTTTGCGACCGTTTTGCCCGTAGAAGGAGATCGCACATACCTATGACTACCGAACAGCGGGAGTTTCAGGCCGAGACGCGTCAGCTCTTGGACCTGATGGTTCACTCCATTTACTCGAACAAGGACAGCTTCCTCCGAGAGCTGATTTCCAACTCCTCTGATGCGCTCGACAAGCTTCGCCTCGAGGCGTACCAGAACAAAGATCTCGACGTCGATGTCTCGGATCTGCACATCGAACTCGACATCGACAAGCAAGCTCGCACACTGACGATCCGTGACAACGGCATCGGTATGTCGCGCGAGGAGGTCATTGATCTCATCGGCACGCTCGCCAAGTCGGGTACTGCCGAGGTACGCAAAAAGCTCAAAGAAGCCAAAGACGCTGCCGCGTCGGAGGAGCTGATCGGCCAGTTCGGCATCGGCTTCTACTCGACGTTCATGGTCGCGGAGAAGGTGACCCTTCTGACGCGCCGAGCCGGCGAGAGCACCGCCACGAGGTGGGAGTCCACCGGCGAGGGCACCTACGAGATCTCCGATGTCGAGGATGCCCCGCAGGGCAGCTCGGTGACCCTGCATCTCAAGCCTGCGGACGAGGAGGATCACCTCCACGATTACGCGTCCGAGTCGAAGGTCAAGCAACTCGTCAAGAAGTACTCCGACTTCATCGCCTGGCCCATCCGCATCGATGTGGAGAAGACCGTCAGAAGTGAGGAAGAGGGCGGCGAGGACACCGTCACGATCGAGACGGAGACCGTCAACTCGCAGAAGGCGCTGTGGACTCGCTCCAAGGACGAAGTGTCCGAGGAGGAGTACAAAGAGTTCTACAAACACGTGAGCCACGCGTGGGACGAGCCGCTCGAGGTCATCCCGTTCAAGGCCGAGGGCACGTTCGAATACCAAGCGCTGCTGTTCATTCCGTCGCAGGCACCGTTCGATCTGTTCATGCGTGAGGGTAAGCCCGGCGTGCATCTGTACGTCAAGCGTGTCTTCATCATGGATGACTGCGAAGAGCTCATGCCCGAGTACCTGCGCTTCGTGCGAGGCGTCGTCGACGCAGCCGACCTTTCCCTCAACGTCTCCCGCGAGATTCTGCAGCAAGACAGGCAGATTCGCGCCATCCGTCGACGGCTCACCCGTAAGGTGCTCTCGACCATCAAGGAGATGCAGAGCGAGAACGCCGAGAAGTACTCGACGTTCTGGTCGCAGTTCGGTCGCGCGATCAAGGAAGGTCTGATCT
>JBBSSG010000239.1:0-4732 GCA_038242295.1 Mycobacteriales bacterium | reverse complement strand
CTCGTGGAAAAGCACAGCTGGGAACACACGTCCATCCAGTGGGACACAGCAGCTCGCGCTCTCTGCCACGAAATCGATGATGAAGCCCACGACGACAGTCGGCCGGGCGCGCCCAGCAAGGGTTGCCGGGCACTCAACGCGTGCATCGTCGACGCCGCGACCCGCGGCATCGTCTCTGTCGCCGACGAGGACCCGGTGCCCACGCCGATCGTGGTCGACTGACAACTGAAAGGAAGGCACATCATGATCGACATCGACCAGTACGGGCCTTGGGCGGTGATCGCCGGCGGTTCCGAGGGGGTCGGCGCAGAATTCGCCGACCAGCTGAGCACAGCCGGCTTCAACCTTGTCCTCATCGCACGCAAGCCCGGTCCACTCGAAGAGACAGCGGCTCGCGCGCGTTCGAACGGCGTCGAGGTCCGGACACTGTCCCTCGATTTGCTTGCCCCCGATGCTGTGGAGACCATCCGCGGCGCCACCGAGGGTCTCGACGTCGGCCTGTTGATCTTCAATGCGGGGGCGAACAGCTACGGCCATGACTTCGTAACCGGCGATCTGGATGGGTTCCAGCAAGTCATCGGCCTCAACATCACTGCGCAACTGCACCTTTCGCATCATTTTGGAGCAGCAATGCGTGAGCGTGGTCGCGGCGGCATCATCTTGGTCGGCTCACTGGCCGGCTACATGGGTTCCTCACACCAGAGTGTGTATGCCGCCTCGAAGGCTTTCGGCCGTGTGTTTGCCGAAAGTCTGTGGCTCGAACTGGCCCCATTCGGAGTACACGTCGTCGAACTAGTCCTCGGCGTGACCCGAACTCCGGCAATGGCTCGCGCTGGTTTGAACTTCGACATACCCGGAATGCGTGTTTCCGAGCCGAAGGATGTGGCCCGCGAAGGCCTCGAGCACATCGCCGATGGGCCTGTCTGGGTGGCCGGCGAGAACTACGACACCGCCCGCGCTCGCAGCGGCTTCCCGCGCGATCGACTCGTCGAGGAAGCGGCAGAAGGAATGAAGCGTCTTCTCAACCGCAAATGACAGATTGCGGCTGACAAACAAGTCGAAAGCGCTGCCCATCGTTCGATGGGCAGCGCTTTCGACTGTGCCGTGAATGATTCGGCCTATAGGAGTTTCATCCTGCAGTCATGCAAAGGCCGCCAGCATCTCGGACCCGGACCAGTCGTGTCCCCAATAGCTGTCAGCAGTGATTTCCTCAGCTGTGTAGTACTTCTCGTCCACCAGTTCTCCTGCTGTCCCGAATTCGAGATCCCATCCGCCCGGGGCGCGAACGTAGAACGAGACCATCTTGTCGTTGGTGTGACGACCGAGTGTCGAGGAAATGGTGAAGCCGAGCTTGGTCACCCGATCGAGAGCCTGGCCCACTGCGTCGAGAGTGTCGACCTCCGTCATCAGGTGCACCATGCCCGGGTCCTGACTGTGCGGGGCTGGGCACAAAGCCAGGCTGTGATGCCGCTCGTTGACTCCCAAGAACCGAACCCTGCGTGCGGGCCCTGGTGCCTCGGCGCCGCCGAGCCGGATGGATCCGCGCGGCAGAAATCCCAGCACTTCGGTGTAGAACGCATGCGCTTCGTCGAAGGCAGGCGTCGGCAGTACCGCATGGCCGAGCCCCTGCGACCCGGTGACGAATCGTCCGCCGTGCGGGGTGACCACCGGGCTGTGATCGAGTACCGGCCCGAAGAACACCTCGACGCGGGTGCCCGACGGATCGTCGAATGCGATGACTTGCTCGGCATCGCGGTAGCGCGAATCCTCCTCGGATAAAACGTCGACTGTTGTTCCCGACTTCTCCACCGCTTCGCGGACGCGCTGGAGCGCGAACTGATCACGAACCTCCCAGCCGACGGCCAGGGCCTTGTCGGTATCGCCCGGCAATACGATCAGCCGCGCTGTACGCTCGTCGAGGCGCAAGTAGAGCCCATCGGCTTCGGGACCCGACCCGACGGCCATACCGAGTCCGTCTACGACGAGCTCCCGCCAGCGCGGCACATCTTGCGTCTGAATTCTGAGATAGCCCAGACCTCGTATTTCCGTCATCGTGAGTGCCTTTCGTTGAAAAAAGTCGATGCCGCGCCGCTGAAGCGGCGCGGCATCGTCGTGTGTCAGAACGCCGGGTACTAAATCATCGAGCGGTGGATGCCCTGCGGCTCGCCGCCGAGTTGGGTCAGGGCCGAGGAATGGAAGATGGATCCGGGAACATGGATCGCATGAGAGAGGCCTGCATGGGCGTCGCGCCAGAATCGCTGCATCGGGGTATTCAGCTTCAGCGCACCACCACCCGACCGAGCGAAGATCTCGTCCACGGCACGCACTACTCGCCACGCGGCGGCTGTCTGGGTACGCCGGCCCACAGCACGCATCTCGAACGTGATTTCCTGCTTCTTCTCGGTCAGATCCCAGAACCGGTCCACAGTCTCGAGTACCACTGCCCGGGATGCCGCAATTTCTGCCGCTGCCTCACCGATGGCGAACAACACATAGGGATCGTCTTTGATCGCCGTACCCGAGACTGTTATCCGCTGACGCTGCGCATCGAGATGGCACCCGAGAGCACCTTCGGCAATGCCGATCAGCGACGAGGTGATCCCGAGCGGGAAGATGCACGAGAACGGGAAGTTGTAGAGCGGCTGCTCGCGTCCGAACTCCTTGGCTGCCGTCCCGTTCATCACTTTGTCTGCGCGCAGAGTCCGGTAGTCCGGGATGAAAGCATCCTTGACGATGAGGTCTTTGGACCCGGTACCGCGCAGGCCGACCACATCCCAGCTGTCGGGGTCGATGTCGTAGTCCGCGCGAGGGAGCAACACGTGCAAAATTGTCGGGGGCATCGCGCGCTTGCCTTCGGCGTCGCCGACTGCGGCACCGATCATGATCCAACCGCAGTGATCGGTGCCCGAAGAAAATGACCAACGGCCGTTGAGGATGTAGCCGCCGTCGGTGGGCGTGGCAACTCCCATCGGGGCGTACGGCGACGCCATCCACATGTCGGGATCTTCGCCCCACACCTCGTCCTGGGCCTTGCGATCGAAGAAGGCCAGCTCCCACGGATGGACGCCGACGATTCCGCCGACCCAGCCTGCGGCACCGTCGATAGCCCCGATACCCATGGTCGTCTCGGCGAATTCGCGTGGGTGCGACTCGTAGCCGCCGTACTCCTTGGGCTGCAGCATTCGCATCACCCCGGAGTCCCGCAGACGCTTTGCCGACGAGTCGGACAAGCGCATCAGCTTGTCACCCTCGACGCCCTGCGCACGGATCTCTTCGGCGTGCTGTTCGATCCTGTCAAGAACTTGACCCATGATGATCTCGGCTTTCTTCTTCGGCGCCCGGTCGATGTGCTCAGGCGGTTTTCAACTCTCTATAAACAGGTTTACCTTGAATTCGGAAGAACGGGGCCTTTCGGACCAATCCGAGGCGTCTCGCTCGCCCACCGAACCTTGTCGGACCGATCGATCGACGAGACATTGCTTTGAGCATTCGCGGCATGGTGGGCGGCGATATAGCCGAACACCATCGCCGGTCCGATCGTCGCGCCCGCCCCCGCGTATTCGTTGCCCATCACCGAGGCCGAGGTATTTCCGGTCGCGTAGAGACCCTCGATCACACTGCCGTCGACTCGGAGGACCCTGGCATCGGCGTCGGTGCTGAGCCCACCCTTGGTTCCCAGATCACCGGGCTCGCAGCGAACTGCATAGAACGGGCCCCGGTCGATCTCGTCGAGACACGGGTTCTTCATGGTGGGATCGCCGTAGTAGCGATCGTAGGCACTGTCCCCTCGCCCGAAGTCTTCGTCTTTACCCGAACGTGCGAAGCCGTTGAACCGGCTGATTGTCTCGTTCAACGAGTCGGCAGGAACGTCGATCAAAGCCGCGAGTTCCCGAAGAGTGTCCGCTTTGTGAGCCACCCCGGAGTCGTAGAACCCCTGGGGAAGAGGAACGCCGGGTAGAACCTGCGCGAACGGATACCGTGAGCGGGCTTTGGTGTCCATTACGAACCAGGCAGGGACGTGACCGCCTTCGAGCTGGTCGTGGACAAAGTTCACGTAGGGCGAGGATTCGTTGGTGAACCGCTTGCCTTTGCTGTCGACGATCACCGACGGCGGAATGCAGCGCTCGGATACCAACGGAATGACCGCGCCCATCGGATGCAGGACGGACGGCATCCACCAGGCGTCGTCCATCAGTGCGACGTCGGCTCCGACGTCCTGGCCGGCGATGATTCCGTCGCCCGTGTTCTCGCGGGCCCCGGAACTGATGTCGGTAACTCCATGTTCGGGAAGGTAACGCGCACGCATCTCCGCGTTGTGTTCGAATCCACCGGTTGCGAGCAGCACCCCTTTGCGGGCCGCGATACGAATCGTCTTGCCGTCTCGCTCTGCCACGACCCCGCGCACGACTCCGCCGTCGTCGACGATGAGCTCGGACATCGGCGTCTGCAGCCACAGCGGGATGCCCGAGTCTTTGAGCACCATGCGCATCCGCGCGGCCAGTGCGCGTCCTCCTGTTGCCATATGGCGCCGGCGAACGATGTTCGACGCCACCCGCCAGGCCGCGACCAACGACGCTTTGCGCCCTCTCCACGTCCGCTTGACCATCGCCAGGTCGTGGTAGTCCTTCGAGGTGACCCACAGCCCGAGCGGCCCTTTCATGCTGTTGGGTCGCTGAAACTGCTCGTCTGTGCCGAGTGCGCGGGTATCGAACGGTAGGCACTCGATGGTTCG
>JBBSSG010000238.1:0-4757 GCA_038242295.1 Mycobacteriales bacterium | reverse complement strand
TGGGCAGGAGTGGAGCCTGCGGAATGACCGAGTTGGGCAGGAGTGGAGCCTGCGGAATGACCGAGTTGGGCAGGAGTGGAGCCTGCGGGGTGTTGGGGTATAGCTCGGTGGCGACTGTCCGGTAGTAGTCGACGAGGTGTCGTTTGGTTCCGTTCTCAGGTCCGAGCTGTGGGTAGTAAATTTTGTCCGGACTCGACACCCGCACAGCGATCCCGTCGATGTCCCATTCTTCGGCAGGCGCTTTCGCAGCCACGGCTAGCTACCTCCGGCTAATACATCGGTCACGTCGTAGCTGACGGGCACGTCCAGTTGCTCATAGGTGCACGACTTCGGGTCGCGGTCCGGACGCCAACGCAGGAATCGAGCGGAGTGCCGGAGCCGCTCACCTTCCATCTGGTCGTAGGCGACTTCGATGACACGCTCGATGCGCAATGGCACCCAGCTGCGGTCCTTGTTCGTGGTCCACCGATTCGCCTCTGCAGATTTCGGTTCCTCACCTGTCCGGAGTGGTTGCAGTTCTTCGAGAATCTCCACGCGCCGCTTGTCGGTGAACGCCGAGGCGCCGCCGATCATACGCAGTTGATCGCCGTCGTAGAGACCCAAGAGCAGAGAACCGATTCCGTTGCCGGACTTATGAACTCGATATCCGATCAACGCACAATCGGCTGTGCGTGCGTGTTTGATCTTGATCATCTCGCGTTTGTTCGGCAGATACACCCCGTCCAGCTTCTTGGCGACCACGCCGTCGAGACCAGCACCTTCGAAGCGCTCGAACCAATCCTGCGCGGTGGCGGCATCATCGGTCGCGGTGGTGACCTGGCAGCGATCTCCGCCGCTCATCACTGCCAGCAACTGCTCACGGCGTGCGCCGAACGGCTCGCGCGTCAGATCTGTCGATCCGTGTGCTAGCAGATCGAAGCCGACGAACATCGACGGCGTCTTCTCTGCCAACATCCTTACTCGACTTTCAGCTGGATGAATACGCTCGGACAACGCGTCCCAGTCGAGCCTGGTTCGTCCGTCGATCTCCCGCGGTACAACGATCTCGCCATCGACGACGACGCGATCTGGAAGCTCGCGTCGTACGGCGTCGACCATCTCGGGGAAATAGCGCGCGAGGTTCTTGCCTCCACGTGACCCGAGGACGACTTCGTCGCGGTCGCGGAAGACAATGGCGCGAAAGCCATCCCACTTGGGTTCGTACGACCAGGTAGGCGGGCCGTCGACAGGCTGAGGCGGCACCGTTTTGGCCGCCTTGGCGAGCATCGGCTGCAGAGGCCACTCGATGGGTAGGTCCACGAAGTCAATACTGCCTCATCGCCGGCAATGACGATCGGTTCTGCCAGGTAGGTGTTTGTCCGTGTTGTCGGATATTTTCACCTGTGCAACACCCTACGAAAAAAGGAACGATCGATGATCCCCCGCACTCGAACGCTCCGCGGCGCGACACTCGCCGTGATTGCGTGTACGGCCTTCCTTCTTGCGAGCTGTAGTTCGAACGTGACCCCCCGGGCCATCCCGGCCGACGACCCGACGACTGCATCGAACAGCACGACCGTCGCTACCCCGCCACTCTCACAGCAAGGCGCGGACACCGGAGGCGATGTCGATCTCGATGTCGAGATCGGTGACTGCGTCGAGTTGGGTGGCACGCAGTTCGAAGCAAGTATCGACGAAGCAAAGTGCGGCAGCTCAGATTCGAATTACAGGGTGGTCGGCAAGGCCCCCACCAGCGACGAATGCATCTCGGACGCCGACCAGTACTACTACGAGACCGTCCGCGACATCGAACAGGGCGCCCTATGCTTGGACGTGGACTGGGTCATCGACGGATGTATGGAACTGTCCGGGGAGGATCCGCTGCGTGTGGAGTGTGATTCACCTGGTCAATACACCGTCCGGGTAGTCGAGATCCGCTCCGACACCGCCGATATCGATGCCTGCACCGGTGCTTCGGACAGCGGCTTCGAATACGACGAACGCAACTTCATCGTCTGCGTCGAAGAGCTGTAGCTGCACAGCCGCGGCCGGCCCTGCCGAAGGACGCGTCGACCTTCGACGGGGCGGCCATAGCACCGGCTCTATGATCAGACGGTTCTATGTTTAGTTATGGATACGGCTCGAATATCCAGTAGAGGTCAGGAGTGTCATGTCGACCGAGAACAATTCACCGGACGTCAAGCCGCGGAGTCGCGACGTCACGGACGGCCTGGAGAAGACCGCCGCCCGCGGCATGTTGCGTGCCGTCGGGATGGGCGACGAGGACTGGGGCAAGTCTCAGATCGGCGTCGCATCCTCGTGGAACGAGATCACCCCGTGCAACCTGTCGCTGGAACGCCTCGCAAAAGCTGTGAAGGTGGGTGTACACGCCGCTGGTGGATTTCCGCTCGAGTTCGGCACCATTTCGGTCTCGGACGGCATTTCGATGGGCCACGAGGGGATGCACTTCTCACTCGTCTCACGTGAGGTCATCGCAGACAGTGTCGAGACTGTGGTCAGCGCCGAGCGTCTCGACGGTTCGGTTCTTCTTGCGGGCTGCGACAAGTCGCTGCCTGGAATGTTGATGGCCGCCGCCCGCCTCGATCTGGCAAGCGTGTTCCTCTACGCCGGCTCCACTCTGCCCGGTTTTGCGACCCTGTCCGACGGCAGCGAGCATCAGGTGACGATCATCGACGCCTTCGAGGCTGTCGGCGCGTGCTCGCGCGGGCTGATGTCCCGCGCCGACGTCGACACCATCGAACGCGCAATCTGCCCCGGCGAAGGCGCCTGCGGCGGTATGTACACCGCCAACACCATGGCCAGTGCCGCCGAAGCAATGGGAATGTCGCTGCCCGGCAGCGCATCTCCCCCGGCGCCGGACCGTCGACGCGACGGCTTCGCACATGCCAGCGGTGAAGCCGTCGTCAACCTGCTTCGACGCGGTATCCGCACCAGCGACATCCTGACCAAGGAAGCCTTCGAGAACGCCATCGCAGTCGTCATGGCCTTCGGCGGTTCCACCAATGCCGTGCTGCATTTGCTTGCCATCGCCCACGAAGCTCAGGTCGACCTCACGCTCGACGATTTTGTTCGCGTCGGCGCCCGCGTCCCCCACCTTGCGGACGTCAAGCCCTTCGGTAAGCACGTCATGACCGATGTCGACGCCATCGGCGGGGTTCCGGTCGTCATGAAGGCACTTCTCGACGCCGGCCTGATGCACGGTGACTGCATGACGGTCACTGGCGAAACCGTCGCGCAAAACCTCGCTCATATCGCACCGCCCGACCCAGACGGCAAGGTGCTTCGCGCAATTACAGAGCCGATCCACCCCACCGGCGGCATCACGATTCTGAAGGGGTCGCTCGCTCCCGGCGGCGCCGTCGTGAAGTCCGCAGGTTTCGACTCCGACGTATTCGAAGGCACCGCAAGGGTTTTCGAGCGCGAACGGGCAGCGATGGATGCACTCGAGGATGGAACCATCACAGCGGGCGACGTCGTCGTAATCCGCTACGAGGGACCGAAGGGCGGGCCAGGTATGCGTGAGATGCTCTCCATCACCGCCGCAATCAAGGGCGCGGGCCTGGGCAAAGACGTCCTACTGCTCACCGACGGCCGCTTCTCCGGAGGTACCACCGGCCTGTGCGTCGGACACGTGGCCCCGGAAGCTGTCGACGGTGGACCCGTGGCATTTGTTCGCGACGGAGATAAAATCCGCCTCGACGTCGGCAAGGGGACTCTGGACCTCCTCGTCGACGACTCCGAACTCGCCGCACGCAAAGAGGGTTGGGCACCGTTGCCCAACCGCTACACCCGCGGAGTGCTGGCGAAGTACGCCAAGCTCGTCGGGTCAGCGTCGAACGGTGCTGTGCTGATCTAGCCGTTCCTGTCCCGGCTTTCCGACCTTCTGGCATGAATGGGCCATTGCAACTGTCTAACCTTTGCAATGGCCCATTCATGTGGGACCGGCAAGTGCGGGACCGGCAAGTGCGGGAGTGGCAAGTGGGACCACATCGAGCAGCTCTAACGAGACAAATGGACCGTCGCGGTAGACGAACTACCGCGACGGTCCATTCAAAAGAACTGAAGAACTAGATCAGAGGATCGGACTGAATCCCGTTCCCACTGCGTTGCCTGCGTTGATGTTGCGCAGAATCGCGTCGATGTTGGTGCCGACCTGCGGACCGAAGCACGCAATGCCGAGGTAGGCGTTGACCATTCCGACGAGTGTGGTGCCGACGACGACCGGGCTACCCGAGTCTCCCTCGACGACGCACAGCTGCGACCAGGTCTCTTGCGACTGCAGAACGTCGCCGTATGCGAGACCGCAGGTGTTACCTGTGGTCCGGCCTTCCTTGCACACAATATTGGGGAATGCGGCGGGCGGGCCGACTTCAGTGATGGTCACGTTGCCGACTCGATTGACGGGAACGACCAATGCGCGATCGAACTCGATGACTGCGTAGTCGTACTCCGGATTCGAGAACGCGATGCGTCCGACGACTCCGGCACTCGGGTCGTACTCCGGCACGATCGTTGCGCCAGCCCCACCGCAGTGACCTGCGGTGATACCGATGAGACGCCCTGCAGCGTCGTTTCCGATAGTAGTAAGCGTGCATTCGGCAGCATTGTCGACGATGATTCCGGATCCCCCACCCAGAACCGCCGGAGCCGCAGCAGATGCGGTCCCGACGCCGAAGCTTGCAGCAGCTGCTGCTGCCGCCACGGCGACGAGCATGAACTTCTTGAACATTTATTCCCTCTCCAGCGGTGTCCGCAGA
>JBBSSG010000237.1:0-4760 GCA_038242295.1 Mycobacteriales bacterium | reverse complement strand
TAGGGTTGTCGCCGTGCGATTGGCTACCTGGAACGTGAACTCCGTCCGCGCTCGTCAGGATCGGATTGTCGACTGGCTCGTCCGGTCCGACGTCGATGTACTGGCAATGCAGGAAACCAAGTGCAAGGACGCGCAGTTTCCGTACGAGCGGTTCACCGAGATCGGCTACGAGGTGGCCCATGCCGGGATCAGCCAATGGAATGGTGTCGCGCTGCTCTCACGCATCGGCTTGGAAGATGTGCAGATCGGGTTCGAGGATCAGCCCGGTTTCAGTAAGGATCCGGAAATCGATCCAGTCAGCGAAGCGCGCGCCATCGGGGCAACGTGCGGCGGCGTCCGGGTGTGGAGCCTGTATGTCCCCAACGGACGCGAGGTCGCAGATCCGCACTACACCTACAAGCTCGAATGGCTGGCCAAGCTCCGCGACGACGCCCAGGCGTGGGTTACCGCAGATCCGGAGGCGCAGATCGCTCTCGTCGGGGACTGGAACATAGCGCCGACGGACGAAGACGTCTGGGATCCCGCGTTGTTCGAGGGCAAGACTCATACTTCGCAGCCCGAGCGTGATGCATTCGACGCCTTTGCCGAGATCGGCTTTGCCGAGGTGACTCGTCAGTTCACACCCGAGCCAAGAACGTTCACCTACTGGGATTACACCCAACTACGCTTCCCTAAGAAGCAGGGCATGCGCATCGACATGGCGCTGGCCTCCCCCGCTCTCGCTGCCCGAGCCACCGGTGCCTCGATCGACCGCGACGAGCGCAAGGGCAAGGGTGCGAGCGATCACGCGCCGGTCATCGTGGAGTTTTCCTGACGCAACTCAGGTCTCACACGACTAGGTCGACGAATTCTGGATTTCGGGTGAGATAGCGCCGCACGAACGTGCAGATCGGCACGATGCTCCACTCACGATCACGCGCGGTGTTCAACGCACCCCGGACGAGGACACCCGCCCAGCCTCGATCGCCGAACTCTTCTTTGACGACGGTGTGCATGAACGCCACTGCTCCCTCGTCGGTTGCCCGATACCCAAGGCTGCCGATCAACTCGTCGCGGACGAATAGATCGAACCGATTGTTGTCGCAGTTGTCCTCGATACGCACCGCAGCCCTGACGGCGGCCGCCGACGTGATAGGCAGTCGATCGTGATCCATGTCACTATGAGAACAGTGTTCGATCGTCGCGTCGACGGAATGGCAGTACAGATAGCATTTCGACGCCGTGTCGAGTTGGAACCGTTACGTCAGAGAGGGACGACGACGTCCGCATACTCAGGATTGGCCGAAAGGAAGCGCTGCACGTACGTGCACACCGGCTTGACCTTCCAGCCGTAGGATCGAGCGCTGTCGAGCGATCTGCGGACCAGAATGGCTGCGAGACCCTGATGCCCGAAGTCCTCGGTCACCACCGTGTGCATGAATGAAATGACATGCACTCGCGAGTTTCGCTTGGCGGTAGTTTCGACTTCGTAGTACCCGACGATTCCTACCAAATCACCGTTGAGCCTCAGCTCGAAGCGATTCTGATCGGTGTTGATGGAAACATCAGCACTGGGAGCATCGGCAAGCATTGGTCACCTCTTTCGCAGCGAGTCAATTGTTGGTGTGGATGATGAACGTGGGCCTGACGCGACCCAGATGTGATCTACAACACTATTAAACATGCGACATCGATGCTTGTCACCCGTTTGACGCAACAAACCTTCGGTTCCGTAGGTATTCACCGACGAACCAACAGCGATGCTGGTATAGGTCACAGTCACTCACCATCAGTGTTGTGATGCAACAGAGTTCGCTCGTGCGCGCACAGCTGTCGTCAACTGCAGCGCTGTTGCCGGTACTGTCTCGACTCGTGAAGTTTCTACCGCTTACCCCCGACGGTTCCACCCCTGTCCGCGTACTCACCATCGCCGGCACCGACTCCGGCGGCGGCGCGGGCATTCAAGCAGACAGCCGAACGATGGCGTTGTGCGGAGTGCACGCGTGTGTTGCTGTCGCAGCCGTGACGGTTCAGAACACCGTCGGAGTGAGCGGCTTTCACGAGATCCCGCCGCAGATCGTCGCCGACCAGATTCGGAGCGTCGTCAGCGACATAGGCGTCGGCGCAGCGAAAACGGGAATGCTCGCGTCGACGGCCATCATCGAAGCCGTCGCTGCCGCGTGCACTGAGATGGGAATCGGCCGGCACCAGCGCACCCCTCTCGTCGTGGACCCCGTCTGCGCGTCGATGCACGGCGATCCATTGGTTCACGCAGAAGCGATCGATGCAATCCGGCACACACTCTTTCCGATCGCCTCACTGGTGACACCCAACCTCGACGAGATTCGCCTCATCACCGGCATCGGCGTTGTCGACGACAAGACGGCTCGCCGGGCGGCCGAAGCACTTCACGCCCTCGGCGCGCAGTGGTCACTGGTCAAAGGTGGACATCTCCGCACGTCGGAGTGCAGCACCGACATCTTGTTCGACGGCGACACCTTTTTCGAGTTTTCCAGCCCGCGCATCGCCACCGGCAACGATCACGGGGGCGGTGACACCCTGGCGGCCGCTACTACGTGTGCGTTGGCGCACGGCTACTCCATGCCCGAGTCCGTCAAGTTCGCGAAGGAGTGGGTCACTCGATCATTGGCCGCGTCGTACCCTCTCGGCGCAGGCCACGGACCGGTGTCACCCCTCTGGCGTCTCCACGAGACGCAGAATTCGTAGATCCTCGGGCACGCCGTTGAGTTTCGGCGCGAAGAATCCACGACGGTAGGGCCGCGCTGACAGTCCGAGCTCTTCGAAGGTTCCCGGCGGCATTTTCGACGCCGCGTCCTGCGAGATCATGAGATTGCCGTTGCCGCCGGTTTGCATGATGCGCGCCGCGACGGTGACATCGACACCGAGCCAATCCGATCCGATTTGACGCGGACTTCCGGTGTGAACCCCCACACGAATCGTTGGGGTGTACCCGCCGACGTCGACCTCCGCGAGAGCGGCCCGAGCGGTGACAACGGCCTGCAATGCCTTCTGCGGCCGATAGAAGACGGCCATGATTCCGTCGCCGAGTCGTTTGACGACGTATCCCCCGTTCACCGCCACGGCGGGCTCAACGGCCTTGGATACCTTCCGCAGCAGCGTCAGGGTATCGGCGTCGCCTGCCACCAGGGACCACGAGGAGAATCCGACGAGGTCGGTGAAAACGATGGTTATATCGCGTTCGCGCTCGAGCACTGCCTGACACTGCGGACCCACTCGACTGTCGACGCCAGGGACGAATTCACAGAACCGACTGTAACCGACAGTTACACATACCTCATTCTCCTGACCGCGCCGCGGTGCGCGCCGCGCCCGACGGAACTCCGTCCGGACCGTCGATCGATTGGGCAAAGGTTCCGATGCCGAACGCTACCGCCGACGCGTTCTTGGCCAGCGCGGCTCGGTCGACATCGGCCAGCGTGTCCTCGGCAGAGTGATAGCTCTCGTCGAACGTCTCGTCGGCCGTTCCGCCCCACTTCTGCGTCTGCTCGGGCAGCTTCATCTCGTCCGCTCCGCTGAAAACGCCGCCTGCGGGGATTCCTACCTCGATGAAGGGCCCGTAATCGGAACGACCGTCGAAGTCCGTCCCTTCTGCAGCAACACCCTCCTGACGTAGTCGTTCCACAAAAACTCTCTCGATGGCATCCGATCCCGTAGGCCCAGCGGGAGCACCGACCTCATCGGAATTATCCCCGTCGTAAACCAGATAGCCGGCATTGTGCGAGCCGATCATGTCGAAGTTCAAATACAACGCGATATTCGCTTTGTCCTCATCACCGAGATTCTCGACGTATTCGGTGGATCCGACCAGGCCGAGCTCTTCGGCTCCCCAAAACGCAAAACGCACCGCGTTGGTGATCTCTGGTTCTGCGCCCATCTGCAACGCGGTCTCGAGAACTGCAGCCACGCCACTGCCGTTGTCGTTGATACCCGGCCCCTCGGAAACACTGTCGAGGTGTGCGCCCGCGACGACGACATTGTCGGTGCGCCCGGTCTTGGTCTGCGCAATGATGTTGCGGCTCATCGTCGTTGTGGTTTCGGTCTCGAGGGTGAGGGTCAGCTCCGATGCCGCGCCCACGATCGGGCCGTCCTCGAGCGAGACGCCCGCGGTGGGAATTCGCGCGGCGTCGACGCCACCGAGTGTGCCGCCGTCGAGGGGCCCCGGCTCGTTGTTGACGAAGATGGCCGCTGCGGCACCGAGATCGGCTGCGACGCTCTGCTTCTGCGCGAACGGACACACGCCACGATCGACAATGACGATGGCGCCGGTCAGGTCCACTCCGGTGTAGTCCGTTGCTTCACAACCGGGTGAATCATCTTTTGTTGCTGCTACGACGCGGGCCGTGATGCCGCCGGCAGAAGTTGACGGCGAATATGTGAGCGCGCTGACCGAGATCTGCTGTTCACCCGCAGACAGCAATTGCTCATCAGCGGTGAACTGGTCGAACTCGAACTCCGGCGTGTCCACCTCGAATCCCGCCGACTCCAACTGATCGACGACGTAGTCGATGCTCGCGTCGTAGCCAGCGGTCCCTGCTGCCCGATTGCCGTCGTTGTCGGCAGCAATTTGCTCCAACTGCTCGAGGTGCGACACCACCGAATCCTCGGTGACGGCGCCGGCCAGAGAAGGCCCGTCCACTGACGCAATCGGGGTGTTCACAGAATTGGGCGGGTTCGGGGCGGGCCGGGGGCTCGCGCACACCGGCCCAAACCGAACCCCCACAGGACAACCCACCCATAGT
>JBBSSG010000236.1:0-4811 GCA_038242295.1 Mycobacteriales bacterium | reverse complement strand
TACGTATCCGCTTCCGCACTGTCGGACGCGCTACATAGACTGGGCGCCGTGAGCCCCGCAACCGAAACCAGTGCCGCATCCGCATCCAAGGCATCGTCTTCCGCTGATGGCCAGCCGCCGACCCTGATGCTCATCGACGGCCACTCGGTCGCATATCGCGCTTTCTTCGCGTTGCCAGCCGACAGCTTCAAGACGACGAGCGGGCAGTCGACCAACGCGGTCTACGGGTTCACTTCAATGCTGATCAACCTTCTCCGCGACGAGAAGCCGACGCATATCGCCGCAGCCTTCGACGTCTCTCGTCAGACCTTCCGCTCGGAGCGATTTCCGGAGTACAAAGCCAATCGAAGCAAGACTCCCGACGAGTTCGCCGGGCAGGTGGACATTACGAAGGACGTCCTCGGTGCGATGGGGATTCCGGTCATGGCCGAGGCTGGATTCGAGGCCGACGACATCATCGCGACACTGACGACGCAAGCTGAAGCACTTGGGTATCGGATCCTCGTCGTGACCGGTGACCGTGACGCGTTGCAGTTGGTTTCCGACAACGTCACCGTGCTGTACCCGAAGAAGGGTGTTTCCGAACTCACGCGTTTCACCCCCCAGGAAGTCACTTCGAAGTACGGACTCACTCCGGCGCAGTATCCGGACTTTGCAGCGCTGCGCGGCGACCCGAGTGACAACCTGCCGGGCATTCCGGGCGTCGGTGAAAAGACCGCCACCAAGTGGATCGTCGAGTACGGCTCTCTCGAAGCTCTTGTAGACAACGTCGACAAGGTGAAGGGGAAGGTCGGGGAGTCTCTGCGAGCCAACCTGTCGAGCGTCGTCCTCAACCGCGAGCTCACCGAGATGGTGCGTGACGTTGCGTTGCCGTATACGCCGGATCAGTTGGAGTTGGCACCGTGGGATCGCGAAAAAATTCACGGCCTGTTCGACGACCTCGAGTTCCGGGTGCTGCGTGACCGACTGTTCGACACCCTCTCGTCTTCGGAACCCGAAGCGGAGGAAGGTTTCGAGGTCAGGGGCGGGGCAGTTCCAGTCGGAGAGTTGGCGGATTGGCTGCAAAATCACGCTTCGACCGGAAATCGACACGGGCTATCCGTTGTCGGCCCGCGGCGACCGTTCGACAGCGACGCGGTCTCGATTGCCATCGCGGCGTCCGACGGCGAGGGAGGTTTTGTCGACACCAGTGCTCTCGACGCATCCGACGAGCAGGCATTAGGTGCCTGGTTGGCCGACTCGGCGCAGCCGAAAGCGCTCCACGAAGCAAAGTGGGCGATGCATGCCCTGCGCGGACGAGGCTGGACCCTGGGTGGACTGACAAGTGACACAGCACTTGCCGCGTATCTCGTCCGGCCCGGCCAGCGCAGCTTCAATCTCGACGACCTGTCGTTGCGGTATCTCAAGCGTGAGTTGCGCGCCGAAGAATCGGTGGAA
Source organism: Mycobacteriales bacterium (assembly GCA_038242295.1). Lineage (GTDB taxonomy): Bacteria > Actinomycetota > Actinomycetes > Mycobacteriales > Mycobacteriaceae > Rhodococcoides. The sequence goes on along the minus strand of JBBSSG010000236.1, from coordinate 3,374 downwards.
GGCCAGCTTTCTCTGTTGGATCCAGAGGACGTTGCCGAAGCCGCAGTCGCCGAAGGAGAGATCCTTCGGGCACAGGCGATTCTCGACTTGGCCGCCGCACTGGACGATGAACTCGAGAACATCGAGTCCACAGCGTTGCTGTCAGAGATGGAACTGCCCCTGTTGTCAGTGCTTGCAGATCTAGAGGCAACCGGCATTGCGGTAGGCCGGGAGCACTTGGAGGGCCTGCAAAGTCGGTTTGCAGGTCAGGTCAGCGAGGCTGCCAATGCGGCCTACGAGATCATCGGTAAGCAGATCAACCTCGGTTCCCCCAAGCAGCTTCAGGTCGTGCTGTTCGAGGAACTCGACATGCCGAAGACAAAGAAGACCAAAACCGGGTTCACCACCGACGCCGATGCGTTGCAGGGGCTTTTCGAGAAGACCGAGCATCCGTTTCTGAAGTTTCTACTCGATCACCGCGACGCGACGCGCATGAAGGTCACTGTTGACGGCCTACTCAAGGCAACCGACGACGACGGCCGTATCCACACCACGTTCAACCAGACTGTGGCAGCTACCGGCCGTCTGTCGTCCACGGAACCGAACCTGCAGAACATTCCCGTGCGTAACGAGGCAGGTAGGGACATCCGCGGCGGTTTCGTTGTCGGCAAGGGGTACGACACGCTGCTCACGGCCGACTACAGCCAGATCGAGATGCGCATCATGGCCCACCTGTCGGGCGACGAGGGTCTGATCGAGGCCTTCAATACCGGTGAGGATCTGCACAGTTTTGTCGGGGCACGCGCATTCGGCGTCCCGATCGAAGAGGTCACGCCAGAGCTGCGTCGTCGAGTCAAAGCAATGTCCTACGGGTTGGCTTACGGGCTCAGCGCGTTCGGACTAGCGGCGCAGCTCAAGATCTCCACCGACGAGGCCAAGCAGCAGATGGAGGCATACTTCTCGAGGTTCGGCGGCGTGCGGGATTATCTACGCAGCGCGGTCGAAGAGTCACGGAAAGTTGGTTACACCTCGACGCTCTACGGGCGTCGCCGGTACCTGCCCGATCTCAACAGCGACAATCGTCAACGCCGCGAGGTCGCTGAGCGCGCTGCCCTCAATGCGCCGATTCAGGGCACCGCCGCGGACATCATCAAGGTAGCGATGATCGACGTCCACAAGTCGTTGTCGGCGTCGAAGCTCAAGTCGCGCATGCTTCTTCAGGTTCATGACGAGCTCGTACTCGAGGTCGTCGAATCCGAGCGGGAAGAAGTCGAAGCATTGGTTCGCGACAAAATGTCTTCGGCAATCGAGCTGTCCGTTCCACTCGAAGTGTCGGTCGGAACGGGTGCCAGTTGGGACAAGGCAGCTCACTGACCGATCGGTGACGAGAGCGGTCGTCTCGCACACACAAGAATGGCCGGCCGCGTACGCGGCCGGCCATTCTTTTACTTCTCAGAAGCTACTCGGCGCTTGTGTTCTGTTCGGCCGCCTGCTTGCGAACCTCGTCCATGTCGAGTGCTTTGATCTGTCCGACCAGATCCTCCAGCGCCGCTGCGGGGAGTGCACCAGGCTGAGCGAAAACGAGAATCCCCTCGCGGAACGCCATGATCGTTGGAATGGACTGGATCTTGGCCGCAGCCGCGAGTCCCTGCTCGACCTCCGTGTCGACCTTGGCGTGCACCACGTCGGGATGTGCATCGGACGACTTCTCGAAGGTCGGCGCGAACTGGCGGCAAGGTCCACACCAGGACGCCCAGAAATCCACGAGTACTACGTCGTTGCCGCCGATGATCTCGTCGAAGTTCTGCTGAGTCAAAGTCTGTGTTGCCACGCCTGCCCTTTCGTTGATGCTGTGTTCGTTCTCTTGCGATTCAACGCATTACTGTGCCCGATTCTTCCCGGCATCGCACGCTGTGAATCTCGGGTCACGCAGGCTGGGGTGGTGCTCGGAACGTTCGACGGCACGAGTTATGCGTCGTGCAGCGGATACGCATGAAGTGCTGACGCGGGACCGCCGTGTTGCCGAAGCCCACTCGGTCGGCGACTAGAGATTCTGATGGCCGCGCCGAGCGACGAGCCACTCTCGTTTTTCTTCGCCGTCCCAACGGCGAAGCGCTGAGGTGCTTCCGAGAAGGTCCGGCTGAACTGCATCCAATCGCAGGAGTGCTTCCGTCAGTTCGACGCGAGACAGTCGCCGCGCAAGCGTCACGTGCGGGGTCCACTTGCCCAGTGCGGTGTGCGAGCGCACACCCTCGGCGTCGCCGACCAAATGTCCGACCCGAGAGTGCAAGTCGAGTAGTTTCCTCGACGGAACCACCAGACGAGCAAGAGTGGCGCGCTTGCCGCGGAAGACCACAAACGCGCCGAGACGCACCGGGAACTCGGCGGCGAGATACTCGTCGTCGATCCGGGAATCAAGATCCTCCAATTCGTCGGCGACGGCCAAGGTGATGTGCGGACGATTCGAAGCGCCGGTATGTCTGCCCTGACTGGGCAGGTCGGCATCGACAAGCACTTGCCACTCACGCCGCACGGCGGCGTCGAGAGTGTCGTCGAGCAGTAATTCCAAAGACTGGACCATGGTGAGTCATGATTGCTCACGTGGAAGAAAAGGGAGCAAAGAAGGTAAAAATCGGAGCCATGGTCGGCGACGGGATCGGACACGAGATAGTGCCGGCCACCATGCGTGTCGTCGACGCCGCGGTCCATGCCGAAACGGGCTCGACCGTCCACTGGATCGAACTTCCGCTAGGTCGAGAAGCGATCGACTCGGATGGTTCCCCGTGTCCTGACTCGACACTCGATGAACTCGAATCGCTCGAGGCGTGGATACTCGGTCCGCACGACAATGCGTCGTATCCCGAGCCGTTTCGCTCGCAACTCTCTCCCGGCGGCGTCGTTCGCAAAAGGTTCGATCTGTTCGCCAACATTCGGCCGGCTCGGGCATTTCCAGATATCCGGGCGATGTCTCCCGACATGGACCTCGTCGTGGTTCGGGAAAACACGGAAGGCTTCTATGCCGACCGGAACATGTTCGTCGGCAGTGGCGAGTTCATGCCGACGCCGGATATTGCGCTTGCGGTCGGAGTATTCACGCGAGTTGCGTGTGAACGTATTGCCCGCGAGGCGTTCGCGTTGGCGCGCGGCCGTCGCAAGCATGTGACGATCGTGCACAAGACGAACGTCCTCACCATGACAACTGGCCTGTTTCGCGACGCCTGCATGACAGTCGCGGAAGACTTCCCCGATGTCGCTGTCGATGAGGCACACATCGACGCTCTGGCTGCTCATCTCGTGCGGCGAGGTAGCGACTTCGACGTAATCGTGGCGGAGAACATGTTCGGCGACATTCTCTCCGATCTAGCCGGGGAACTATCGGGCTCACTTGGAATTGC
>JBBSSG010000235.1:0-4820 GCA_038242295.1 Mycobacteriales bacterium | reverse complement strand
GAGGCCGGCAGTACGGCCGGCCGCTCGGCGAAACGCATCGAGATCACGAATATGCAGATACGGTCCGTCGATCGCCTGCAGGCCGTGAGTACGGGCGGCAAGCAGGATAGTCATCAAAATGTGGTGATACGCATCACCCGTGTCGTACCCGTCGGGCTGTTCGCCGACGACGAGGGTGCGCATGTTGACGCTTGCCATCATGTCCGCAGGACCGAACACCAAAGTCTGGACGCGGTCACTCGCAGCGGCGATCTCGTCGATGTTGCGCAGGCTGCGGGCACTCTCGATCTGAGGTTCGATACCGATGGCGCCGATGCGGAGGCCCTTGACCTTCTCCAGTTGTGTCAACAACAGATCGAGCGCCTGAACGTGGGCAGCGGACTCTACTTTGGGCAGCAGGATCGCGTCCAAATGTGCGCCTGCACCGGTGACTACATCGATGACGTCGCCATACGTCCACGGCGTCGTCCAATCGTTGACGCGGACGAGTTTGAGCTGCTCGCCCCAGCCGTCCGAATTGAGCGCCTCGACAATCCGGCCGCGCGCTTCGGCCTTCAGTAGCGGAGCGACTGCGTCCTCGAGATCGAGGAAAATCGCATCGGCGGGCAAGCCCTTGGCCTTCTCGATCATCTTTGCAGAACTGCCGGGAACGGCGAGAACTGACCGACGCGGACGACCGCGTCCCACCGGGCTCATCGGTATCGGTACTCCTCGAGGATTATTCGATTGGTTCTTCGGACCTCTAACCTTGCCATCATGGCAGCTCTGAGCAAGGTATTCGCGGCCAGGCTCGCGGGTCTGGTCGTCCTGGGCCCCGACGGCGAATCGATCGGTCGCGTTCGCGACGTCGTGATAACCATGCGCATCGGTCGGGCTCAACCACGGGTCCTCGGTCTCGTCGTCGAACTCGCCACGCACAGAAGAATTTTCGTGCCGATGCTACGAGTGACGCACATAGAGCCGGCCTCTGTCCAGCTGACAACCGGAAACGTCAGCCTCCGGCGATTCTCGCAGCGTGCGAACGAGATCCTGATTTTCGCGCAGGTTCTCGACTCGAAGGTCCGCGTCGACGATCCGGAGCTCGAAGAACTCCACCACCTCGATTCCATCGTTGTCGATCTCGGAATCGAGCTGACTCGAACCCGCGATTGGCTTGTCGCCCGTGTCGCTGTTCGTCGCCAGCGCGGCAGACTTGCACGACGCGGAGCTATTCACGTGGTCGACTGGCAACACGTGCAGGGGCTGACGCAGAACGCACTTTCACTGCCAGGGCAGGGCGTGGCGCAACTGCTGATGCAGTTCGAGGATCTCCGCGCCGCCGATGTTGCCAATGCAATGCGCGAGCTCCCGGTCAAACGCCGAATGGATGTCGCGCTCGCCCTCGACGACGAACGACTTGCCGACATCGTTCAGGAACTGCCCAACGACGACCAGGTCGAATTGATGCACTATCTGGGCGTCACGCGCGGTGCGGAAGTGCTCGAGGCGATGGATCCCGACGATGCCGCCGACCTTCTCGGTGAGCTACCCGAACCGGAGGCCGAGTCCTTGCTTCGACGAATGGACCCGGAGGATTCCGCGCCGGTCCGTCGACTCCTCGCGCACTCCCCCGACACTGCGGGCGGTCTGATGACGCCCAGGCCCGTCGTGCTCACTGCATCGACGACGGTCGCCGAGGCGCTCGCTCGCGTACGCAACCCCGACCTCACCCCGGCGCTGTCCTCGCTCGTGTTCGTCGTCCGGGCGCCGACTGCGACGCCGACGGGCGCCTATCTGGGGTGCGTGCACCTTCAGCAACTGCTGCGTGAACCGCCCGCGAGTCTCGTGGGCGGAGTGCTCGACAAGGCGCTTCCCCGGTTGGCGCCCGAGGACAGCCTCACCGCGGTGACGCGATACTTTGCGACATACAACCTGGTCTGTGGCCCGGTGGTCGATACCGAGGATCATCTCGTCGGCGCCGTCACGGTCGATGACGTTCTCGATCACCTACTTCCCGAAGACTGGCGCGATCAGGAGGTGGCAGGACAGTGAAAGAAACCGCCCGGCAGAAAATGGATACCCCTCGGGGGTCACGGCTGTTCAACGTCCATTTCGACGTCGACCTCGGCAGTTCTGGGGAACGTGCAGCACGGTTCTTGGGTACCGGCCGTTATCTGGCGATTCAGACGATCCTTGTCATCGTCTGGATCATCATCAATGTCGCTGCCGTAAGTCTTCGGTGGGATCCGTACCCTTTCATTCTGTTGAACCTCGCGTTCTCCACTCAGGCTGCCTATGCTGCCCCGTTGATTCTCCTGGCACAGAATCGTCAGGACGACCGAGATCGAGTCTCACTGGAAGAGGATCGCGCCCGCGCTCAGCAAACCAAAGCGGACACGGAATTTCTGGCCCGGGAGTTGGCGGCTCTCCGTCTCGCCGTCGGCGAAGTCACCACCCGCGATTACCTGCGTCGCGAGCTGGACGAAATTCGAGAGTTACTCGAACAGATCGGCGGCAACGTACCGCCGACGCCGAAGAAGTCCCGCAAAAAGTCCGGTTGATCTCGGGTCGTCTGCGGTGTCGGCACAGCTGGCTGCCCATCTTGATAACGGCGAGGTAACAGAAGGATCTCGGATCAGGTACCCTCGAGCGCGGCCTCAGTTGGAGGCCTCCTCGGGTCGAGGGTGCAGAGAATAGGAATTCACGCGTGGGTCGTCACAGAAGAGCATCGAATTCCAGTGTCCGCCGGAATTCGGTGATTGCCTTGACCGGCCTCGTTCCCGCCGGACTCATCACCGCTGCAGCCAGCGCAGGCGCCACCGAGTTCATTCCCTTCATGACAGAGACCGCAGCCGCGAGCGAAGCCGCGCCGGTAGTAGAGACTCCGCAGCCCACTGCACAAGGAAATACTGCCCAACCGGTATCGGACGCCGAAGCTCCGGTCCCGCAGGCCGCACCCATTCCTACCGTCGAACCCGAGTCTGCCCCGACGCCGGAACTCCCGACCAGCCTCGCTTCGAGTCCCATCGCAATCCCGACAGTCAACGTTTCCGCATACCGAAACGCTGCCAAGCTCCTGGCCGCTACCCAGCCGCAGTGCGGGATCAGTTGGACGGTCATCGCGGGCATCGGACGTGTCGAGTCCACTCACGCCAACAACGGCAAAGCCGACCAAGGGGGACAGCTCTTCGAGCCGATCCTCGGACCGCTCCTCGACGGAAGCCTGGCGGGCAACCACGTCATCGCAGATACCGACGGCGGCGCGCTCGACGGCGACCCGAACTTCGATCGCGCTGTCGGACCGATGCAGTTCCTCCCCGAAACCTGGAACCTCTACGAGGCGGATGGCAACGGCGACGGCGTCTCCGACCCTCAGAACCTGTACGACGCCGCACTTGCAACCGGTGACTACCTGTGCGACGGCGGGCTCAATCTCCGCGATCTCGGCCAGACCACAAAAGCGATTCTGCGATACAACAACTCGATGGCCTACGTCTCCAACGTGCTCGCCTGGTCCACCGGATACGCCACCGGCATCGTTCCCTCCTCGAGCGAGCTACCCCGCATCCACTAGCGGCCGACTGCCGTACCCCTGGGGCATTTCGCAAGTTCCGCCCCCGCTCGCCTAGCATGGGGGCATGGCAGTACTGACGGAATCCGATATTCGAAGCGCGCTCTCGAAGGTCGAAGATCCGGAAATTCATAAACCGATCACCGACCTCGGCATGGTCAAGGGCATCACGATTGGCGAAGGTGGCGCCGTCGACATCGGGATCTACCTCACCACCGCCGCGTGCCCGCTGAAGGGGGAGATCAGCGATCGCGTGAAAACAGCTGTCGCGGACGTCCCGGGTGTCGGCGCCATCTCCGTCGAACTCGACGTGATGAACGACGAGCAGCGCACCGAACTTCGCAGATCCCTGCGCGGCGACTCCGCGGAACCACTCATCCCATTCGCGCAGCCCGGTTCACTGACGCGCGTGTATGCCGTCGCATCAGGTAAGGGTGGCGTCGGGAAGTCCTCCGTCACAGTCAATCTCGCTGTGTCGCTAGCGGCGCGCGGCCTGTCGGTGGGCGTACTCGACGCCGATATCTACGGACACTCGGTACCTCGCATGCTCGGCAACGACGCGAAACCGACGCAGGTCGAGAAGATGATCATGCCGCCGCAGGCACACGGCGTGCGGTTCATTTCCATCGCCCAATTCACTACCGGCAACACTCCGGTGGTCTGGCGCGGACCGATGCTGCACCGCGCGTTGCAGCAATTCCTTGCCGACGTCTTCTGGGGCGATCTCGACGTCCTCCTGCTCGACCTGCCCCCCGGCACGGGCGACATCGCCATCTCCGTGGCGCAGCTGATTCCCGGCGCAGAGATCCTCGTCGTCACAACGCCCCAGCAGGCCGCTGCCGAGGTCGCCGAGAGGGCCGGAGCCATTGCCCTGCAGACCCGTCAGCGAATTGCCGGTGTCGTGGAGAACATGTCCTGGCTGGAGCTGCCCGACGGCACCCGCATGGACATTTTCGGATCCGGCGGCGGCCAGGACGTCTCTGATCGCTTGACCAAGGCAGTGGGCGCGAAGGTTCCTCTGCTGGGCCAGATTCCACTCGACACCGCGGTACGCGAGGGCGGCGACAACGGGACCCCGATCGTCCTCTCTCACCCCGAAACCCCTGCCGCACTAGCATTGGAATCGGTTGCGCAGAAACTTGCCGTGCGCGAGCGCGGACTGGTCGGTATGTCGCTGGGTATCGATACGACTCGGGGTAAGTAGGCGATACCTGCCACGGAGTCAACGGTTGGAGTCTTATGATTTGCCAAGAATCCAACCGTCGATAGG
>JBBSSG010000234.1:0-4822 GCA_038242295.1 Mycobacteriales bacterium | reverse complement strand
CTCGGAGTCGGCGGCAAGACAGTTGCAATACTTGCGTGCGGCGTGGACCGCGCGTATCCGTCCGGTCATTCGCGCCTGCTGCGGCGGATTGCGGCATCGGGTGCGGTGATCAGTGAATATGCGCCTGGGACAACGCCAGCCAAATACCGCTTCCTGGCACGCAACCGCATCGTCGCGGCGTGCGGCGCTGCTGTCGTAGTTGTCGAAGCGGGATGGCGAAGCGGTGCGAGAAACACGGCGGCCTGGGCGCACAAACTGGGTCGGCCGGTGTTGGCGGTACCCGGTCCGGTTACATCGGCGTCGTCGAAGGGATGCCACAGGATGATTCGGGAAGGTGAGGCGACCCTCGTCGCGGGCGCCCATGATGTTGTCGCGGGCGCTGGAGCAGTGGGCGAGCAGCCAGGAGAAGGGCGTCCATCGATGTTTCGGGACACCGACGCGTTGTCGAAGCCGGCCATGTTGGTCTACGAAGCATTGGGCAGCACTGGCACACTCTCGCCCCGGGAGCTGTCCGAGCGGTCATCGCTGCCCCTGGCCACGGTGCGTTCGGTGCTTCCGCTACTCGAGTTGGAAGGGTTCGTCGCTTGCGATGAGACAGGGTGGCTTCGGGTCGTACCGACGTGAGGACACCCCACAAACCAGGAAGCGTGGGTAAACTAATTAGGTAACACTTACTAGCTGAAGTATTCACAGCTGTTCGAACAGTTCGGAAAGGCTGAATCACGTGGCACGACGTAAGACGACACTGACCGTCCTCCGCACGGAGGCGTTGACTCCGCACATGCAACGGGTTTTTCTCGGCGGCCCAGGATTTGCTGACTTCGAGCCGGTGGACTTCACTGATTCCTATGTGAAGTTGATCTTCGGAACCGAGGACAACGAGGTCAAGCGGACCTACACCATTCGATCTGTAGACAACGACGCACGCGAAGTCGCCATCGACTTCGTCGTCCATGGAGACGAGGGCGTGGCCGGGCCCTGGGCCGCAGGCGCTCAGGCAGGCGACAGCATCAGCATGTACGGACCCAATGGCGCGTACAGGCCGCGCGGCGACGCCGACTGGCACCTGTTCGCCGGCGACGAATCGGCAATTCCGGCGATTTCGGCCGCGGTCGAAGCCCTCCCCGAGGATGCGATCGCCAAAGTATTCGTCGAGGTCGCCGATCGCCACGACGAGATCTACATGGAGACTCTGGCATTGGTCGACGTGACCTGGATTCATCGCGGCGCAGGATCCAATGAAATCGGTGAGGACAAGGCAGGCGATCACGCGCCGCTCGTCGAGGCTGTGCGGACGACCGAATGGCTTCCGGGCCAGGCCCAGGTGTTCATACACGGCGAAGCCCAGGCCGTAATGCACAACCTGCGCAGCTACGTTCGTAAGGAACGGGGTGTAACGGCCGAGTGGGCGTCGATCTCGGGATATTGGCGCCGTGGGCGTACCGAGGAAAATTTCAGGGTGTGGAAGCGAGAGCTTGTCGAGGCCGAATCCGCTGTCGGAGTGTAAGAATTTCGATCGGGGTGTACCCGGCGCGCCCGGTTGCTCCCCGGGCGCTTTCCAGCAAGGCTGCTGCGATGGTCAATACGCTGCCACCGAGCTCGCGGATGCTTCTCGAGGAGTATTCGGACCATCTACTGCTCGGCTGTGCACGATCGACAAATACTGTTCGCGCATACGTCAAGGATGCAGAATCGCTGCTCACCCATCTCGTCACCAGCGATCCCTCGGCGGGACTGAAATCCCTCGATCTTCGTGTCCTGAGGTCATGGTTGGCCCGCCAAGCGCGTGCGGGTTCGGCCAGGACATCGATGGCCCGGCGTGCTTCCTCAGCTCGAACGTTCACTGCCTGGCTCACCCGAAGCGGCCGAATAAGCCAGGATCCGGGGCTTCGATTGTCAGCGCCGCGAGCGCGCCAGTCGTTGCCGTCGGTGCTCAAGGCGTCCCAGGCCGCAGAGGCACTCACGTGGGCAGAGGCGGGCGCGATGGAGCTCGAACCTGTCGCGCTCCGTGACCGTCTGATTGTGGAAATACTCTATGCCACCGGAATTCGCGTGAGCGAGCTGTGCGGTCTCGATATCGATGACGTCGATACCGGTCGGAGGCTGGTTCGGGTACGAGGTAAGGGCGACAAGGAACGGTCCGCTCCCTATGGCGTGCCGGCAGCGCGCGCTTACGATGCGTGGATGACGCACGGCCGCCCAAAACTTGTTGCTGACCGATCGGGTTCCGCCGTGTTGCTCGGTCGACGCGGAGCGCGACTCGACCCGAGACAAGCCCGAACCGCGGTACATGAAGTGCTGTCCTCCGTGCCGGGTGCGCCTGACCTCGGTCCGCACGGTCTGCGGCATTCGGCGGCAACCCATCTCTTGGAAGGTGGTGCGGATCTCAGGGTTGTTCAGGAGCTGCTTGGGCACTCGTCGCTTGCGACGACACAGATCTACACACACGTATCGGTTGACCGATTACGGGCGGTTCACGATCGCGCGCATCCACGTGCATAAACGGACGTTAGGGGCATTGACGCGTGCGTTTGGTAGCGTCGTCGCCACACGTACGGCATCAGGACTGTTGTCGGTCGACATGTGAAGCAATGTCGAAAACCATCTTCAAAATCCAGATTCGGGGGGAACCGTGGATCGCGAACAATCACAAGGCGCCACCGCCGCGTGGTCGTTTCGTGCTCAGTCGGACTCGATCAAGTCATCGCGGCCTAATACGAGTCCCATCGGGCTGGCACGCAACACCACACCGGACGCATCGACTGCGCTGGGAGCCTCGATGAACGGCGAACGTCAGTTGCCGCCCTGGCAATCGCCACGGTCAGCGGACCGGCTGCCTCCATCACGGTATTCAGCCCCTATCGAGCCGGTGAATTCACCGAGCGCAGAAGAGTGGACTCCACCCTGGGCAACGGGGCCGGCTCCGCCGCAGTCTCCGAGCGGCCCGACGGCAACGCCGCAACGAGATCATCTGCCGTCCGACGACCCGCAGCACCCGAATTTTCGCAATCCCCATGCGCAGAATCCTCAATACCAGCCCACTAGCCAGGATCTGGCTCCGGACAGCCTGCTGAGGCGCCCGAAGCGTTCTTCTGGGTCCGGTTGGCGCCGGGGGGTTCATCGACTCACCGGCGGTGTCATCAATCCAGGGGAGTCGACCGCCGAAGAGCGATACCGCAACCAGGTGGAACGAATAAGACAGCCGGTTCTCGGCGACTATCGGATCGCTTTCCTGTCGCTCAAAGGCGGTGTCGGTAAGACCACCACCACCCTCGGGCTCGGTTCGACATTTGCTTCTCTACGAGGCGACTGCGTGATCGCCGTCGATGCCAATCCGGATTTCGGCACGCTCGGTGAGCGAGTACCGCGACAAACCGGCTCCACCGTCCGCGATCTGTTGGCAGACGCGCCGAACATCAGGCGTTACTCCGACATCAGGGCGCACACCTCCCAGGCGCCCAGCCGGCTGGAAGTCCTTGCCGGTGAGCGTGATCCGGCCGCGTCGGAGATGTTCGGTGAGCAGGACTACCGTTCGGTCATCGAGATGCTTCAGGTGTATTACAACCTCATCCTCACGGACTGCGGCACCGGCATCATGCACTCCGCGATGAATGGGGTTCTGCAGCTGGCCAACGCATTGGTTCTCGTGTCCTCGCCTGCCGTCGACGGAGCACGCAGCGCGGCCGCCACACTCGATTGGTTGCAGTTGCATGGCTACGGGCACTTGGTCGAACGGACTGTTGTCGTGATCAGTGCGGTGAGGCCGGGATCTTCGGCAGTGGACATGGATCTGTTGACTCAACATTTTCTGGAGCGCTGCCGCGCAGTCTTAGTGGTTCCCTTCGACGAACATTTGGCCGAGGGTGGGATCGTCGACCTCGAACTTCTTCGCCCGCAGACTCGGTCGGCATTCGTCGAACTTGCAGCGATGGTCGCCGACGACTTCCCAGCTGCCACTGGTCGGCATTCCGGTCCCACCTGGCGCTGAGGGGAGATTGTCCGTCAGCGCACCGCCAGTGGTTTGAGACGAATCGGCGTGGTGCGTACGAGCGCCAGCGGGTCGAGGTAGGTCTTGTCACGCCGTACTCCCCAGTGCAGGCAAGGTCCCAGGCACCCGCGGTGACCTGGTTCGAGAGTTCCTATCGGGTCGCCCGCGCGGACACGAGCTCCTCGCCTGACCACCGCGGTTACCGGCTCGTATGTGGTTCTGAGTCCGTCTCCGTGATCGATGGAGACGACAGGCTTGTGTGCTACCAGGCCTGCGAATATTACGACGCCGTCGCCGGCAGCGCGCACTACCTGGCCGCCTCGGCCGACTACGTCCACGCCGCGATGCCCGGGGAGCCAATCCTGGTCCGGTGGATCGAAGGGGGTAGCGACCACTGGTCTCGGATCCAGCGGCCATACGAAGTGTGAACGAGCGCGAGCGGTGGCGGGTACACCGGTGAGCAGAACGACTACGACGACAACCGCGAACTGGGCTTTCACGACCGTCAGAATGCACGATCTCAATGTGGCTTCACAGTGTCCAAGGCCGGTCTGTGGATGAAGCAAAAATCTATCCACAGGAAGCTTCAGGTCTTGACTGACGGCCCAGGTTATGAGCTACCGCGTCGAGGTCGTACACTGGGCCAGCGATCTGTGCCCGCACAGATCGACTTCGCGCGTCCGCCTAATGCCGCGTTCACCTCGGTGGAGCCGATACTTCGGGAACGGCAGCCTCATGCCCGGTTGTCGGCGGTCTTACTTTCCACAAGTGAGTTCGGCAACCAGCGGCCGCCAGGGCAGGGGTCGAACGACGCCCTGCATCAACCGGTAAACG
>JBBSSG010000233.1:0-4827 GCA_038242295.1 Mycobacteriales bacterium | reverse complement strand
GACGGGCGTTTCATTCGTCTGCTGATGGCTCCCGGCCGCGGTCTGACGCGCATGTTCACCACGGCAATGGGGCTCGCCCTCCGCGGCGTATCGACGGTGATCGGTAGCCAAATGCTTACTGATGCATCAACTTTCGTGCAATCGCTCGACTCGATGTTCGGTGGGTTCCGCGAACGCGCCACACGCACGTACCAGGTCTTACGCGAGAGCGGCACGAGCTTCATCGTCGTTGCAGTGGCAGAACCCGATGCACTACGCGAGGCGGCATTCTTCGTGGAAAGACTCAGTGGCGAAGGCATGCCTCTTGCCGGGCTCGTGCTCAATCGGACGCACCCGACCTTGTGCAGTCTCCCCGCCGACCACGCCGCCACTGCCGCGGATCAACTCGACGAAACGGAGGGCGAGTCGGCGCGTCTGACGTCAGCGGTGCTGCGAATTCACGCAGCGCGCGCTGTGACGGCTGCCCGCGAGCTTCGTTTGCTGAGGCGGTTCACTTCGGCGCACCCTCGGGTTCCGATCGTCGGAGTTCCGTCACTGCCGTTCGAGGTGTCGGACTTGCACGCACTGGGCGCCATCGCCGACCAGTTGACCCGGTCGGCTTGACGGCCCAGGTTTCAGCGCGCCGCTGACTGCTTCGGTTGCAGTGGGCAGCGGTCGCTCAGATTGCTGTTTGTTGCTGACGTTGAGCCTCGAAGAATTCAGACCAGGATTCGACGTCGGGGTGCTGCTTGAGTAGCGCTCGCCGCTGACGCTCGGTCATTCCGCCCCAGACTCCGAACTCGACTCGATTGTCGAGGGCATCGGCGCCGCACTGCATCAGTACCGGGCAGTGCCGACAGATGGTCGCAGCTTTGCGCTGCGCTGCGCCTCGAACGAAAAGCTGATCAGGGTCTGTGCCCCTGCACCTCGCCTGTGCCACCCACGCAATGCGTGCTTCTGCTTCTTCCACATCGAGCTGCGTCGGTGCTGATGTCATGTGCATTGCGGATACCCCTTTGCAGTTCGGACGTCCTCTTTGAACATCCCAGAAGCTCGTCGACCTAGTCCTTCACTGCTGGAAGCACATCGATCTGCGAGCTGCCCCACATTCATATACAAGTGTTATGTGAATCACACCGTGCTCATAATTTAGGTAAAATCGGCGCCGAACGCAAGGCGGCCAGGCTTAATTTCTGGTACGGGCGTCCCGACCAGCGGTTCAGCAATCGACGGTGGGGCTGCGCAGGAGAGAGACGCCAACGCCCACGTACGCTGTAGATGTGTCAGTTGGAAAAACCGTGGCGAAGCTCGCCGGATGTTCTGCACTTGCGGGTGCACTGTTGGCCGGCGTCATGTTCCCGTTGGCAGGTGGGTTCGGCTACGCCTCCAACCGCGCCGCCGATACCGTCGACAACGTCTCGGCGGAACTCGTCGAAGGCGCAGTCCCTGCTGTCTCGACAATGGTCGACGTCGCAGGCAACCCCATTGCGTGGCTGTACGAGCAACGCCGCTTCGAAGTACCGAGCGCCAACATCTCCAACGAGATGAAACTGGCCATCGTCTCCATCGAAGACAAACGGTTCGCCGAACACGAAGGAGTCGACTGGCAGGGCACACTCCGCGCGTTCCTGACGAACACGACCAGCGGCCAAGTCGAGCAGGGTGCATCCACGCTCGATCAGCAATACGTCAAGAACTACCAACTACTCGTGGTCGCCAAGTCCGACGCCGAGCGACGGGCCGCTATCGAAACGACTCCGGCACGTAAAATCCGCGAGATCCGGATGGCACTGACGCTGGACAAGGAATTGACCAAGGACGAGATCCTCACTCGGTATCTGAACCTCGTACCGTTCGGCAACGCCTCGTTCGGAATTCAGGATGCCGCCCAGACGTACTTCGGTATCGATGCGAGTGCGCTCGACGCCAAACAGTCCGCGATGCTCGCGGGCATGGTGCAGTCGAGTTCGGCGCTGAATCCGTACACCAACGAGGACGGTGTCATCGACCGCCGCAACATCGTGCTCGACACCATGATTCAAAACATCCCCGAGCGCTCGGACGAGTTCAAGCAGGCCAAGACCGAACCACTCGGTGTTCTTCCGGTTCCACAGACACTTCCCCGCGGTTGCATCGCTGCGGGTGACCGCGGTTTCTTCTGCGATTACGCGCTGCAGTATCTCGCCAATGCAGGCATCAGCCGGGAGCAGATCGACAAGGGCGGCTATCTGATCCGCACCACGCTCGATCCAGCAGTCCAGGACTCGACCAACAGCTCGCTCAAAGCCAACACGAGTCCCACACTCGACGGCGTCGCCACCGTCATGAACGTCATCGAACCTGGCCAGGACTCGCATCGCCTGCTCGCCATGGGCAGCAGTCGTACTTACGGACTCGATGCCGACGCCGATGAGACCGTGCAGGCGCAGCCCTATTCACTCGTCGGTCACGGCGCTGGATCGATCTTCAAGGTCTTCACCACAGCCGCGGCAATGGAACGCGGACTCGGTACCGCCGCGATGTTGCAGGTACCGCGCCGCGCCGAGGTAAAGGGTCTCGGCGACGGTGGCGCAGAAGGTTGCCCGGCCAACACCTATTGCGTCGAGAACGTAGGCAATTACCCGCCGGCCCTGTCCGTCACCGATGCGCTTGCGAAATCACCGAACACCGCCTTCATCAAGCTGATCGAGTCGGTCGGTGTCACTCCGGTTGTCGACATGTCGGTGCGACTCGGACTGCGCTCGTACGCGGATCCCAACTCGTCCGGCTTCGACGAGCGCAGCATGGCGGATTTCCAAAAGTCGCAGAACCTGGGTTCTTACACCCTCGGGCCGACCTGGGTGAACCCGCTCGAGCTGTCCAACGTCGCCGCCACGCTGGCCTCCGGCGGCAAATGGTGCCCACCGACGCCGATCGATTCGATTTACGACCGCGAGGGCAAACCGGTTTCGGTTACCCAGCAGGCGTGTGAGCAGGTTGTCGAGCCTGGTCTGGCCAACACCCTCGCGAACGCAATGAGCAAGGACGACCAAGCCGGCGGTACATCGGCGTCCGCCGCGAGCTCTGTCGGATGGACCTATCCGCTCGCTGGAAAGACGGGTACGACGGAGTCGCACATGTCCTCCGGCTTCTTTGGCTTCACCAACCGCTATGCGGCCGCCGTCTACACCTACGGGGACTCGCCGACGCCCGGTGAAATCTGTTCCTTCCCTCTGCGTCCATGCGGCTCCGGCAACCTGTACGGCGGCAACGAGCCCGCCCGCACGTGGTACCAGGCGATCAATCCGGTCGCGACCAACTTCGGGCCGCTCGAACTGCCGCCGGTGGACCAGAAGTACGTCAGGGGCTCCGCCAACGGTCAGGTTCCCGACGTCACCGGACAGAGCCAGAGTTCGGCTACTTCCACCCTGCAGGGTGCGGGATTCAAGGTGACGGTGGCGCCCAGCCCGAGTTCGGTTGCGCGCGGGACAGTAACCGGCGTGTCGCCGTCAGGGTCGGCGATTCCGGGTTCGTCGATCACCATCTACGTCAGCGATGGCTCGGTTCGCGAGGCCCCGGTTCCTCCTCCACTGCCGAACATCGAGCTCCCCCCTCTGCCGCCGGATATCCAGATTCCGGCGATCCCGGGGCTGACAGTTCCTCGGTAAGCGACTTCGTCGCTGAGGCACGATAAACGACTTCGTCGTTGGGGCCCGGTGGAGCGCATTTCAAATGCGCTCCACCGGGCCACAGTCATTTACAGTCGGTCTTTGACAGCCTTGGATACACGCGCCCCGTCAGCCTTACCGCCGGCTAGAGCAGAAGCGATCTTCATGACCTGGCCCATCTGCCGGACGTGCGGGCGCTCGCCGAGCTCCTCGGCCACCTGGGCGATCGCCGTGTCGGCGACATCGGCAAGTTCGGCGTCCGTCAGCGGGGTCGGCAGGTACTCGTCGATGACCTGAGCTTCGGCCCGCTCGGTAGCGGCCAGTTCGCCGCGGCCATTCTCGGTGTAGATCTCGGCCGATTCGCCGCGCTTCTTCGACTCCTTCGCAAGTACCCTCAGCACGTCCTCGTCGGTCAGCTCGTGAGCTTCCTTGCCGGACGCTTCCTCGGTCTGGATGGCGGCGAGAAGCATGCGCAAGGTCGCTGTGCGCAGCTTGTCCCTGGCCTTCATAGAGGCGGTGAGATCTGATCTGAGAGTGGCTTTGAGTTCGGACATGTCATAGAACGCTACGCGGGGCGGGCCCGAGCCCGCACGCCGATTCCCATCCCTGACGTATCGTGGAGGGCGTGTCCGCCAAATCCAATCCCTCTGCAACTCTTCTCGCGGCAGCCACGCGCGCACGTGCACTTGCCGCGCAGTCACCCGGACGCAGCGCAGCGCTGGCCACTGCAGGTGTCGCCGCCCTGGGTCTCGGCTACGCCACACTGATCGAACGCAACGCGTTCACGCTGCGCGAGACATCGATGGCAGTGCTGGAACCTGGTTCGTCCTCACTGCGGGTGCTCCATATCAGCGACCTCCACATGATGCCCGACCAGCGCCTCAAGCAGAACTGGCTGCGGGAGTTGGATCGTCTGGAGCCCGATCTGGTCGTCAATACCGGCGACAATCTTTCCCACCAGCGGGCGGTACCTGCTGTGGTCCAGTCCCTCGGCCCGCTTCTGTCCCGGCCTGGACTGTTCGTCTTCGGTAGCAACGACTACTTCTCACCGAAGCCCAAGAACCCGCTGAAGTACTTCGACAAGAATCACCAGAAGGTTCTCGGCGACCCTCTCCCCTGGCGCGATCTGCGTGCTGCGTTCATCGAGCGCGGCTGGCACGATGTGACGCATGTGCGGCGCGAACTCGAGATCGCCGGCGTC
>JBBSSG010000232.1:0-4915 GCA_038242295.1 Mycobacteriales bacterium | reverse complement strand
CCGGTCTCTGCGCAACGGTCAGATGGACGAAGTTGGCGCCGATGAAACCAGCGCCCCCGGTAACCAGCATCTTCATGAGGACAACCATACCGGCGTGCCCGCTTTCGAACGGCTCCCTTTCCACACCCCGTGTTAGCGTTTCGTCGACTTCGGGGGAAGCGTCAATGGGTTTACGTAAAAGACTTCTACTGCTGGCAGCGAGTTTTGTCGCACTGAACGCCGTTTTGTGGGCGATCATGCACTTCTCGCCAGAAGTTCCAGAACCGTACAAGGGGGTTGCGGTGGCCCCGACTGCTCCAACGGTCTCCGGGTCCATCACTCAGACGCCGCCGCCCTTGCCGCCTGGGTTTCCATCCATGGAACGTCCGCCACCAAAGATCAAGGTGCCCGACGGGCAACCACAGCCAATCGCAACGAAATTCGGATTGACGTACGACGTGCCTGCTGACTGGCGAAACTTCTCTACAGGCATCGATAGTTGGACCACGAACGGCCAATCCGTGACCTACGGCGCGGTCGCAGATTTCGGCTACAAGCATTGTCCGGAAACAGATGGCTCCACCCTTGCAGATTCCGGAATGACGGGCCGAAACGGAGTGGATATTCACACCGCAGCGCTCGATGCGGCGCGAGGAGCTGAGATAATTTTCGGTGACTCTGCCGAGTTTACGGCCCCAGAACTGGCCTACTCAGACCCCATCGAATTCGACATCGATGGCGAGCAGGCGGTTCGGTACACAGTTCAAGCTGCGGGTATTCGTCAGCGGCATGAATGCGACCCAGCCGACGCGACGTTCGATATCGTCGCGACTACTGGCTTTGCAACTGCGCCCATCGCAGTATTCATGATCCAGCTGGATCAAAATCTGGATGGCTCGCTCGATCACTCGGTAGCAGACGAAGTGATTTCGACCATCCGCCGTACCGACACAGAATCGGGGGCATAGCTATGGGCGAAGAGGTACTCAGAGCAGATTCACAAGAAATCGCGGGCCTCGGAAAGTTAGCCGACCAGATCGGCCTACAGACCAGGGCGAGTGCACGTTACATCAACGACCATGCGGGTCTCAGCGACACTCTGCCGGGACAAATTCTCCAACGGCTCGCACCGTTCATCGCCAACTATCAGGAGTACACCCGGACGCGTCACGCGCACCTGGCCGATAATTGCACCTACATCGGCGACGAGTTGCAAAAGTCAGCGTGGCTCTACGACGACCAAGAAAAGAAGAATTACGACGCGCTCAACGCACATACCGATCTTCTTGGGCCTGCATTGAACGCAACGGGTTCATCCGAAACGCCCGCCGTTGGCGTCGTCCAAGAGTACGTCCACTCGGCGGACTACGGATCTCCAAGCGGAATCGATTACCCCCCGCCGGATCCCGCCATCGATGACATTCGGGACTCCATCGACGAGGCCGCAGGCTGGCTCGGCGAAGTCGATCAGGCGATCTTCGAGCTGACCGAGTGGAGTCCACTCAACGCCGCAACAATTCCGATAACCGGAAACTGGAACGAGATCCGCCGGCTCGGGCAAGCATTCGAGACCGCCGGCAACGCAATGGAATCAGCGGCAACATCATTCGATGCAGGTGTCCGCCGAGCCGACGATTACTGGGATGGCCTAGCAGCACAGTCATTCTCAGAGTACGCAAACCGTCAACTTGATGCGATGTATTGGGAGGGCCCCTGCGGACGAGGGTGACGGAAGCTTTTTTGACTCGCTTGTCCGAATCAAAGTGGGCCTCGCCAGAACTGCGCGCATTCGCAACGAGGGTGGCCGTCGCAGATACAAGTTGGGATCGCATCGAAATCGACGGAAGACCCGTTCCGCCGGAGGTTTTCGACCTTCGTGCCGATCAATACATAGATTGGCCGGAAAACTGGCCGTTAGAGACGGACGAAGGGCCATATCGTATTCCATGGCAGTGATCAGAGCCGTGCATGGTCGTCCCTGATCTGGGAGACTGCAGCTTATGCGCGGAATCATTTTGGCTGGCGGTACGGGTTCGCGACTTCATCCGATAACGATGGGCATCAGTAAGCAATTGGTCCCTGTCTACGACAAGCCGATGATCTATTACCCACTCTCGACGCTGATCCTGGCCAAGATCCGCGACATCCTGATCATCACCACCCCGCAGGATTCGGAGCAATTCCAACGCCTACTCGGCGACGGCTCCCAATTCGGCATCAACCTCACCTACAAAGTCCAGCACGAGCCGAACGGGCTCGCACAGGCCTTCGTCCTCGGCGCCGAGCACATCGGCAGCGACAGTGCAGCATTGGTGCTCGGCGACAACATCTTCTACGGCCCCGGCCTCGGCTCACAACTCGGCCGGTTCGAGAACATCGACGGCGGCGCAGTCTTCGCCTACCAGGTCAAAGACCCCACCGCGTACGGCGTCATAGAATTCGATTCCGACGGAAAAGCGATCTCGCTCGAAGAGAAACCGGCAGTTCCGAAGTCGAACTTCTCCGTCCCCGGCCTGTACTTCTACGACAACGACGTGTTGGCAATCGCCCGCGACCTGGAGCCATCCGAGCGCGGTGAATACGAAATCACCGACGTCAACCGGCACTATCTCGACTCCGGGAAGCTGACTGTGGAAGTCCTCCCTCGCGGCACTGCCTGGCTCGACACCGGCACATTCGACTCATTGCTCGACGCCTCCAACTACGTCCGCACCATCGAACAACGTCAAGGCTTGAAGATCGGGTCGCCAGAGGAAGTGTCGTGGCGTAGCGGATTCATCACCGACGACGAACTCCGCGCGCGCGCCCAGAAGCTCGTCAAATCCGGGTACGGGCAATATCTGCTCGACCTCCTCGACCAAGGCAAGTGAGAATTCGGCACATGAGTTTCCGTGAACTGAAAATCCCCGGCGCGTACGAGTTCACTCCGCGCCAATTCGGCGATGACCGAGGAGTCTTCTTCGAATGGTTCAAATCCTCCGCATTCCAAGACGCGATCGGCAGGCCTTTGGAATTGCAGCAGGCGAACTGCTCGGTGTCCGCTGCCGGTGTGCTGCGCGGAATTCACTTCACCGACACTCCTCCCGGTCAAGCAAAGTACGTCACGTGCGTCAAAGGTGCATTTCTCGACGTAATCGTCGACCTTCGCGTCGGGTCGCCGACGTTCGGGCAGTGGGACAGCGTTCTGATCGACGACGTGGATCGCCGTGCGGTGTACCTACCGGCGGGGCTCGGGCACGCAATTCTCTCGCTAGAGGACGGTTCGACGGTGATGTACCTGTGCTCGATCGAATACACCCCCACCCTCGACCGTGACCTGAACCCTCTGGACGTCGACCTGGCGATTGATTGGCCGACCCTCGCCCGCGACGGATCGCCGCTGGAGTACCAATTCTCCGACAAAGACCGAGCGGCGCCGTCCCTGGCTGACGCCATCGAAGCCGGATACTTGCCGAAGTACAACGCCTGAGCGCGCGGTGTTCCGCTGATTCGCTTGCGAGTCAGGCATGTTTCTGCTTGAGGAGCACCTGCTATTGTCCCCGGCGAGAGTCCAACCTGCACTAAGGACGCGACGGCGCATCGCCGCGCACCTGTGCGTCGGTAGTGAGACCGTCTACGAACAGGTCTCAGCTCACGCCACTTTGTCTTAAAGTCCCCCAGCCCAGTGTGGCCGTCGCGAAGCCGTGTGCTCAACGCGTCTCGATTCAAAGAAGCTTCGTCGTTGCAGCCTGTGAATTCGCCAGGCTTGGGCCGGACGATAGATAAACAAGCGGAAGACGGGACATCCTCGATCCTTGGACAAAGATCGAGGATGTCTCACTGGACGTGACCATCCCGTCTGGGGCATGCTTTGGTGACTTCGCTCCATCTCCCCGAACTACCCATGCGCCGTGACATCGTAGGCTGTATGCTCTCGGCGCCCGATGCCGTGCCGTCGTAGACGTGAAGTGCTCGACCACGGCTCTGGTTAGACTCACCAGTCGAACGACACGGATGAGGCTGGGGGGCCACGGTGGGGGAACTGAAGGCAGATCTCGATCGGCTGGAAACGCTGGGGGCAACGCTTCGGTCACTGGCGGCCGAGGCGACCGCATTGCGCACCCGCGTCGCGGCGGGCGCGGTTTGCTACGCGCCTGAGTTTGTAATGCCGTCCGTTCTCGAGGCGTCGAGTATCACTACCGATCTCATCGACTCGGCGCTGACTGCGGCAATCGGTGAGCGGCTGAGTGAGACTGGCGAGATCATGGGCCACGTAGCTCAGCAGTACCGCGCTACCGAAGAAGCATCGGCGGCATCCGTCGCCGCTGCGTTCACCGACGCCACCGGTGATTGGACGTCGCAGTGACACTCACCCGGTCGCAGATTGAGTCCTGGGCCCCGTCGGAGCTGACTCATATCGGTGATGGGTGGACCAAGATCGGCACCGAGGTGGAGTCCTTGTTTCAGCAGTATGTCGACGCCGTCACCAAGACGGGAGCCGACTATTGGGAGGGTGAGACCGCGGAGGCCGCTCAGTCTCGGGCGTCATCGGACCGCAATGCGGCCCTGGAGGTCGTCGATCGCGTCAACGCTCTCGCCGACCGCGCTCGGCAAGGATTCCACGAGGTGGACAGCCCGCTACAGCGAGTGCGATTAGCCATCCTCGGGGCGGAAACAGACTGCCTCACTGTCAGTGAATCTCTCCTCGTCAGCGGCGGCTATCTGTCCGGGATCAATGAATCCCTGGTGGTCAGCGGATTGATGCCCGTGAGCGACGAGCGTCAAGAGCGTATCGCTTACTGGCAGAAGGAGATCAGCGACGCTGCTCTCGCTACAGAATTGGCCGACGAGGCCGTCCGACAAGCGCTGGCGTCGGGCCGTGAAGGATTGCTCCTGTCGTTCACTTCCGCAGCAACGTTGGGCGGCGAACAAGGTAGCTCGGATGCTGCGGCATTGG
>JBBSSG010000231.1:0-4923 GCA_038242295.1 Mycobacteriales bacterium | reverse complement strand
GACAACAAACAGATGACAAGGTTCATCAACCGCTCGACTTTGGTAATTGTCACTATCGGAGCCTATCGGTCGCCGCGACGCTGGCTACATGGATGCGATCAGACGCTCCACGCGTTCATCGACAGAGCGAAAGGGATCCTTGCACAACACCGTGCGCTGCGCTTGATCGTTGAGCTTGAGGTGCACCCAGTCGACGGTGAAATCCCGGCCTGCTTCCTGCGCCGCCGTGATGAACTCACCGCGCAACTTCGCACGGGTGGTCTGCGGCGGCAGATCGACGGCTTCGTCGATCTGCTCATCCTCGGTGATCCGCTTCACCAAGCCTCTACGCTGCAGAAGATCGAACACGCCTCGGCCGCGTTTGATGTCGTGATATGTGAGGTCGAGCTGTGCAATTTTTGGATCGGACAGTTCCAGCGAGTAGCGATCCTGGTACCGCTCGAACAGCTTTCGCTTGATGACCCAGTCGATCTCGGTGTCGACCTTGGCGAAATCCTGCGCCTCGACGGCATCCAAAGTGCGGCCCCACAGGTCGACGACCTGGTCTATCTGCATGTCCGGTTCCCTCGTCTTCACATGCTCGACGGCTCGGGAATAGTACTCGCGCTGAATTTCGAGCGCGCTCGCTTGTCGGCCACCCGCGAGCCGAACGGGACGACGACCGGTCAGATCGTGGCTCACCTCGCGAATGGCACGGATCGGATTGTCCAGCGCAAAATCTCGGAACGACACGCCTGCTTCGATCATCTCGAGCACTAACGCAGCGGTACCGACCTTGAGCATCGTTGTTGGCTCGGCCATGTTCGAATCGCCGACGATGACATGCAAGCGGCGGTACTTTTCCGCGTCGGCATGCGGTTCGTCGCGGGTATTGATGATTGGTCTCGACCGAGTGGTCGCTGAAGAAACGCCTTCCCAAATGTGCTCGGCACGCTGGGACAAACAGAAAGTTGCGGCCTTGGGAGTCTGCAAAATCTTGCCCGCCCCACAAATGAGCTGACGGGTAACAAGGAACGGCAGCAGCACATCCGAGATACGCGAGAACTCACCGGCGCGCTGAACGAGGTAGTTCTCGTGGCAGCCGTACGAATTGCCTGCAGAATCCGTGTTGTTCTTGAACAAATAAATGTCCCCGCCGATCCCCTCCTCGGCCAGGCGTTGTTCGGCGTCGATCAGCAAATCCTCGAGCACCCGCTCACCGGCGCGGTCGTGCGTCACAAGCTGAAGCAGGCTGTCGCATTCGGCCGTCGCGTACTCCGGATGCGAACCGACATCGAGATACAACCTCGCGCCGTTTCGAAGAAAGACGTTCGAACTGCGACCCCAGGAGACGACTCTGCGGAAAAGGTAGCGGGCTACCTCGTCCGGGCTCAGCCGTCTGTGCCCGTGAAAAGTACACGTGACACCGAATTCGGTCTCGATACCCATAATTCGTCGCTGCACGCTTCGACAGTACAACGCAAACACACCGATGACCGTCCCGAACGTCCCGACGAGGCGTGTGTCGAGCCGCTCCACCTAGGCTCTAGATTGTGACCTCACGCCCCGCCCCGCTCTCTCGTCGAATTCACGCATGGGATGTACGGCTGTTCGAGCACACCGCGTCGCTACGTGCCTCGATCGCCGACCCTGCCCTTCGATTGATCAGTACCGCCGCGAATCACAGCGTTCTTTGGGCCATCTCGGCAGGGATTCTGAGCTCGATCCCTGGACCGACTCGCCGCGGGGCAGTCCGCGGGATACTTGCGGTTGCCGGGGCAAGTGCGCTCGCCAACGGAATCCTCAAACCATTGCTGCCGCGCACACGCCCCGAAACCGAACTGACCCCCTTGGTGCGCCGCGTCCTGTCGCCGCCGAAATCGTCATCGTTCCCATCCGGGCATTCGGCCTCGGCAGCGGCATTCGTCACCGGTGTTGCGCTCGAATCACCGATTGCAGGCGCCGCTCTCGCCCCCCTTGCCGCAGCGGTGTGCTACTCGCGAGTTCATATCGGCGTCCACTGGCCGTCCGACGTCATTGCCGGCGCAGCTCTCGGAATCGGTATCGCCCTCTCGACTCGGCGTTGGTGGGCCGTACGAACCGAGGAACCAGCAGAGCTGGGGCGGTCCGCAACTGCTCCGGCACTACCGCGAGGAAAAGGTCTACTCGTCCTGACGAACAGCGCTTCGGGATCCGGCGACGATGCGTCCGCCGACATACGAGAAAGACTCCCTGATGCCGAGTTGTTCGAACCCGACGAAGGGCCGGACTTCACCGAGCAACTCGAGGCGCGTATCAAGCGCTCGGCTCCGATGGCGCTGGGAGTGTGCGGCGGCGATGGCACCATCGTCAGTGTCGCAGAATCCGCTGTCCGACATGGCCTTCCACTTGCAGTATTTCCCGGCGGGACGTTGAATCATTTTGCCAGGGACGCCGGAGTCGCTGACATCGACTCGACAACGACGGCAGTGACAAATGGTGTGGGCATTCGCGTCGACCTCGCGTCCGTCGTCGTCGATGCCCGCGACACCGTGCTCTTCGTGAACACCGCTGCATTCGGCGGATATCCCGACTCCGTGCGGCAGCGGGACAAAATGGAGGGTCGCATCGGGAAATGGCCGGCTGCGGCGGTGGCGATGATGAGAGTTCTCGCTGCGGCGAAGCCTCTCGACATCACGCTGGACGGTCGCCCACACTCTGTCTGGATGCTGTTCCTCGGCAACGGTCGGTATTCACCTCGCGACCAAGTGCCAATGTCGCGCAATTCGATTGGTTCCGGAACATTGGACGTTCGTTTCTTGCCGTCGACACCGTTTCTCTCGAGGACCCGGTTGCTGGTCGCAGCTGTGACCGGAACGCTCGGATCCTCCTCCACCTACGTTCAGCGCTCGGTACGTGCACTGCGTGTCGCCGTGGTGGGACCGGCAGTGGCACTTGCGACGGACGGCGAGGTCAGCGCAGACGGACGCACGTTCGAGTTCTCGACCGAACACAACACCCTGGTGCTCTACCGCGGGCGGTAGAGCACCAGGGTGCTGTGAAACTGAACGGTGTTGTGAAACTGAAGAAAGCTACTCAGCAGAAGCAGCGCGGTCCGGTTCGCCGGACGGCAACAGATCTGTCAACGCCGCTCCGGTAATGCGGCGAAAAGCTCTTCGTGACCGCCCCTGGTCGAGGACCGCCACCTCTAGCGAGGTGACGTCCAAAGGCTTCTTCTCCGCCTCCGTCGTGCCATTCGCCGCCGGCACCACACCAGCAGCTAGGGCGTTGACAGCAACGCCGACGGCAGTGGCAAGATCGAGACCGGGCCGATACGACTCTCGCAAGTTGGTCACAATCGGCTCGGTCGTCCCACCCATCACCACGAAGTCTTGTTCATCGACGATCGAACCATCGTAGGTGATCCGATACAGCTGACTGGACACCGGCTCGTCCGAATGCGACACCTCCGCAACACAGATCTCGACCTCGTACGGCTTTATCTGCTCGGTGAAGATCGTTCCCAACGCTTGCGCGTACGTCTTTGCCAATGACCGGCCTGTGACGTCACGCCGATCGTAGGTGTATCCCTTTGTGTCGGCGTGAAGAATTCCGGCCTTGCGAAGATTTTCGAACTCGTTGTACTTGCCCACCGCAGCGAAACCTAGCCTGTCGTAAAGCTCGCTGACCTTGTGCAGAGCCGAGGAGCGATTCTCGGCAACAAACAGCACACCGTCGGCGAAGGACAGGACGATCACGCTTCTACCGCGGCCGATACCTTTGCGTGCCAATTCGGAGCGATCACGCATGATCTGCTCAGCCGACGCGTAATACGGCATGGTCATGACAAACTCCCCTCACCCTGAGCACGCTCGGCGATAACCGCCCGAGCAGCTTCGGCGATGCGGGATTCAGCAACGTCTTGTGCCCCGACGCTGGTGATGGTCACCGCAGTCGGGTAGATGCCACGAGTCACATCCGGGCCGCCCGTGGCGGAATCGTCGTCTGCCGCATCGTACAACGACTCGACAACCGCCCGTAGCGCCGCGTCTTCATCGAGACCTGGCCGGTAAAGCTTCTTCAACGCGGACTTGGCGAACAACGAACCGGATCCGACCGCGTGGTAGCCGGACTTCTCCTCGTATCGTCCGCCGACTATGTCGTACGACACGATCCGACCAGCCCGCTCCGGATCACTCCTGTCGATATCGAAGCCCACGAGAAGTGGCACAGCCGCGAGCCCTTGCATAGCGGCCCCAAGGTTGCTTCGCACCATCGAAGACAGTTTGTTGCCCTTGCCCTCGAAGGTCAGCGACACACCCTCGATCTTCTCGTAATGCTCGAGTTCGACCGCGAAAAGTCGGACCAACTCGATGGCGATTCCGGCGGTCCCTGCAATTCCCGCCGCCGAGTATTCATCGGTGACAAAGACCTTCTGCATGTCCCTGTTAGCGATCAAGTTGCCTTGTGTCGCACGACGATCGCCGGCAATCAGCACACCCCCGGCATACGTCGCGGCCACGATGGTTGTCCCGTGCGGTGCAATGTCAGAGATGCTCGCCCCTGAGAAATCGGCTCGAGATTCAGGTAGGAGATGCGGCGCGTGGTCGCGCAGGTGATCGGTAAACGAGGAGTGATGGGAGCCGAACGTGGTGAGCAGATCGTCGTGGAATTGGTTCGCCGAGCGATCCCCCGTCACTGGCCGCCCTTCTGGACGTAGGCACGAACGAAGTCTTCTGCGTTTTCCTCGAGCACGTCGTCGATCTCGTCGAGAAGGTCGTCGGTCTCTTCCGCCAACTTTTCACGCCGTTCCTGACCACCGCCGGCTTCGCCACCGACCTTGTCGTCGCCATCGCCACCGCCAGAGCGTCGTGTCTGCTCTTGAGCCATAGTCGCCGACCTCCTTACGTATTCGCAGTACCTGCTCGGACCTTCACCCTACCGATTCGTATCCCGGTACGGGTG
>JBBSSG010000230.1:0-5043 GCA_038242295.1 Mycobacteriales bacterium | reverse complement strand
CTCGAACGACGTCGGCGCCGAGATCGGCCAACAGCAGGGCCGCGTGCGGGCCGGGTCCGATACCTGCGAGTTCTACGACGCGAAGCCCTGTAAGCGGTCCACCACTACTCGACACGTTTCCTCGTTCCGATCAAGACGACAAAGTCAACCGAGGCTAACTGATGTTCGGACGTCCAAGTGGTTGGGGTGTGGATAATGAGCGGGTGAGCGCAGCAATGGAACCCAGACGGATCGGTACGCCTCTCACCCCAGGAGCCACCCGGGTGATGCTTCTCGGCGCGGGTGAACTCGGCAAGGAAGTGATTATCGCCTTCCAGCGGCTCGGCATCGAGGTCATCGCTGTCGATCGCTACGACAACGCACCCGGTCATCAGGTAGCCCATCACTCGTTCACCATCGATATGAGTGACCCCGAACAGTTGCTCGAACTGATCGACGCCCAGCAACCGGATTTCGTCATCCCCGAGATCGAAGCCATCGCGACCGATGCGCTCGCCGAGGTGGAGCAGCGTGGACGGACGGTCGTAATTCCCACGGCTCGCGCTACTCAGTTGACGTTGAATCGCGAGGGCATCCGCAGGCTCGCCGCCGAGGAGTTGGGGCTGCCGACCTCGCCGTATGAATTCGTAGACTCCATCGAAGAAGCTGAGGCAGCCCTCGAGACCATCGGTTATCCCGCTGTACTCAAGCCGGTCATGTCGTCGTCGGGCAAAGGACAGTCGGTCGTGCGCGGTCCCAGCGACGTCCCGGCGGCGTGGGAATACGCGCTGAAGGGCGGACGCGTCGACCTGGGCCGGGTCATCGTCGAAGGCTTCGTGGATTTCGACTACGAAATAACTTTGCTCACGATCCGGTCCGCTTCGGGGACGCACTACTGCGAACCGATCGGGCACCTCCAACAGGCCGGCGACTACATCGAATCCTGGCAACCACAACCGATGTCCGACGCTGCATTCGTCGCCGCCAAAGATGTCGCCGATGCGATCACGGCGGCGCTCGGCGGACGCGGAGTGTTCGGCGTCGAACTGTTCGTCAAAGGCGACGACGTCTACTTCTCCGAGGTCAGCCCTCGGCCCCACGACACCGGCCTGGTAACACTTCGCACGCAAAGGTTTTCGGAGTTCGAACTGCACGCGCGAGCGATTCTCGGTCTGCCGGTGGACACGTCGCTGATCTCACCGGGGGCCTCCGCGGTGATCTACGGAGGCATCGACGCCGAAGGGATCTCGTTCGACGGCGTCGCCGACGCATTGGCAGTGCCCGAGACCGACCTGCGGTTGTTCGGCAAGCCCGAAAGCTATGTGCGCAGACGCATGGGTGTTGCGGTGTCCACAGCAGCTGATGTGGCGACCGCCCGCGCCAGAGCAACCGAGGCCGCAGGGAAAGTTCACCCGGTCGCATGATTACTGTGTACCGGTGAATGCTTCCGGGGAAGTTCTTGTCGCGCTGGTCATCGCTGTCGGACTCATCGGAGTAGTCGTACCGATACTGCCGGGAACGATCCTTATCTTCGGGGCAATTGCAGTGTGGGCCTTCGTGACCGGGGGAACTGCAGCCTGGGTTGCGTTCGCAATCGCGACGGCCCTTCTTGTCGTCAGTGGCGTAATCAAATACACCTGGCCGGGGCGACGCATGAAAGACGCAGGCATACCGTCACGTTCGCTGATCGTCGGCGGCCTCGTCGGGATAGTCGGATTCTTCGTCATCCCCGTCGTCGGGCTCTTCGTCGGATTCGTTCTCGGCACGTACGCCGCGGAGCTTCCACGTCACCGAAGCCATGCCGCAGCATGGAGGTCCACCGTGCATGCCACCAAAGCCGCCGGCCTGTCGATTCTCGTCGAGCTGCTCGGGGCGCTACTCGCAAGTGGAGTCTGGCTCGCAGCCGTCATCTTTACGTGACGCGGTACCAAGCCCGAGCATTGCCGTCGAGAACCGCTGGTAAGTCGCCGCCGACGGCTTCGGCGACGAGATCGAGATCGGATTCGGTGAACTGCCTCGGGGCGCGTGTACCGGGCAGATCGGTGCCGAACATCAACGCCGATGGATTGACCGCATGGATCTTTTCGATGGTGTCGACCACATCGAGATCGACTCGGCTGAATCCAGCGGCCTTGACGCGAACACCGCGATCGACGAGATCGAGCAGATACGGAAGACCCTTCGACGACATGCCGAGATGATCGATCGCGACTGCCGGCAGCTTGGCGAGAATCGGTTCGAGGGAAAGCAACATCGACGCATCGACGTACAGCTCGGCATGCCATCCGACCAGGTCGAATGCGCGTCGTGCCTGCATCGTCAGCCGCTCGACATCGGTGGCCCCGCGCCGCAGATTGAGTCGCAGTGCACGCACGCCGGCCTTGTCCAAGGCGAGGAGCTCCTCGTCGGAAGTGTGCTCGGCCAGTTGCGTGACGCCCACCCAACCGCGACCCAGCGACGCGAGCGTGGCAACGAGATAACTCTGATCGGTGCCTTGGAACGACGCGCTGACGACGGCACCTCCTGTGATCCCCAATCCCTCCACCCTGGCCAAATAATCGTCGACCGTGAACGGCTCAGGTACGAAGCCAAAATTGGACACCAGTGGGAAACGAGGATCGATGATGTGGAAATGAGCGTCGAACACGCCTCACAGCATGACAGGTCCGTGTTTGGATGGCGTACATGAAACCTGACGTCACAGTTGTTCTCGAGGGGTACACCTACTTCGAATGCCCGCGCTGGCACGAAGGGCGGATCTGGGTCTCGGACTTCTACAGCTATCAAGTTCTCTCGGCCGAAGCCGATGGCTCCGATGTGCGTGTCGAAGCAGAGGTTCCGCAGCAGCCGTCGGGCCTGGGCTGGCTCCCCGACGGCCGATTGTTGATCGTCTCGATGCGTGACCACACGATCCTGCGTCGCGAGGAAGACGGGTCGCTGGTGGTACATGCCGACCTGTCCTCCCACGTCGACGCCAACCTCAACGACATGATCGTCGACGCCCGTGGCCGCGCCTATGTGGGCAATTTCGGCTTCGATTTGATGAACCTTGCGACGCCCGCTACCGCCGATCTGCACAGGGTCGACCCGGACGGTTCCGTGCACGTCGTCGCGACGGACCTTTATTTCCCGAACGGCATGGCAATGACGTCCGACGGTGAACTCTTGGTCGACGAAACCGTCGGAAATCGCGTGAGCGCGTTCGCGGTGCACCCTGACGGAGGGCTGGGGGAGCGTCGGGACTGGGTGAAGTTTGCGGAACTACCCGATATGAGCGACATGACCAAGGCCCTGGGACAACTGTCAGTCGCGCCCGACGGGTGCTGCATCGACACCGACGGATCGCTATGGATTGCAGACGCGTTGGGGCAAAGAATCGTGCACGTGGTGCCGGGCAAGGGCATCGTCGATCAGCTCGAATTCAACACCGGTGTGTTTGCGTGCGGTCTCGGCGGCGGCGATGGCCGGACGCTGTTCGTGTGCGCTGCGCCCGACTTCAACGAGCATCAGCGCAAGGTGGAAAAAGAAGGAAAGCTGCTGGCAGTGCGGGTATAAGCGCGACGGAAGGTGAGTGCGAATCCAAGGTTGGTCATGTATCCGCACTCACCTTCCGGCGAAGTTGCTCAGGCCTTGTCAGGCTCGGATGCTTTGAGCATGTCCGCGCGCTCGACTACCTTGACGCGCTCGCGGCCTTCGGGTTCGCCGAGTCCGCGTTCGTAGGCGTCCAGGCGGTACCAGCCATCCCAGGTGGTGAATGGGACTTTCTTGCTTTCCAGAAATGCGGTGACCGCGTCGAGTTCGGGGTCGGTGGCGCCGGCGAAGTTCGGTGCGTCTTCAAGGAGATTGGCGACGGTTTCGTTGGCGTCACCCTTGGTGTGGCCGATGAGGCCGACGGGTCCGCGTTTGATCCAGCCGGTGACGTAGGTGCTAGCCACAGGTACGCCGTGATCGTGTACGCGGCCTGCCTCGTTGGGGATGGTGCCGGCTTGCTCGTCGAAAGGCAGCTGGACGATGTTCTTGGAGAGGTAGCCAACTGCGCGGTAGACCGCTGTGACATCCCAATCGTTGTATTTTCCGGTGCCGCGGACATTGCCGGTGCCGTCGAGTTCGGTGCGCTCGGTGCGCAGACCGACGACCTTGCCGTCCTCGCCGAGGATTTCGGTGGGCGACTCGAAGAAGTGCAGGAACAGCTTGTGCGGGCGGTTACCGACGTCGCGGATAGCCCAGTCCTGAAGGGTATTTGCGACCATGTCGACCTGCTTGGATCCGCGGCGCGCTGCCTCGGAGCCCTCGTCGTAGTCGATGTCTTCGGGAGCGACGATGACCTCGACGTTCGGTGAGTGGTCGAGTTCGCGGAGTTCGAGAGGGGTGAACTTCGCCTGCGCGGGTCCACGGCGTCCGAAGACGTGAATCTCGACCGCCTTGTTGTTCTTGAGGCCCTCGTAGACGTTGGCGGGGATCTCGGTAGAGAGAAGTTCGTCGCCGGTCTTGGCCAACACTCGCGCGACATCGAGGGCGACGTTGCCGACTCCGAGCACGGCTACTTTTACTGCATCCAGTGGCCACGTGCGGGGGACATCGGGGTGGCCGTCGTACCAGGAGACGAAGTCGGCGGCGCCGTACGAGCCGTCCAAGTCGATGCCGGGGATCTTGAGCGGACGGTCGGCGTTGGCGCCCGTGGAGAAAATGACCGCGTCGTAAAAGCGACGAAGGTCGTCGAGTTGAATGTCGGTGCCGTATTCGATGTTACCCAGGAGACGGACCTGTGGTTTGTCGAGGACTTTGTGGAGAGCGGTGATGATGCCCTTGATGCGGGGGTGGTCGGGGGCCACGCCGTAACGGATGAGTCCGAAAGGGGCGGGCATGCGCTCGAAGAGGTCGATACTCACGTCTGTGTCGGACTTCATGAGCGCGTCTGCGGCGTAGATGCCGGCCGGGCCCGCGCCGACAATGGCAACGCGGAGTGGACGAGTCTGATCAGTCATGTGCAGCGAACTACCTTCGTCGACGGAAGCTACGGAAACCTCAGCATAAGATAAGCGTCACCTGATCGGGTGTGGTGGG
>JBBSSG010000229.1:0-5048 GCA_038242295.1 Mycobacteriales bacterium | reverse complement strand
TACGCTCAGCGCTGGGAAATCGAGAACACCTTCGACGAACTGAAAACCCATCAGCGTGGACCCCGAGCGGTCCTGCGATCGAAATCCCCACCACTGGTAGTCCAAGAAATCTGGGGGCACCTGTGCTGCCACTACGCCATCCGAACATTGATGGTCGACGCCGCGCGAGCAGGCGGCCACGACCCCGACCGAGTCTCATTCGTCGCCGCGCTGCGAATCACGCGAAGATCGCTCTCGCACAGCTCTTTTTCCCCCTCACAACCATAAAGCGGTCACCCGGATGTGGAACCACGCCATCGAGAAATTGCAACACCGATTCAATCCCGCACGTCGCCTACGAGCGAACCCCCGCGTAGTCAAACGCAAAGTCATCAAATGGGCAGCCAAACGCTCCCGCCACCAACACCATCCACAACCCACCACATCACCCCAATGCGCCATCATTCAACGCTAACTGAACGGTATTGGCCCTAACCCTGGCCACAAGTTCATCCACCCGAACACCGCTGCCGCGCACAACACCAGAGTGAAGCCTGCCAGCACCCTGCCGGGCGGGCGCTTCTGCCTCACCACTTCGGTCGTAGACGTGTCCATGGCACTCATCTTGCACGAAGGAACCCCGTGACAGCGCCCGCGCAGCAAATACCGCACCTCTCGAATACTGCACATCCGCCGGTGATCCCACCCGAAGAGAATCAGTCACCGTCAAACGAATCAAGTCGGTTTCACTGGTGTCTTGGCGTCGAGGTATCCCCACCAGTCAATTCCGTTCCCGTCGAGCCGCAGGCTCTTCGCGACGGTCCCCAGCGGTTCTCCGATATCGAAATCGGCCACTTCTCGACCGAAGCGCTCAGCATCTGCCGTCTCCGCAGCAGGATGCGGCCCTGACCTTGTCATTCGAATTCCCAAAGTTTTTGCGACGGTCATGTACCGGTACACGACGCAGAACGCATCCGGGCCGTCTGTCCACGCGTCGACAACGCCGACACCCCACGCTTCAGATAACGAGCTCGTTGACAGGCGTTGCAAGCATGCAGCTAAAGTGGACTCCGCCCACGTCGACGAGAGCTCACCGTAGTGTTCCAACAGTAACCGGTGCCTGGACGTGAATCGACGGGCCGATGAAGAGTAGACCCGGTCAGCAACGGCACCGGCTGGAAAGTAGTCTTCGCGCAGTCCGTGCAGGTGTCGATCCATAACTAGCAGCATAAGACGAGCCCCAGGCAGCGGCTGCTGTCACAGTGGTGCCATTTGTCCTCTGCGGTCTCGCGCGATGGTCTCCGGTGTGCATGTAGCTCAACAGAGGTGGTCGCGCTGGGCAGACGACGAGAGCACGTTCGCGGCTGTCATCACGACATCTCGGTTTCGTAAGACGGCGTCAGCGGTTCGGGTGTCAGGGGTCACGACTGGTGACCTCGCCTGGCAGGATCAGCTGATGGTTCTGTTTAGGGTCGCCTGGGTTGTGCTCGCTATCGGAGTCGTTGGACTGGGCTCTTCCGTTGCGGCATGGCCGATGTATCAAATTACCAATTGCGAGATTGGCCAGCTGACGGAGCACATCCCGACCGCTGCAGACTGTTTGCAGCAATCGTTGTGGGACTACTTCCAGGTCCCGCTGTTGGTGATGCTGGGGTTGCCGGTGGCGCTGTGTTTGGTAGCAGCAATTTGGACGCGCCCGTTGGTGTCGTGGGCAGTGGCAGGGTTGTTCCTCCTTGTAATTGTCGTCGGGTTCTTGTCCGCTATCGGGGCGTTCGGGCGGGCACCCAATATTGCAGCGGCTCTGGCCGGATACCCGATCGCGCTTGCGGCCGCGCTGCTGTTGGCTGGGTTGCATCAGTTCGTATATGCCAGAAGTCGAACGCGTCAGGCCGGCAGATTTGTCCCGGTCGCTGGGTGTGCCGTTCGACGCGGCGCGAGGTAGCCTCGGCTCATGACTTCATCGAAAGGCGCATGACTGAGCGTCGCACGCTGGTCGTGCACATCGACGGGTACGTGATCGGCGATGGTGAGATCGCCCCGCCCCGGGTGGGTGATATTTTGACCGGGCCGCTCACGTTCGCCGAAACCCCCTCCGCGTCAACCGAAGTCGTTAGCATCCGAGCGCAGCTCGAATCGACGACGAAGAAGCCTATTCGGCAGTACACGGGCCCCGACTCTCCCCGCCGATGGCAGTGGAACGGCCTTCTCCGCGGTGACGGGTGGACTGCTACCTGGCGCGGCCTCCGTCCCCGCACCGGTGACATCGAGTTGACCGGCCGCTTCCTGGGCGTTTACTCGGGTGATCCCGGTGGCCGCTTCCGCGGCCGAGTGACCCGCGTCCAGATGATCGGCCACCGCTTCCGCCGCGGGCCCGATGGAACAATCGCCGCCGAACCCGGCTCCCGCAGAACACGCGACGTCGAGGCGGCGCCTCGCTTCTTCGATCACCGCATGCTCGAGGACCATGCGGAGTACGTCGACGGCGAGACTTCGGTGCTCATCGACCTCGATCTCGACGATGTCCCGCCCATCCCCGCTCGCCCCAGCATCGAGCCGAGTGACGTCTCGGCCGCCGGCGACGTGCTGTGGACGATCGACGACTCCCTCCCACTGGTGGTCAGCGTCGACGCCCACCAGCGGGTGAACGAATACCTGTTGCCAGGCGCGATCGGCGACAGACGCTATGTCCGGGCGACGCCGTCAGGATGCTGGGTCACGGGAGCTGACGGCACTTATTGGCTGTCGCCCGGCAACAAACCTGTTCAGGTCGACGAACGCCCCACCTACACCGCCACGGTCAACGACGAAACCCTGCTGACCTCCGCCGGCGACGCGACCTGGCGGCTGTACCGCCCCGGTTCCGACCCGATCGATGTCCCAGCCGTCGACGGCTATGTGAACTCTGTCGCTGTAGTCGACGACTACTTCGTGGCCGTCGTGGGAGCGCGCGGACAGCGCAAGCAGCTCGTGCGGGTAATGCTCGACGGTCAGTCGACCTCTAGACCGATCCCCGAGCCCCTAGATCGCCGCCGACGCGGTGAGCCCTTCCTGGCTGGAAACCCTCTGCGCTTGGTTCAGGTTCCCGACATCGGTGTTGTCCAAGCAGACCTCAGCCTTCGGCCCGACCGCACGACATGGCCAACAGGCCGTCACTTCTTCGGAGGCCAGGTCGGCGATTATGCATGGACGATCGCCCATCCACCGGACGGCACCGGTCCGGCTGGCTGGTGGCCGCTACCAGGACCGGTGACCTACGACCGCACCGAACAATTCTGGCTTCTCACCATCTACAGCGGACGCACATTTCTCCCGCTGACCAGTGTGCCGGTGCGCACGACGCGGCCCTCGATCACGATCGATTCGCGAGGTCGAATCGCTGTGACCGCCCGGGGAGGCATCAAGACCTTTAAAGTCGACTGGCCCGTCATGCAGTGGCCGATGGAATTGGACGTCACAGGTCTGCTAGACCGAGCCGCACACGACCGCGCAGACTGAGCAAGGAACCGACAATCACTCCCCCAGCCGAGCATGCGAGGAGACACCTGACCATCGATGGGTTCGAAGTGAGTACCTCTAGACCCGGAGGGACGTACTGACATTCCTGGACGTCGACTCACTGAGAGAACCCAGCCCGTCGTCCGCGACTTCGTAGATTCGATGCTGCTCGACCATTGGTTGGATCCACTCGGACAAGGCGACGGGAGACGGACGCATCTGAAGACCCGACGGCTGTGCGCTCGGCGGCCCCGCCGCTACCGACCCTCACCGCGCTCTCCGCGTCCACGCGTGCGTTGCTGCAGCAGGTGGACGCGTCTGCCGCGACTTTTTCGGTCGTGAATCGTCAGGGGTGTGTATGAGTCGCCACGCTCTGCCGCTTCTCCTTCAATATCGGCCGTGTGAAGGTCGGGGCAAGGCGGCGGTTACTGCAATCTTTGCTGCCTTTGCGATTGCCACCGCGGGCGGATGCGGGGAGTCGGATGATTACGCATTGGACTTTGCAATCGCAGGTGAAGGCTCCGTCATCGCAATACCGACTCCCCTTACCATCACGGGTGATGGCGTTCACGTTGTCGGAGTGGATATCCCACCGGGCCGGTACACGGTTCCGTTTCCCACGGTGTCGATGCTGGCGGCGTGCAGTCGAAGTGCGACTGGGTCCGGGTCTCGGGACCGTGAACACTGCCCCGAACCGAATAGCGAACGGAAGCTACGAAACGCCTTGGCAGATAATTGCAGTCGAGGATGACGACGTTGCCCTCTACAACTCTGGATGCGGCACTCTCGTGACTCGTAGGTTTGAGTGATTTAGGCCGCGTTTGCGCTCTGATTGATTGTCTCAACCTCCACTGGCGTGAGTTTGCCGAGGCCTCATTGGCGACGCTTGCGGTAGTAGGTCCGGTCGATCCAGGTCAGGATCGCCAGACGTAGCTGCTCCCGGGTGGACCAACGCTGGCGGTCGAGAACGTTCTGGCGTGTACCTGGTTCACCGGGGACACGCCAAATGCACTTGGGCTGAAGACGACTACCTCTCGACTCCTTCTGAGACACTGTCGCTGTGGAAGACGAGTGGACGGACAACGATCTTCAGCAGGACGTCTCGGAGAGCCGCTGGGTTGCCGACAACCTGAAATTCGCACCCACCACTACAGTCGGGTCCCTCGTTCCCGCCACGTTCGACGCCTACGCCCGAATCTTGTACCCGGTGCTCGCATCCGATCAGAACGGCAACGAGAGCCTGGTTCGATGGTCCGACATCGCACGCCACACCGGGGCAATCGCCCACGCCGAGATGGAACTGCACGCAATCGAAGCGAAGGGCGAACGTGGTTTCCTCCAGTCGAATCCCCCGACCGGCGCCGCACCTGTCCTCGACTGGACGAGCCAGCTTACGCGGGTGGTACAGGTTCTCGCCGAACACACCAGCACGCCAGACGATTGCTGGTTCGCCATCTGGGAAGGCAACACCTCACTCGACGACATACGGGCGACGACGCCCACCGCGGTCATCAACGGCGACAACTACTTTCTGCTTCGCGGCCCCGGCGCACGCGCCACGCTCTCCTACCGGG
>JBBSSG010000228.1:0-5092 GCA_038242295.1 Mycobacteriales bacterium | reverse complement strand
CTTGAGTTCCTGCTCTCGCTTGATGTCCGCGAGCCGACGCTCGGGACTGGACAAGACGGTATCGCCGTCGCATTCGACAGCCAACCGCGACGCCTGACCGGTCACGACAAGATCGATCCTGCGATTGTTGACTTCGACGCCTGGGTTGACGTGATAGCCGCGAGAGCGAAGTTCGATGAAGATCTGCTGCTGGAAAAGCGACGCGAACATCTCGTGTCGGTGCTCATGCGTCACTCCGACCGGCATCGGATCTGCGGGAGCAGGCGAGATCGAGGTCATGTAACTGAGCAACGAATTTCGCAAGTCCGCACGCTTCAGCCGATCCACAGTGACGGAGTGGAAAAGCCACAACTGATCCTGAGCACGGGACGCAGCTACGTTGAAGCGTCGCTTGTACTGGTTTGCAGTGAGAGCCAGAAACGACTGGTCGGGAGCGACGACCATCGAGAGGAAAATGACACTTCGCTCGTCGCCCTGGAAGTCCGGCGGTGTTCCCACGCGCAATCTTCGATCTTCCCACTGATCGATGCCGATACGTTTGATGAGCTCGTTTCGAATCTCGTCCACCTGCGAAGTGCCCTGCAGCACAACAACACCGAATGTCTTGTCCTCGTATCGAGGATCGGCGAGGCATGTGACGATCTGCTCGACGATGGCGAGCGCTTCGACGCGGTTGACCAACGACGAGCCTTTCCCGACGACCGTGGCGTCGGGCACGAACGTCGCCAGGAGCGGCGGCAGGCGATCTGCACCGAACTGGCGCACCGGGACCAGTGGCGAGTCACCGTAGAACTGTTGGCTGGACCAGTTGATGATCTCCGGCATCGACCGGAAATGCTCACGCAACCGGACGACTTGACCGAAACGTGTACGGAGCATGGAGAACAGGCTCGATCGCGGAGTCAAGGTCGCGCGGACGTGTTCCGGTAGATCAGGGAGGTAGATGTCGAGCCTGGTGAACACGTCCTCCAATGTTCCGGTCTGCGGAACATCGACCGGGGCACATTGCCTGTCGTCACCGACGACGATGACACGGGGAGCGAGATACAGCAGGAAGAGACTGGTGATATCGGCTTGGCTCGCCTCGTCGACAATGACGACGTCGAAGCTATTGGCCACTGGCGGCACCGA
Source organism: Mycobacteriales bacterium (assembly GCA_038242295.1). Taxonomy (GTDB): domain Bacteria; phylum Actinomycetota; class Actinomycetes; order Mycobacteriales; family Mycobacteriaceae; genus Rhodococcoides. Next base: position 3,961 of record JBBSSG010000228.1, on the reverse strand, counting down.
GGCAAGAACTTGCTGTAGCGGCATCACCCACGCGGGCACTGCACTCTGGGCGTCGCGCATCGCCGATCGAGCAGCGCTGCGATAGGTTTCCGCGTATTTACCCGCACCGGAACCGATCGCTGAAATATGTTCCCGATATGTTTGCAGCGCACGAACCTCCACTGCTGTCATACGTTCGAGACAATCACGCCAGGCCATGGCAGCTGCAAGCTTTGCCGTGAGGTACGCGACATCGTCCTCGGCTGCGTTCAAGTCCGTATCGAGCCGACGATCGAGCCCCTCTCGATGCTGGTCGACGACCCATTCACGCGCCCGTCTCCACGCCCACGCCTTGGACATCTGCCAGCTGAGCTCGTCCCAATCCGGGTCTCCGGCGGTGTCGACGACGAGCTCGTAGAGGGCGGGTGCGGCGTCGGACAAGCGAGTGGCCAAAGTGTCCTGGTTGCGCTGATCGTGCTGTTCCTTGCACGCCGCGCTGTACTGCCCCGACGCCTCCGCCACACCATCTGCATCGGCCAGGCTCAGCGCGGTCACGAGCGCCGTGCCTTCGGGCGACGGGCCGGCATCGATTTGCGAGGCAACCGAGTAGAGAATGCCGTCGAGTTCAGCCCGCGCAACATCCGCGTCGATCCTGGTTGCGATCGCGCCTGCAGCACCCGCGAATTCCGCGGCGTCGTCGAGGCTTCGAATCCATGGCGCAGACGGCGACACCGCGTACAAGCGCTCCACCAGTGCATCGCGTGCACGCAAGACACCCGCGACACGAACCAATTTACTGGCCACGAGCTGAAGATCGTTCACCTGCTTGGAGCGAGACCCTTCCGTGGAGACTGTGATTCGCAAATCGCCGAGGAGCACTGCGGCAGTATTGACGACATCGAGTGCGCGAAGGTGCTCGGTTACCAACCGAGCGGCCAGCGCGGTCGTAGCGGGCACCCCGTCAAGCGTCGCAACGACACCCAGATCTTCGACATCCCGCTGCTGATCGGACTTTCGGAATCGAGCCTTCCATTCGATCCCCGATTCGAGTGCCAGCGCAAACGATTCCATCGCCTGCAACACCGCGTTGGACACTGGTGTGCACTGGGCATCGTGGGCACCGACGAATCGATCCGACTGTGCCGCAATGTCTACCGTCGAGATGAGCCCGCTCACTCGTGACCAGAGGTGCGCCGCTTCCCCTGACAGCACCGAGTCGGCCAAGCGACGAAAGACGACATCCAGTTCTTGAACTTCACGCACTCGGGCGTCGAGTTCCTCGCACAGTTTTCGTATATCGAACGCTGCAGCGGGATCGACGCCGCCGAGAAACGTGACGAGTTGGGAGGATTGCTCGGACGCGGTGGTCACGGCTGCACTTGCTCGTTGGCACAGCAGCCGCAGCTCGGCAGAGTTGGGGAGCATGTCGACCAATGGGGGCAGCGACTGCACAGAACGTGCCTCGCGCCCGTCTGGAGCAGTCGCAATCAGCTTTCGTAGGCGATCGACCTCTGTACCGCTCAGTGGTGGGCGATCGGTGAACAACGGGCCGGGGAGCCACTGGTGCGCTTCTTCCGACACAACCACCTTTCGCACGGTAGCCGCTGCGGTTCCTTCGAAGCCATCGGCAATGTACTGGTGGACAACAGTTTCCGAAGACCGTAGCTCCTCCACTGCATCCAGCAGCGCCTCGCGTCGCGCTATCGCTTCTGCACGCCTGGCCGTGAGCGACTCGATCTTCTCCTGCTCGTCGACGTCGTTGTAGGTTGCTTTCCGGTTCGCGATCCTGGCAACACTGCGACCCAATTCTTCGGATCCGCCGCGCGAGAGGTCGGTGATCGAAACACACAGCTCCTGCAATTCGGGAGGCAGTCTCTCTCGCAGCACTCGCAACGCCTGTGATTTCTCACTTGTCACAAGCACTCGTTGTCCGCGTGCGAGCAGCGCCGACACGAGGTTGGCTATGGTGTGCGTCTTTCCGGTCCCCGGTGGCCCCTCGACGACAACTCCGCTGTCGCGGCCAAGGCGTTGGATGATCTGCGACTGCTCGGCGTTGGCCGGCAGCGGAAACATTGGGTCGTGGGCCAGATCAACCGCGTCGGCGGCACCGCTACGAGCAAGCCAGGCGATGCGGTCGGCAGGCTCGATCGGCTCGACCAGCTGGGCCAACCCGAGCGGAATCGTCGAACCAGGTCTCTCGAGATCAGCAATCATGTGCTCGTAGTAGTCCAGGAGTGCGAACGCATCGCGTTTGCGCAACACCAGTGCGGGCGCGAGCGCCAACTCCACATCCTCTGACGTTCGAGACGTCGTCGGCCGATCCAAGACATCTTCGGCAGTGACGCTCTGTCCCAGGGCCAGCTGAGCCCACTCCGCGAGAAGCGAGGTCACTTCGGGATCGAGCGGGGAGAGAATCCTCTCGGCGAGTAAGTGGTGCAGGGTTACCGAACGCGAGGAGTCGAACGCTGCTCGGCCGGTGAGAAGCTGAGTGTCTTCGAGACGCGGCTGACCGCTCGGGCTCAACTTGACCAGCAGATCTCCGGTTCGGATGTCACGCTCGATCGCCGCATTCTGGGTAAGAATGTGAGTGTGCACCTCCGCGGCCGACTTGTCGGCGGCCAGGCCGAGCAGCCCCGACGCAACCACGACTTCGACCGATTCCGGCCTCGAAGACAGCTCCTGCATCATCAGTTGCAGCGATTGATACAGCAGCGCTTGCGGTCGCCGCATCCGGTCTTTGTCTGCCCATTCACGCCACTTCGTCGTGTACTCGGCGAAAGCTGTTCGAATCTCGTAGGCCCTACGGACGTCGAAGTCAGCATTGGAATCCACATCGTCCGATGCCGCCGCTGGGTACGGCGACTCGATCAGCTCGATCGAGAGATCCCCACTGTCGGCTATCGCAGCCTCGTCCACCAGGCCGAGAAGAACTGCAGGCAACTCTGGCGGCTCTACGACCTCGACTCGTCCAGCCCGGAAGAGGACCTGTCCTGCGCGGGCACCCCTGTCGAGACTGGCGGCACCGGAATCCTGGTCGATCCACTGAACCCGCAGATGGTCTTCGGACCGCAGCACCGGGGCCGTGCGGGCCGTGACGATCTCTCGCAGAAAATGCAGTAGGCGTAGGACACGCCCTTCCACATTCGCCGGAGCAGGATCGCTGTCTCGCTCGCGATCTGGAACAGATGCAGTCGACACTAGTTGAACCTCAGAATCCTCGTACGGCCATCCTCGAACAGGGCGCGTGTTTGCACACAGAAGAAAGAATAGTCGCCACGTCCAGTGGTGGCCGCGGTCTCCGAACCCGCGGCCGCTTTCACTGTGGCGAATAACAATAGAATGCAACTCGAACAGGTGCACATCACAGCAAACTAGCGCTAGGTGTGGGCCGACAGGGAGGTCACCCAGACCGACACTCGCATGCAAGATTCACACCGTTTGCTTTGCTACCGATACGGCAGTCGAGATCCGCGGCAAGAAATACTCGCCGGTAACGCGTCAGCCGGTCAAAAACGACAGCACATGCGTGAAAAGTCAATTACTGCAACGCTACTCACCAGTATCCTGTCAATGCTTCTGTGACGTTTTTTAGCTGCTTCAACAATCTTCGGTGAAAAACATTGTCGTAGTTGATGTTTGAATAAAGCGAGATCGATCACACTTGCGACTCAAGCCGTTGACATGGAAAACCACCTGTGAGCCGTTAAGATGTGACCACATTCGGCTCTCTCCTCGACACCGACACGGTGACGAGTGTGGGTAGCTGTCGAGTCGGAGGCCTCGCGCCGCGGTCTTGATGTCGCCTCCAGCGGGGCCGAAGATCTGATGACGGCCCCGACCAGGAGTCTTCACGCGCGCCAACGAGCACAGAACGAGCTCCAACGAGACGAAGAGAGACACGTTGTTCAAGCGGATAGCAGTAGTCAACCGAGGCGAGGCGGCAGTACGCCTGATCAGGGCCGTCAACGAACTCAACGCCGAG
>JBBSSG010000227.1:0-5154 GCA_038242295.1 Mycobacteriales bacterium | reverse complement strand
ATTGCTTTCGGCGTCACTCGTGCCGATCGGTGGCGTTCGTGTGTTGTTCGAGCAGGTCGAGCGTGCGGGCGAGCAGTGCGTCGATGCGGTCCTCGACGTCGTCGTACAGCTCAGGGACCTCAGTCAACAGCGTGTGCGCGGTGCGGCGCGCCCGAATGCCGGTCTCGTAGTAATCGGTGTCGAGTTCGGCCGAATCATGCTCCGGCACAGATTGTGCGGCGTCGTTCGTGGAACCAGAGCGTTCTCGGTGTCTCTGTGGAACGGAACCGCGGCGCGGCGGCAATCCCGTCAGGTGTGCGTCGACGATGTCGGCGATAGCGGCCGCGCTCATCGCATCGGCGGGGAGCGGCATGTGGCCCCACCGGTCGATCGGCGCCGCCACCGGGCACGGCCGCTGCGGCCACCCGATCATGTCCGGAAAAGTGTTGCCGCGCAGGTGATCGAGCATCAGCGTGGTCGAGGGGTACCGGTCGGCGAACTGCAACACCGTGTCCCACCTAGGCCACACCTCGCCCGGCCGGAACCCTGCAGGATCGTCGGCGGTCAGCCGGAGTCGATGAGTGCCGCCGATCCACACACTGCCCGCTGCACCGACAGTGAGGTCGGTACGGTCCAAGGCCGCGATCGCGCGATAGGAAAGCCCTGCGGCCGCGAGCATCAGCAGAACCGCGTCGCGGCGTCCGAACAACGCCTCGGTCGAGCCTTCAGTCGGCAGGCCGCCTGCAGCAGCGGCCAGCTGCCTGGCACGGCGGTGTCGGCGCTCTGCTCGGCCACCGTCGAGGGCCAGGCGCAGTGCGGTGGTTCGTCCGGGAGGCGGGTGGCCGGCGTCGAGGTGGGCGCGGTTGATTGCCGAGATCCGGCGGATCTGTACCCGATCGCCGGCTGGGTTGTCGGCGAGAAACTCGGCCAGTGTCACCGGGGGTGCGGGTAGGGGGGTCAGGTCCGCGGCGGCGCACCAGTCGGTGAACAACGCCCACTCGTAGCGATACGACCTGTTCGAACCCGCCGCCGTGCCCCGCATGTGTCGAACGGTATCGGGTGGCTCCGACATCAGTGGGTCTCCGACATCAGTGGATATCCACACGGGGCCTGGGCGCTTCGATTCGCACCGGCGGACATTGCTGATCGCTCACCGACCCACAGCCGAACTCTGCACCGTCAAAAGCATCATGACGCTTGGCCCGCCGATGCGGCACCGATCCATCACGCGGCCTGAGATCGAACAGCGGCATGGTCGCCGACCACTGCGGTCAGGACCGGCGACCATGCGGTCTCTGCTTTTTTACTCGGCCAGCTTCGCGATTGCCGGCGCCCACAGAAAGTATTTGTTGCGTCCGAGGTCCCCGACGGTCTTGATGTTGAACGCCGCCTCGAGATGCTCGGCGTCGCCCGGGCTCACACCCTGCAGGGCGTCGACGGGTGCGTCGACGAGTTCGGTGAGGGGCTTGTCTTCGTATGCTTTGTCGAGCTTGTCAGCAAATCGCCAGCCATGAATCTGCTTCCCGGTCTCTCATACCGTCGGTGCCGATCGTGCACCGCTGTCGAGAGTACGGATCCGCAGCCATGATCGGCGGCGTTGATGTACCGGCCATCGGAGACGTGTCCGATGCCGCAGATGACTGCAGCAACCGGATACGAGACGACGTTCCAACCTCACGACGGTGGCAACGCCGGCGCCGACGTACTGGCTGGGCGACGGCAGCTCAGCGACAAAAAACAGGCCGTGGGATGGGACGCCGCTCTGGTCAAACGCATTCGTTCTCGGCTCGCAAACCCAAAGTCCGCATCACTTGCCACGGAGCCCGTCCGGCTCACTTACGTCGAGGGCCAGCGCGATCAATTTGGCCTGTGCCCGTTGACGCGACGAAATATCAATTATCGGCAATGAAAATCATATTTAATAAAAGACCGAGCCGTGCCGGGGTCGTCACCGTCAAAGCAGTAGCAAGCCGAAGAAAATCCACCACTCATCTCCCTGTTGATCGCACGGTTGACGGCTCTGTGGGAGTGGGTTAGTTGTTAAGTCAACACTCCCCGCCAAGGCTAGAGCGAAAGCTTCCTCAAACCGGCGGGCCTTTTTTTGCCGTTTTGCTTAGGTGGACATGAAGCCAGCACTCACTCTTGAGCAGCAACTCGACCTGCTGAGTTCCCGTCATCTGACCTTCGAGGGACTCGGGCGCAGGACTCGGTACGCCAGCAGCGACAGCGATGTCGCGATCGCGGCCACCATCAGCAGCGAGCCCGTCTCCGCTCGCACGAACTGATCTGCGTGCTCGGGGCCGAGTTGGGAGCCGACAACGATGGCCAGGGCTGTGCCCGCGATGGCGACGCCGACGCTGTTGCCCAACTCTTGGCTCGTATCGCTCAATGCTGCACCTGTCGACGTCTTTTCGCGCGGCAACGTCCGCATCACCGCGATGGCCGACGAAATCATGACGACCCGCATACCTGCGGTCATGATGACCGTGGCGGCGGCCATCCAGACATAACTCTCACGAGCGAGAAGTGCGTACAGAACGACCGAACCGGACACGACGAGCCCGCCGACGGTGCTGTCAAGTTGTTTGGTGTGCAACTGTTTTCGGGTGCAGCAGGGCATCACTTAGAGCGGTCGGTCAAGCAGCGAGAGTCAGTTCGGTGACCCGATCCCACACTTGGAATCGGGCGGCCAGCTCGGTGCGGTGATCGGTGGCGGTCATCCGATGACGGGGCGGTCGGAAGTGCAGAGAGATACGACTGAACGACGCCAGAAACCGTTGGGCAGCGCCGACAGTGCGGAACCCTTTCATCGCGCGTTCTCGCTGCCGGGTGGGTTGGTGGGAGTTTTCGCACCGATTGTTCAAGTATTTGTTTTTCCGGTGCTCAGTTGTCGACATGATGGTGCGGTGCGCGACCTGGTAGCTGGGAAGCTTGTCGGTGATCAGCACCCGCGGCCGACGGCCTTGTTTCTTCAGAAGTTTCTTGAAAAACCTGGTCGCGGCCTTACCGTCCCGCTTCGATTGAATGAGGATGTCGAGAACATTCCCGTGCTGATCGACTGCCCGCCACAAGTATTTCTGGACGCCACCGATCTTGACGAACACTTCATCCAAGTGCCACTTGTCCCCGGCCTGTGGTTGCCGTCGGCGCAACCTGCGGGAGTATTCGGTCCCGAACCTCGCGCACCAGGTGCGGATCGTCTCGTACGTCACTTCGATCCCACGCTCGGCCATCAGTAGTTCGATCTCGCGGAACGAAAGCGTGAACCGGTGGTAGAGCCATACGCAGTGGGAGATGATCTCCCGCGGAAACCGGAACCCCTTGTACGTAGACGACACCTGCAGATCATCCCAGATCAGGCATTTTCAACAACTTGACAGCACCCGACTGTGGGCACGCCGGAATTCTTCCCCGGCAAAGCGTTCTGCCGCGGCTGCTCCAGCGTCACCCTGAACATCGACTGCCGAGAATGCGGATCGGAGGACGAGCGCCACAGCGGCGGACGTTGCCGAACTGCGTCCTCAGCCTCACCGTCGATGAACTGTTGACGAATCCCGAAACCGGTTCCATTGCAGCAGGTTTAATGCCGCTAGCGAGATCGCTCAAGTCGATGAAGAGATCGAACAGCGGTTTTACCTGGATACGCCAACAGCAGATCACCGACTTTCTTCGTAATCTCGCGACGTCAGGCGAAATCGGACCGCCCGTCGGTGACGATCACGGGCCGGGGATGAGCAGGACTTTGCCTGTAGTTCTCCTGGCCTCGAGCTGGGCGTGTGCTGCGGCCGCCTCAGCGAGTGGGTATGTCGTGGTCTCCGGCTGGAAGTGGCCCGAAGCGGCTGCCTGCAGGGCAGCGGCTTGAAGTCTGTGGTGTCCAGTCGGATCTGCGAATAGAGCCATCACGGGCGAGTCGAAGAGCGACTGGAACGTGACACCTGAGGGAGTAGCCATGGGCGTCACGTCGCCCGTGTTCGCGGCCGCACCGAACGAAATGACCCGCGTCCCCTGCTGGAGGGTCGGATAGAGCTCCTCGGCGACCTGCCCGGCGACGCCATCGAGCACGATGTTGACTCGTGGTCCGACGTCGTTCGCCCACACTTCGGCGGTGTAGTCGACCGCCTCGTCGGCTCCCGCACGCAGGATGACTGTGCGCTTGGCTGATGTGCTGGCGGCACCGACGACGGTCGCCCCGACACGGTGTGCGTGTTGGACCAGCAGGGTGCCGATGCCACCGGCAGCCGCTGTGATCAAGACCGTGTCGGAGGCAGTGATTGCTGCAAGTTCGATGATGGCCAGGGCTGTGGCTCCGGTCGCCAGCATCGAGACCGCGCTCTCATTCGAGAGCTCGGCAGGCACGAGGTGCACGCTCGTGCGGTCAGCGATGACGAACTCGGCGTAGCCGCCAGAGGCGAGAGGGCTGGCTGCGACTCGATGCCCGATCCATTCATTCGGGTCAAGGTCGGGCCCAACAGCGTCGACGATGCCGGCCACTTCGTTACCCAGCGTGACCGGCAGCTCAGGCACCGGGTGCGGACCGACAGCGCGACCACGTCTGAACCATGTCTCGAGGAGATGCACGCCGGTTGCGGCCACAGCGATCCGCACTTGACCAGGTCCCGGCGTGGGATCTGCGACGAGCTGGAGTTGGAGTTGCTCAGGGCCTCCGAACTCGCGGAGGACGACGGCCTTCATCGTTCGTCCCTCGTCTCGCGCAGGCTGCGCAGTGCTCGTGCCCAACCGGCTAGCTCGTTGAGCATCGTGTCGAATGCCTGCAGCTGGCGGCCCTCTGCGATGACTCCGCTGTCGTCGGTATCAACCCCAAGGGTCAAGGCAACCTGGCTGCGTACGTCCGCCAACTTCAGCTCTCCAGCGATCAGCCGTAGTTGTTCCGCGGCTCGCTGGCCACCCTGTACGCCGTAGCTGACGAACCCGCATGCCTTGTCGTTCCATTCTGCGAACAGGAAGTCGATCGCGTTCTTCAGAGCACCGGAGGTGGAGTGGTTGTACTCCGGGGTGACGAAGACGAAGCCATCGAAGCTGGCGATGGTCTTGGCCCACGCCATCGTGTGAGCATGTGCGTAACGGCCCATGATGGCCGGAATTGGCTCATCGAGGTGTGACAGCGCGTAGTCGGCGATGTCCACGAGCTCGAACGTGACGTCGAGTTCGTGTGCT
>JBBSSG010000226.1:0-5172 GCA_038242295.1 Mycobacteriales bacterium | reverse complement strand
GGTGTCGGGCGAACGCCCAATTGAACAGTGCCGTTCGGATCAACCCGACGTGCGGGGTGCCCGTCGGTGAGGGGCAGAATCGGACGCGTACTTCGTTGGAGGTCATAGCTCTTTCACGTTCGACGGGTGATTACGGCTCTGATTGTCGTTTACTAGTTTTTCGCTGCAACGGGATTGGTGAGAGTGCCTATGCCCTCGACGGTGATCGACACGGACTGCCCCGCCGTGATCGGACCGACGCCCTCTGGTGTGCCGGTCAAAATCACGTCCCCCGGCAGCAATGTCATGATTTTCGATACCCACTCGATGATCTCCGGGATGTCGTGCAGCAGTAGAGATGTGCGGCTGCGCTGCTTCACCTCACCATCGACCTCTGTCGTGATCTCGACGTCGGAAGCATCGAGCGAGGTCTCGATCCACGGGCCGAGCGGGCAGAACGTGTCATGTCCTTTCGCTCTGGTCCACTGGCCGTCCTGGCGCTGGTGATCCCGCGCCGACACATCGTTGGCGACGGTGTAACCGAGGATGACATCGAGTGCCTTCGCCGCCGGTACGTCCTTGCAGGGACGACCGATAACAACAGCGAGCTCACCCTCGTAATGCACCTCGGTCGAGGTCGGCGGCAGAACGATGGGAGCACCTGGACCGATGATCGAGGTGTTCGGCTTGATGAAAATGACCGGATCCTTGGGCGCCTCTCCACCCATTTCGGCGACGTGTGCAGCATAGTTCTTTCCGACGGCGATCACTTTGCTGGCGAGGATCGGCGCCAGGACCCGCACGTCTGCCATTGGCCAGGAGCGACCGGTAAAGGTCGGGTTACCGAAAGGATGCTCGGCAATTTCCTTTGCCGTCTGCTGCTCACCTTCTCCCTCGATACTCACGAATGCCACACCATCAGGACTTGCAATTCGACCCAGACGCATGTGGGAAGTCTATCGATCGTTGTCCGATCGCAGCGATGCCCGTCCCGCCGAGCCCTCCACCCGGGTGTAAAGTCTGATAAATATTCCACATTGCAAGATTGCGTGTTCATATAGTGAGATTTGATCAGAAAGTAGAGGCGAGAGAACATCAGATGCACACGGACAGTTCTCGAAAATGGGTCATGCTCGCACTCGGGATGCTCGCGCAAACGTCCGGCGCTGTTTTCATCAACGGCGCCGCATTCCTCATTCCCGCTCTACACGACGACCGTGGGCTGAGCCTGACACGTGCGGGACTGCTCGTGGCGATGCCGACAGTGGGCATCATGCTCACTCTCATCGCCTGGGGCATGCTCGTCGACCGCATCGGCGAACGACTCGTTCTTGCCATCGGGCTCGCACTGACTGCAACGGCAAGTCTTGCCGCCTACTTCACGACATCCTTCGTGCTGCTCGGATTGTGTCTTCTGATCGGCGGAATGGCCGCCGCCAGCGCCAATAGTGCATCCGGCCGCGTTGTAGTGGGATGGTTTCCGCCGCATCGGCGCGGTCTCGCTATGGGCATCCGACAGATGTCGGTACCGCTGGGCGTTGCGATTGCCGCCCTGACGATTCCACCGATCGCACGAGACCACGGCGTCGCGTCGGCGCTGCTGGTCCCCGCAGTCATCTGCACAATCGCCGCCGTACTGTGCCTGGGCGTCATCGATCCCCCACGCCCGACGCGAGCCGATGCGGCCGCACAAGGCCTACTTGCCAACCCCTACCGCACCAGTTCCCAACTCTGGCGAATCCACTTCACGTCGATTCTGCTCGTCGTGCCTCAGTACGTCGTCTGGACGTACGCACTCGTGTGGTTGATGACCGATCGCGAATGGTCGGCGGTATCGGCCGGGCTACTGGTGACCGTCACCCAGATCCTCGGAGCCTTCGGGCGCATGGGCGTCGGGGCACTGTCCGACCGAATCGACAGCCGGATGCGTCCACTCCGGTGGGTCGCGATCTCGGCGAGCGTGAGCATGCTCGCGCTCGCCATCACGGATTGGCTGGATTCCCCGGCGTCCATCGCACTGCTCGTGGTGGCGTCGATTGCCACCGTTGCCCCCAACGGGCTCGCATTCACCGCCGTCGCCGAATTCTCGGGTCCCTATTGGAGCGGACGCGCTCTCGGTGTCCAGAACACCGGGCAGTTCATCGCTGCTTCACTCGTTCCGCCGGTCTTCGGAGCCCTTGCTGCCGTGAGCTTTCCGATGGCGTTCCTGGTGTCGGCAATCTTCCCGGCCCTGTCCGTCCCCGTGATCCCCAACGATCATGAAAGTAAAGATCAATGATCAAGGCGCCCGCTGAATGGGCAAGACACCGCGCTCCATTGCCGCCCCCCGCTCCTCACCCACCTGTCGGTGAGCGAGGAGCGCAGTGGACTTACAGCCTGCCGGCGATCCGATCGCCGATTTCTGCCGTAGTCGCGGGGGCGGCTCCCCGGGAGGCGAGGTCTGCTGCGACCGCAGCCTCGACGCGTGCGGCGTTGGCGGCGTCGCCGAGATGCGCCAAAAGAAGCGATACCGACAGGATTGCTGCCGTCGGATCCGCCTTGCCCTGACCTGCGATATCAGGCGCACTGCCGTGCACGGGCTCGAACATACTGGGGTTGGTCCCGGTCGCATCGACATTTCCACTGGCAGCAAGACCGATACCACCGCTGACCGCGGCGGAGAGATCCGTGACGATGTCACCGAACAGATTGTCGGTGACGATGACATCGAACCGGCCGGGATCGGTGACGAGGTGAATCATCGCGGCATCGATGTGCTGATAGGCAACCTCGACATCGGCGAACTCTTTGGATACTTCCTCCACTGTCCGCGCCCAGAGGCTGCCCGCGAACGCGAGCACGTTGGTCTTGTGCAGCAGCGTGAGGTGCTTACGCCGGCCGAGTGCGCGAGCGAACGCGTCGCGAACGACGCGCTCGACACCGAAGCGAGTATTAACGCTCACCTCGGTCGCGACCTCGTGCGGGGTGTTCACACGCAGCGCGCCACCATTGCCTGTGTAAGGCCCTTCGGTCCCCTCCCGAACGACGAGCACGTCGATTTCCTTGTTTCCCGCGAGCGGCCCGATCACTCCGGGGTACAGCTTTGCTGGACGAAGATTGACGTGGTGATCGAGCGCGAACCTAGCGTTCAGCAACAGCCCACGCTCGAGAATGCCACTGGGCACCGAGGGATCCCCGATAGCGCCCAACAAGATTGCATCGTGGCCGCGGATCTCCTCGAGCACAGAGTCCGGAAGAAGCTCGCCGGTCGCGTTGTAGCGTCGGGCGCCGAGGTCGTACTCGGTCTTTTCGACTCCGGTGACGACGATGTCCAGCACTTTCAGTGCCTGGTCGACCACCTCGGGGCCGATTCCATCTCCGGCGATGACGGCGAGCTTCATTGCACTCCTCGTTTTGTGTGACGCGTTCAGCGTGGGGATCGGGGTGAGAAAAGAATCAGGACAGGTCGACGAGTTCGATCGTCGACGCACCCACGGCCGAAGCGATGTTCGCGCGCAATTCCGCCGGGACATCTTTGTCGACGCGAAGCAGGATGGTTGCACCCTTGCCCTCGGAATCCTGGCTGAGCGCGGCTGCCTGAATATCGATCCCGGCGTCTCCGAGCAATGAACCGATGCGGCCGAGGCTGCCGGGCTGATCTGCGTAGTTGACGATCAGGTTCTTGCCCTCGGCGCGGAGGTCGAAGTTGCGGCCGTTGATGTTGACGATCTTCTCGACCTGCTGCGGGCCGGTGAGCGTGCCTGCCACGTTGAGGACCGATCCATCACCGTAAACCGCCCGGATATCGACGACGCTGCGGTGGTTCTCACTCTCGGTGGCCGTGGTTACGCCGGCCGTGACACCGCGCACCTCGGCGAGCGAGGGCGCGTTGACGAAGGTGACCGCATCCTCGATGACAGCAGAGAACAATCCGCGCAACGCCGAGAGCTTGAGAATCTCGACATCTTCGGACGCCAGCTCGCCGCGCACGTCGACCGACAACGACGAAGGAAGTTCGTCCGACAGCGCGCCGAGAAGGACACCCTGCTTGCGGACGATCTCGAGCCACGGCGAAACCTCTTCGCCGACAGCGCCACCCTTGACATTGACGGCGTCGGGAACGAAGTCGCCTGCGAGAGCGAGCAGTACAGACTTCGCGACGTCGGTGCCTGCACGATCCTGCGCTTCGGTGGTCGAGGCGCCGAGGTGCGGGGTGACGACGACCTGCGGGAGCTCGAACAACGGGCTGTCGGTGCAGGGCTCGGAGGCGTACACGTCGATACCCGCGGCGAAGACGTGACCGCTGTTGATGGCGTCAGCGAGCGCCTGCTCGTCGACTAGGCCACCGCGAGCAGCGTTGACAACGATGACACCGGGCTTCGTCTTGGCAAGCGCTTCCTTGCCGATGATGCCCTTCGTCTCGGGCGTCTTGGGAAGGTGCACCGAGAACATGTCTGCGCGGGTGAGCAGTTCGTCGAGAGTGACGAGCTCGATACCCAGCTGGGCTGCGCGAGCAACGGAAACATAGGGGTCGTACGCGATAATGTGCGTCTCGAATGCGGCAAGACGCTGAGCGAACAGCTGGCCGATGCGGCCAAGTCCGACGACACCGACGGTCTTGCCGAAGATTTCGACTCCGTTGAACTTGCTGCGCTTCCACTCGTGCTGACGCAATGTGGCGTCGGCAGCGGGAATCTGACGAGCAGCCGACAGCAACAGCGTCACAGCGTGCTCCGCGGCGGTGTGGATGTTCGAGGTCGGCGCGTTGACAACGAGAACCCCGCGCTCGGTAGCTGCAGGAACATCGACGTTGTCGAGGCCGACTCCGGCGCGCGCGACGATCTTCAGCTTCGTTCCTGCGGCGAGGACCTCAGCATCGACCGTCGTAGCAGAACGGACGAGGATTGCGTCGGCCTCCGGAACCGCGGCCAGCAGAGCTGGACGATCCGGGCCGTCCACCCAACGCACCTCGACGCCATCGCCGAGTGCCTCGACTGTGGACTGCGCAAGTTTGTCGGCGATCAGAACAACAGGACGGCCTGGCTGACTCACGTGAAAAAACTCCCTTTGTAGGTCGAAATAGTTCTGTCGGTCGAGCTGAAGAATGGTGGGTGTTGCAGATCGAGTTTAGATGTCGAGATGAGACAGATGGGTCCCGCCCTCATCGAACGGGTGAAGGGCACCCCGAACACACTGAGTCAGTGCGTAGAGATG
>JBBSSG010000225.1:0-5186 GCA_038242295.1 Mycobacteriales bacterium | reverse complement strand
GCTGTAGTCGACGGCATCGAGGACAACGACGCTCACGCGTCGGACGCGTCCGAGGCCGAGGCAGTATCGACTGAAACACAGGACAAGTAAGGACTAGTCCTTTTGTCTTCGAAGTACGACCGAAGCGAGCCCGCCATTCCTTCATTGGATGGTGGGCTCGCTTTCTCGGATCACACTAGATTCCGGTTGGATATTTCCTACGACGGCACAGATTTTTCCGGTTGGGCGCGCCAACCCGAACTGCGAACGGTCTGCGGCGTTCTCGAGCAGGCCTTCTCGACGGTTCTGCGTCAGCCGATCGAGCTGACCGTGGCGGGACGGACCGACGCCGGTGTCCACGCGGCAGGCCAGGTTGCGCACTTCGATGTCGCAGGCGGAATCGACGAGCCTGACCGACTGATCCGGAGGATGGCCAGATTTCTGCCGTTGGATGTTCGCGTGAAGGCGATCACCGCCGTCTCGGATGACTTCGATGCGCGCTTCTCGGCTTTGCGTCGGCACTATGAATACAGTTTCAGCACAGCGAGGTACGGGGTCGATCCTCTCGAAGTCAGGGGCGTCGTATCGTGGCCGCGTGAGATCGACCTCGATGCGATGTACCAAGCGTCGGTGCGGCTACTCGGTCTCCATGACTTCGCCGCGTTCTGCAAACGCCGTGAAGGTGCGACGACGGTGCGAGAACTCCAGCGATTCGAGTGGAAGCGATCGGGTGATCGGGTGACGGCGTACGTGAGTGCTGATGCCTTCTGCTGGTCGATGGTCCGTAGTCTGGTCGGTGCGATTCAAGCTGTGGGGGAGGGGCGTCGTACCCCGGATTGGACAGAAGCGTTGCTTGCGACGCGTTCGAGATCCAGTTCGGTGACTGTCGCTCCGGCGCACGGCCTCTCGCTCGTCGCGGTCGATTATCCGGCGGCCGACGAACTCGCAGCTCGAAGTAGAGCCACTCGCGAAGTGCGCGCCGACATAGCAACGCCCGAAGGTTGCTGCGAATAAGCTCGGTTACCCAGCCGGAATCGCTACCGGCTTGTCAGAGTCCTTTCGCTGGCCGAGCCGAGCGAGAACGAGTCCGCAAACGATCCCGATGCCTCCTAGGTACTGGATCACGCTGACCGATTCGCCGAGTAGTAGCCACGCGGCGACGACCGCGAACAATACTTCGAGAAGTGAGACGATCGATCCTAGGGTTGGACCTAGTCGACTGATTGCGGCAATACCGGTGAGGTACGCGGCGATGGTGCTGACGAGAACCAGCGCGCTCACCGCGGTGGCTGCTGAGATCGACGATCCGGCTAGAGCGGCGGGCGCAGTAGAGAAAACCAGGGGAACAACGCCGAGGAGTCCCAGTACGCCGATGGTTGCGGTGGCCACTCCGAGCCCTCCGGCGGCGAGGAGTACAGGGCTCAGGTGTTCGCTCGTGTTCTCGGAGATAACGAAGTACACCGCTAGGCACGCAGCCGCGGCGAGTCCCCAGGCGACCCCGATCCAGCTGACCCGTGCCGGGCCGAAGATGTCGAGCACGCCCAGCGCGCCGATGATCGCCAAGATGGCCCCGCCGCTTGTCATGGCGGAGGGCGACGTTCCTCGAACCACCCAGACCCAGCCGATGACGAGTATCAGCGCGAGATACTCGAGAAGAAGCGCGATGCCGACGGATAGATGCTGAATTGCATTGAAGAAGCACACCTGTACGCCGGCGATCGCGAAGACGCCGTACATCAGCAAGCTGCGCGTTGCGCCAGACCGCCTTGCCTGCAGCAGGATCCGAAGCCGTCGACGCTGGGTCAAGAGTGCAACGAGGATCATGATCAGTGCTCCGCCAGCGACTCGAGCGAACGCTGCGGCGGCGGGCGACCAACCGGATTCGATCAGCGCTTTTGCGAATGGGCCGGACACTCCGAATGTGGCCGCGGAGATCACCGCAAATATGAGGCCTGCGCGCATCGCTTGTCCTGTCATGATCGAACACTGATTATGCTCATGACACTAACCGGCCTCTATCAGGAGTGACAATGCAGTTGGCGCCTGACAGCCGTGCGGCGTTGATCGCGGCCGCAGCCCTGGTGAACACGGAACGCAATGATCTGAAACTGCTCGCCGACGTCGAGGCATTGGCGACGTTCTATGTCGAGCACGAGTGGACAGGCAGGCGGGACGGGACAGTCGAGGAACTCGAAGCCGTGTGGGCGCTGCGTCGAAGGTTGCGTGAACTATGGGACTGCTCGGACGTCGACAGCGCGGCTGAGCTGGTGAACAGCATGTTGCGAACGACTCGGGCGCAGCCGAGACTGGTTCGCCACGGCACCTTGGAATGGCACCTGCATGTCACCTCGGACACCGATCCGCTCGCTGACCGGATGGGTGCCGAAGCAGCCATGGCTGTGTTGGATCTGATTCGGTCGAACGACCTCGACAGATTGCGACGGTGTACTTCCCCGGTGTGTGACTCGGTCCTCGTCGACCTGTCCAGAAACAAGTCGAAAATGTACTGCGACACCGGCAACTGCGGGAATCGGCAACACGTGGCGGCGTATCGAGCACGCAAATCCAGCACGGAGTGAACGCTAGTGTGGACGGGTGAGCCTCGAACCCGTCCGCCTCGCTGTCATCGTCGGCAGCGTTCGCCCAGCTCGGCTCGGTCCTGTCGTCGCGGATTGGTTTTTGCGAGAAGTTGCCGAACGTGAAGACTTCGTTGCCAGCAAGATCGACTTGATGGATGTGAATCTGCCCGTCGATCTCTCACCATCTTCGGGCGGGGCGGCGCTGGCCCGAGCAATAGGTGACGCTGATGCAGTTGTGCTCGTGACGCCCGAGTACAACCACGGGTATCCGGCAGCCCTCAAGACCGCGCTCGACACTGTGAAATACGAGTGGCGCGGAAAGGCTATCGGATTCGTGTCCTACGGCGGCGTCTCGGGTGGGCTGCGTGCAACCGAGCAATTGCGTCAGGTGGCCTCCGAACTGCACCTGGTCTCGGTTCGTGACAGTGTCGGATTCCACCGTGCACGTAAGGCTTTCGATGCCCACGGCCACACATCGGACGAGGCAGCGATCGATGCCGCATCGCGGATGTTGGATCAACTCTATTGGTGGTCGACCGCAGCGCGGATGCGACGCTCTACCGGGCCGTATCCAGGTCAGTAGGCGCTGTGTCTCGTACTTCTGGGGCGTCCGATGAAGGCAGTTTCCTGTGAGATGGTGACGAGAATCAAGTCGATTTCGTGGCGGCCGGTACGTACCTGGATGCGATCGCCCGCCGCACCGGGTTGCACGATTGTGAGATCTGGATCGGACATCGGCGTCCGGGGGAGATGTTCGGTCAGCGTGATCACCGTGACTCCACTGTTCCGCGCTGGTGTTGGTTCGATCAGTGAGTCGGAGTAATCCTGCACCACAACATCGAATCTCGTGTTGGTTCGGTGCGGCCCGCCCTCGATGCGGAGGCGATCTGGAACTGCCACCGAGTCCACCAGGGGGCCCCATGCATGAGGCCGATCGGTTCGGATCAGAATGCGTGCCCCTGTCGCGATCGCTCGAAATACCAGTTGTTGAGCCAAATAGAGCTCACCTGCCACGAGCACCGTGTTCAGGCCGAACCCGTGTATGCGCGCAGCAATGCCGTGACCGGCGACGTCCGATCCCAGCAACTGACCGCAACCTGCGGTCGGAATGTGCAGATCTTGCAGTTGCCCATACTCGATGTCGCGGATCGGCGAGTCGTATCCAGGCGCGGAAATTGCCAACGGAAGTGAGGTGAGAAGTCCCTCGCGGTGCCTGCCGTTCATCGAGACCGCGGCGGGCAGCCGGGGAGCGGGCATCGATGTGCGCGTGATGAACCGACACGATCCGCTTACTTTGACTCGACCGAGCACCGAACTCGGAGTGAGCCGCAGCACCACAGTCGTGGACAGTGCCGGCACCGACCACACTTCGGCGAGAACCTCGTCATCGATCCGACGGCAGTCGAATCCGAATCCGCTGTCGATCACACCCGGTAGTGGCGCCGATCGCCAGTTCTCGGTCAGTGCATCCGGCGCAACACCTCGGCACATTTGCGACGCCGCTGCTCGAATATCGGTGCTCATCAACCTACGAGAGTGAATGCCGCGTGATTCCAGGGCGCGCGCGACCCGCATCGTGGCGATACCGACAGTGCGCGACGCACCGGTGCGGCCACCTCCGCGGACATCGGCTGCCTCGCGGTTGGCGCGAACATCGATACTGACGGTGACCCAGACTGTTCTTGTCGACACAGCAGGCAGGGGACCGATCAACTGTTCGTAGACGTCCGTCGCAGATGATCCCGACGCTGTTCGTGTGCCGTGGGAGGCGATATCGACACTGCACAGCGTGATGTCGTGTTGCGATAGGCACTGGGCGAGCGTGGTGAGCTCGAGCGAGGTGTCGGTGAGTGCTCCCTCGCGTCCAAGTCGGGTCGTCGCCCCGTTCGGTGCACGCAGTTCGAGTACGCACGATGCGCGATCGCCGCGCCAGTGCACCCCGAACGACTCCCCATCGGACTCGGTGTGATCGCTCGTGACGCCGACATCGGGAACAGCCCCGCTGGTGTAGCGGATAGCCGTCGCTGCCCAGTCGAGAACGCTGCGTTGGGCAACTACCATGAAGGGCAGCAGAGCGAGCGGAAACACCACCCACAGTATCGTCTGCGCTGAAATGCCAAGGGCCATGGCCGTCGACGCAAGGACGGCCAGCACGATCTCGACACCGACCGCCACCCGTAGCGTCGGCATGCGAACCCCGAAGCCGTGCCCGACCGCGGGGCGCGAACGACGCCGTTGACGTTGCGGCGGTTGTCCCGCCGACGAGTCCGGCGTCGTGTGATCAGTTGCCGGCGTCGAACGACGCCTTAGTGTCGGCGCTGTCATGATGCGAGTTCTCCCCCCGAAGACTGTGCCCAGGCGAACTGTACTGTGTCCTCGCCGCGCAAGTAGAACAGTACTGTGCGCGTTGACTGCGGCTCACTCTGTACTGTGACGCGCGGGGAGGGCTCGGGTGCGCAACGAGTCTTGCAACGCTCTGTGTGGGGGAGGAATCGTGGCGGCAACGCCGACAACGAAGTGGCAGGTCGGCGGGTACAGGTTCCTGGTCCGACGCATGGAGCACGCACTGGTACGTCGTGATGTGCGGATGTTGCACGATCCGATGCGCTCGCAGTCCCGTGCACTTCT
>JBBSSG010000224.1:0-5266 GCA_038242295.1 Mycobacteriales bacterium | reverse complement strand
TGGCGATTCTCGGGGTGCCGTTGGCGTTGCCCTTGGCCTCGCTCGTGTTCATCGGCGCGTTCGTTCCCATCGTCGGTGCATTCCTGACGGGCTTCGTTGCGGTGTTCATCGCCTTGGTGACGAAGGGGCTGCTGACCGCGCTGATCACTCTGGGGGTCGTAGTTGCGGTGATGCAACTCGAAGGCCATGTACTGCAGCCGCTCCTACTCGGTCGTGCGGTGCGTTTGCATCCGCTGGCCGTCGTTCTGGCTATCACCGTCGGTATTCTGTTGGCGGGCATCGTCGGTGGTTTGCTCGCAGTTCCCATCGTCGCGGTACTCAATACTGCAATCCGTTCCCTGATGGCCGAGGACCCGAACGAGATGTACGAGGACCTCTCAGAACACGACCCGTCGATTCCGAGATTTCCGGCAGATTCCGACGGTCCCCGCGCGGAAAACCGCGAGCTGGATCCGGGCTCATGGGCGAAGGCCGACGATGACTGACGCGGTCACTCCGCTCTGGCGGGCCTCGCAAGCGTTTCGTCTGATCACCCTCGTCTATGCGGTCAGCTATCAGATCGCGTCGATGTCGTACTACAGCAATGTCCGGCTGAGCTGGTTCTTCGTAGCATTGATGGCGGTGTGGACGGGATCGTCGGCGGCCATGCTCTCGCGCGCGATGCTCCCTCGGTGGACTGTCGTCGTGGCCGACCAAGTCGTGGTGATTGCCCTGATGGCATCGACGCGACTCGTCGCGGACTACGACTGGTACAGCACCCATCAGACACTGCCAACGACACTGTGGGCAACGAACGCGGTGATCTCGGCGGCAATCCTTTTCGGCCCCAAGGGCGGAATCGCATCAGGGATTCTGCTGTCTGCCGTCAGTGCTGTGGTGCGCAATCAAATCGATTTCGACCTGTGGACCGATGCCACTGCCCCGGTGCTGGTGTCGGTGGGGCTGGCGCTGGGCTTGGCCGGCAACACGGCCAGGCGGGCACATGCGGAACTGCAGCGAGCAACGCGACTCGCGGCGATCACGGAGGAGCGTGAACGCCTCGCCCGCCAGGTGCACGACGGTGTACTGCAGGTTTTGGCATTGGTCCGTCGCCGCGGGAGTGAAATCGGAGGAGCGGCAGCGACACTCGCCGAACTGGCCGGTGAACAAGAAGTCGCGTTGCGGATGTTGATCTCGGAGCAAAGCGAGCCGAACCGAGGCGACGGCGGCCACATCGATCTGCGCAGCCTCCTCCGGCCCTACAGCAGCACGGTCGTGTCCGTCTCGTCGCCGCCAGATCCGGTACTCGTGGAAGCCGCTGTCGCAGAGGAACTGTCAGCTGTAGTTTCGACCGCACTGTCCAACGTTGCACGTCACGCTGGGCCGGGTGCTCGTGCGTACGTGTTGCTCGAAGACGTAGAAGGAGAAACCGTCGTGAGTATCCGAGACGACGGACCTGGAATTGCACCCGGCCGGCTCGCCGCGGCCGAAGCAGAAGGCCGCATGGGAGTATCGAAATCGATCCTCGGCCGTGTCGAAAACCTAGGTGGCGCTGTTACTTTGGATACCGAGGAGGGCTCGGGAACTGAATGGGAAATCCGCATACCGAAGGAGCGCCAATGACGGATAAGCAGATTTCGATCATGGTCGTCGACGATCACCCCATGTGGCGTGACGGCGTCGCACGCGACTTGGAGTCGGCTGGGTTCGACGTCGTGGCCACCGCAGACGGTGTCGGCGCTGCCGGGCGACGTGCTACCGCGACGCAGCCCGATGTGGTTCTCATGGACATGCATCTGCCTGATGGAAACGGAGCCGACGCTACCGCGCAGGTGCTGGGGAGCTCCCCGAACAGCCGCGTCCTCGTGCTCTCCGCGTCCGCTGAACGCGAGGACGTGCTCGACGCCATCAAGGCCGGTGCCAGCGGTTATCTCGTCAAAAGCGCTTCGGCTGAAGAGCTGTACGAGGCGGTGCGCGCCACCGCTGCCGGTCAAGCAGTGTTCACCCCGGGATTGGCAGGCTTGGTGCTCGGTGAATATCGGCGCATCTCCACCTCCCCTGTCACGGATCGGACTGATGCACGTCCTACACTGACCGATCGCGAGACAGAAGTTTTGCGCTATGTGGCAAAAGGGCTGAGCGCCAAACAGATAGCGACCAAGCTGACGCTGAGTCATCGAACCGTCGAGAATCACGTGCAGGCCACCCTGCGAAAGTTGCAGTTGGCCAACCGAGTCGAGTTGACGCGTTACGTCATCGAACAGGGTTTGTGACCGCGCAGTCAGGGGCACCGCAGCGCCATGAGCGATCGTGACAAGCCAGAACAAGTCCGGGGCGTACCAACGGTGTCAGGGCCGGACCAGCTGGGACAGGGCGAACTTTGCAACCGGGAGGTACGGAAGAACCAGCGCGGGTGAGCCCTTGACAGTCAGCCACGTCCGAGAACCCGCGGGCTGAGCCTCGACGCCATGGATGAGAGTGAGGCCGAGAGCGCGATTGACAAACCAGGCGCGCCACTCCCACGTCCGCTCGGTCTCGTCCACGGACAACACTTCGAAATCGATTCGCAACCACAATGGCCCTGAGACGTGGCCCGTCGTACCAGCGGTGAGCCGATCGTCCGAGGCCTCGACGCCCATGATCTGCGGGGCCCACGAAGACCACTGGCTGGGATCCATGTAACGCTCCCACGCAGTCTCCGCGGGAGCCGAACCGGTCGCGTCGATCTTCATCTGCATGAAGATGCGACTACCCAGCTATGGGGGGCAGGAAACCCTCGGCAACCGAAGAATCAGGGTTTTCACCCATGGCGTGGGTATCGGGTGAAGACCTATCCTGTCTCCATGGAGGAGCGGAATCTGCGAGTGTCGGATGCGGAGAGGGAGCACGTTGGGCAGTTGCTACAGCGTGCAGTGGGACAGGGGATGCTCTCTCTCGGTGAATTCACCGAACGGATGGACACCGCTCTCGTCGCCAAAACCCGAGGAGAACTCAACTCCGTCCTCGTCGATCTTCCAGGCATGCAGATCTCCGCGGAACATCGTCCGTCCAGCCGCTATCAGCCACCGAACATGCCGCAGCCGGGCTATGTGCCCCAGTCGACGTACAAACCCGAGCCGACATGGCGCGCAGGCCAACTGAATGTCATCAAAGCCAGGATGTCGACGGTCTCCAGAAAAGGGCCGTGGAACGTCCCGCCGTCATTGTTCATCGACAGTCGGGTGTCCTCGATCGCGCTCGACTTCACGCAGGCGATCATGACCACCCAGGTGGTCGAGGTGACAGTGGACGACTACTGCAGCAGCATCTCACTCGTCGTACCCGCGGAGGCGACGGTAGACCTCGATGGGGTCGATTCGATCGGCGCCAGTATCAACAACAAGGTTCGAACCGGGTCTCCGATCGGACGTCTTCACATCGTCGTACGGGGGAAGATCCGATTCGGCAGCCTTACTGCGAAGAATTCGTTCGCGACGTCGCTGCGGAGAATATTCGAGTAAGTCGCAGGGATAGGTAGCGGCGGAAGAAAGTCCTCACGTATATACGAGTAGGACTACTCAGGTGCATCGGCACTCCGCGGATCAGTATCGTTCTTATGACGAATCCGCGTACTACCCTCGACCCACACCTGGTGGCCAGGCTGTCCGGCCAGTTCGCCTCGCTCGGTGAGCACATGCGTCAGGTATCGGGTGATCTGAGCGTCCTGCATTCTCAGCTTGTCGCCCCGCAGGCCGCAGGACCGAGCCAGCCTCCAGCCCACCAACCTCAGGTTCAGCCCTACCAGCCACAGCCCCAGGCCCAGTGGGCTCCTCAGCCGCAGCCGGGCTCTCCTGCCGGTTGGCCGGCGCCTCAGACGCCGGCAGTTGGCCGAGCGGTAGCGCCCCAGCAAGCACCTCCCCGGCCGGTAACTCGCCACGCACCGCCGCCATCCAAGTCGAACGGCACCGTCCCTCACAAGCAGCCGTGGTGGCAGCGGGACGGCGTCATCAGCCGCGTTCTGGCGGTCGCGGGCGCCGGAGTCACCCTCGTCGGCGTGGTCATGTTGCTCGTTCTCGCAGCGCAAGCTGGATGGTTCGGGCCCGAGCTTCGAGTCGGTGCCGGGGCGGTGTTCTCGCTCGCTCTCGTCTATGTCGGATCGCGGGTCTTCGGGCGTTCGGGGGGCCGGGTCGGCGGTATCTCTATCGCCGCCACTGGGGTCGTGGGGCTTTACCTCAATGTCGTTGCCGTGACAGTCATCTACGAGTGGCTCGAACCGACCCTCGGATTGGCGGCGGCATTCGGGATTGCGGCAGCGGGTATCGCCCTGGCCTTGTCGTGGAAATCGCAGGCAATGGCGACGCTCGTTCTCACCGGAGTTGCGATCTGTTCTCCTGTAGTCACCGGCGGAATCACCTTGCCGCTCATTGCCTTCTTCACCGCAACCTTCATCGCAAGCTTTCCCGCTCAGCTGGACCGAGACTGGCCGATCCTCAATGCCGTGCGCACGCTGCCGGTCGTCATCGTCACCCTCTCGGGTATCGCACAGGCGTCATCGGAAGCCAGCACGACGGCGGACGGGGTGAAACTGCTCGTCGTGGCCGCGATTGTGGCTGTGTTCGGCATCGGTAGCTCGGCAGAAATGCTGCGTCGCAACGCCGCCGATTCGCTTGCCACAGTCGCCATTGCTGTGGCGACAGTCCCGATTCTGTTGGTGGGCAGTCTGTTTCGACCGTGGACGCATACCCTCGTCGAAGGCATATTCGCGATCGTGTGCGTCGCGACGATCGCGTTGGCCACGTGGCTGCCGAAACATGCGCGAGCAGTGTTGGCGGTAGTTGGAGCTTTGGCCTTGGTGCAAGCGGTTCTCGTGCCCACCTCGAGCGATCTTCGTCCGGTGGCACTGCTGATCGTCGCGGCAGTGCTCATTGCCACCGCGCGTCGGATGTCCTCGAAGCTCGTTTATTTCATCGGCGCTGCATTCGCAACGCTCGCAGCAATCAGGTTCTCGATCGTGTCGCCGCCGGAGGCGCTGATTGATTCCAACTATGCGACAGGTCAATTCGGCATCGTGATCGCCGGAATCCTGCTGACGGGTGTTGCGGTGGCCATGGTGCTCGTTGCTGCCGAACTATCCATTGTGGGGGCGAACCTTCAGTCGAGTTGGGTAGTGGCAGGCATCGTCTCGTTGTACGCCCTCACGTCCTCGACAGTGGCCCTCGGAGTCGGCGCGATCGGCGGCGACACCGGCTTCATCGCAGGGCATTGCGCCGCAACGATCGAATGGATGGCAGCGGCAATGGCGTTGCTG
>JBBSSG010000223.1:0-5271 GCA_038242295.1 Mycobacteriales bacterium | reverse complement strand
CGGAATGCCCCCGATCAGCCAGGCGTGGAGCCTGGTTGGGTACCCGAGGATACTTCGAGGGTGACTGCAACTATCCGCGTCGATGATTTGGCCGCCTTCCACGGTGACCGCACCCTGTTCTCCGGTCTCGACCTGACTGTCACCGAGGGAGATGTTTTCGGGCTCGTCGGTGCCAACGGTGCAGGTAAGTCGACTTTGCTGACGCTTCTGGCCGGGGTCGGGACCGCCGATGTCGAGGGCGAGATCTACACGAGCCCGCCCGACGCCACGGTCGGTTATTTGGCTCAGGAGCCGGATCGTCTGCCGGGAGAGTCGATCGTCGAATTCATTGGCCGCCGAACCGGTGTCACCGCCGCTGAGCAGGTAATGAACGAGGCCGCCGAGGCACTGGGCTCGAACGACGGCGAGGATGACTACACCCCCGCGTTGGAGCGGTGGCTCGCCCTCGGCGGCGCGGATTTGGCCGAGCGGGCCGCCAAAGTCCTCGCCGAGTTGGGGTTGAATGTGGACGGCACCGCCCACATGACAGCACTGTCCGGCGGGCAAGCGGCGCGGGCCGGGCTGGCAGCGATCCTGCTCGCTCGCTACGACATCTTGCTTCTCGACGAACCGACCAACGATCTCGATTTGGCGGGGTTGGAGCAGTTGGAGAGATTCGTCGTCGAAACCAGAGCGGCCATCGTCGTCGTGAGTCACGATCGTGAATTCTTGGCGCGAACGGTGACGGGCATCGTGGAGTTGGATCGTGCGCAGCACAGCATCGATGTCTACGACGGCAGCTACGACTCCTACCTCGCTGAACGCGAGATCGCCCGGCAGCATGCGCGGGAGAAGTACGACGATTTCGCCGACACGAAAGCCACGTTGGAATCGCGAATCCAGATGCAGCGCAACTGGTTGGAGGCCGGGGTCCGCAATGCTCGCCGCAAAGCTCCCGACAACGACAAGATCGGTCGCAAGTTTCGGGCGGAATCCACCGAGAAGCAGGCAGCGAAAGCTCGTCAGACACAACGGCGCATCGAGCGTCTCGACGTCGTCGAGGAGCCCCGCAAGGAATGGGAGCTGCGGATGGAGATCGCCGCGGCCCCTCGAAGCGGGACTGTCGTGTCGGTGTTGAGCGGTGCTGTGGTGCACCGCGGCGACTTCGTTTTCGGTCCGGTGACGACGCAGATCGAGTGGGGAGATCGCATCCTCATCACCGGCGAAAACGGTTCGGGGAAGACGACTTTACTGTCGGTACTGCTCGGCCGGCTCGAACCCAATGAAGGCACTGCATCGTTGGGTTCCGGAGTTGCCATCGGCGAGATCGATCAGGCACGTGAGCTTTTCGTGAGTTCGGCAACCGTGTCGGACGCACTCGGCGCAGCGGTACCGGACTGGCCCGACGCCGAGGTGCGGACCCTGTTGGCCAAGTTCGGGCTTCGCGGCGATGATGCACTCCGTCCGGCTGAGTCGTTGTCGCCTGGCGAGCGGACGCGCGCAGCGTTGGCGTTGCTACAGGCCCGAGGAGTCAATCTCCTCGTTCTCGACGAACCGACAAACCACCTCGATCTTCCCGCAATCGAACAACTCGAACGGGCGATGGAGAACTTCGAGGGCACGCTACTGCTGGTTACTCACGACCGCCGCATGCTCGACACCGTCAGGGCCACCCGGCGGTGGACGATGACGGGCGGGCGGCTCAGCGAGGCGTAGTGCTCTGCACGACGCGGGAACCTTTGCCATCAGGACAATAAAATTGTTGATTCTGTTGACATGTCGTTGGGTTTATACAACACTTTGATGCATGAGCCCCAAAAAGCGTGGAAACGCGCTCCCGATCTTCAACCGGGTGGGAGTTCTGCGGGCCGAGCGAAAGATGAGCCGCGCGCAACTAGCCGAACTCATCGAAGTGAACCCACAGACCGTCGGCGCCCTCGAGCGGGGCGACCACTACCCCAGCCTCGACCTCGCGATGCGCATCTGCGATGTCTTCGACCTGCCCGTCGAAGCCGTGTTCTCGCGAAAAGAACTCGGCCCACTCTCCGCCGAACTATTCCGAAGGGAGAACCGAGCATGACCACACCAGACTCGAACGTCCTCACTCGCTACCAGGAATTTCGCACCCGCAGGTTCCTCGAGAACGACGCCAAAACTCGTCATTGGCTACCGAGTTGGCGGACCCACTCCAGGAGAAGAAACCTGGTGGTCGCCGTCGGAAGCGTTCTTGCATCTTTCGTGGTGATCTCGATCTTGACCCTGTTCTTTCCCCTCGCTGCCCTCGCGTGGCTCCCCGCATCGTTTGCCTTCATCGTGTTGTGGACGGTACTGCAGACAGTGTCGGCACGGCGGGGCGACGCCCCGGCCGGCGCCCTCGACGAGTGGGAGATCCAGCAACGCAACGAGGCTCGCTCGATAGGTCTCACCGTCACCCAAACCCTGGTGCTGGCAGCAGTATTCGCGTCGATCTTCCTCTCGACTCTCACCGACATGCCGCAGCTGGCTTATGCGGGCGGCCTCTGGACTCTGTCCGGTCTCATGATCGGAATATGCACACCCTCGATGATTCTCGCGTGGATCACCCCCGACCCAGATCCCGACGATCTCTGAGAACTAAAGGCCTCTGACAGCCAAGACCGAAAGGGCACCATGAGCACCCTCACGATCGACAACATATCCAAAAGATACGGCGACCGAATCGCGCTCGACTCGTTGAGTTTCGACGTTCGCCCCGGTGAACTGTTCGGCTTTGTCGGCAGCAACGGCGCAGGCAAGACCACGACGATGCGCATCACGCTCGGTGTCCTCTCTGCAGATTCCGGCCAGGTCCTCCTCAGCGGCAAATCCATCGACCTCGATGTGCGGCGAACCATCGGATACATGCCCGAGGAGCGTGGGCTCTACCCCAAGATGAAAGTCGGGGCCCAACTCGCGTATCTCGCTCAACTGCACGGACTTTCGAGCTCCGACGCCCACTCCGCTGTGCAACGCTGGACCGAGCGACTGGGAATTGCCGAAAGACTCGGCGACACCGTCGACGCCCTGAGCCTGGGCAACCAGCAACGCGTCCAACTTGCCGCGGCGCTGATTCATGACCCTGCTGTGCTCGTTCTCGACGAGCCATTTTCGGGTCTCGATCCGGTCGCCGTCGATGTCATGAGCGAAGTTCTGCGCGAGAAAGCCTCGTCCGGGGTGCCGGTGATTTTCTCCAGTCACCAACTGGATCTGGTGCAGCGACTGTGCGATCGCGTCGGGATCATTGCCGCCGGATCGATGAAAGCAGTGGGCACCGTCGATGAGCTCCGCGGCACGGGGGACGCTCAGCTGGAAGTCCATGCCCCCGCAGCGCCTGCCGGCTGGGCCGACGGGATTGCCGGAGTCGAAACCGTCAGCCACAACGACGGTCGAACTATTTTGAGCGTCAAACCTGGCACTGACGACCAATCGATCCTTCGAGAAGCGTTGTCAACCGGCCCGGTACACGAATTCTCCTTCCACAAACCATCATTGAGCGATCTTTTCCGAGAGGCGGTAGACGCATGAGCACCCAGGTGAGTTCATCCCGGGCCATCGGCCTCATCGCCAAGCGCGAGTTCGTGGTTCAGGTGATGAAGAAGAGCTTCGTCATCAGCAACATCATCATCCTCGCCGCGATCATCGGCGGGATTGTTGCGTTCTCCTTCTTCTCCGGCGGCGACGAGGAAGACCGAGACGTCATCGGTCTCGTCGGCGATCAGTCGATCGCATCGGTCCTCGAATCTTCGGGGGATGCCGTCGGCAATCCAGTCGAGGTTCGCGATATCGCCGACGCCGAGGCTGCGCGATCGAACGTCGAATCAGGTGATCTTGCGGTCGCACTCATCCCCGGAGATGCCGGGGCGTACACCGCGATCACCGATTCCGAGTTGACCGGCGCGCTGCGTGCAGTGGTCGAGGGCAGTGTGCAATCGCAAGCGACCAACGACGCCCTGGCCGAGCAAGGCGTAGATCGAGCCGCGTTGGACGCCGTAACCTCTGAGGCCATCGTAACGGTCGAGGCTATCGATCCGCCGGATCCTGAAGCGGGACAACGCGTCGCACTGTCCCTGGTTGCTGTTTCTCTTCTTTACGTTCAGATCATCGTGTTTGGCATGTACGTCGCGATGGGTGTCGTGGAGGAGAAGTCGTCGCGCGTCGTCGAACTCCTACTCTCGACCGTCCGCCCCCTACAGTTGTTGTGGGGCAAGATCTTCGGGATCGGCGCAGTCGGGATCCTGCAGCTGGCACTGTACGGAGTGGCCGGTGTCGGTGCGGGATTGGCCACCGGCGTCCTGACGGTGACAGGAACCGCGATCAGTGTGTTCGCTGGAACCCTCGGCTGGTTCGTACTCGGATTCGCATTTTTCGCAGTGCTGTATGCAGCCGGCGGTTCGATGGTCTCGCGGCAAGAGGACGTCAACTCCACCACGATGCCGGTGCTCCTGTTGATCATGGCCATGTTCTTCTCGGCGTTCTACTCCGTCAGCGATCCCGAGGGCACGCTGAGCAATGTGCTGAGCTGGATACCGCCGTTTTCCGCCGTCATGATGCCGTTGCGTATCGCCGCTGGAGTGGCGCCGATCCACCAGATCGTCGGTTCCGCACTGATCATGGCCGCCACCACTGCGGTGCTGGCCGTCGTCGCCGCCAAGATTTACCAGCGCTCGATTCTGCGCATCGGCAAGACTGTCACTTGGAAAGAAGCGTTTGCTCGTTAAACTTCTTCCATGACCTCACGCTCGACCACGACGCGAATATCCGCCGCCGAGATCCTCGATGCAGTTCTCGACGGCGGATCTTTCGTGTCCTGGGACACCGCGCCACTGGAGGTGTCCCCCGGTCCCGCCTACGCCGCCGACCTCGAGAAGGCTCGAACAAAGAGCGGCGTCGACGAATCGGTACTCACCGGGCAGGGCTTGGTCGACGGCCGGCCGGTGGCCATCATCGCCTGCGAGTTCGCGTTCCTCGCCGGTTCGATCGGCGTGGCTGCCGCAGAACGGATCGTCACTGCGATCGAACGAGCCACCGCCGAGAGGTTGCCATTGGTGGCGTCCCCGACCTCGGGCGGCACACGAATGCAGGAGGGCACCCTGGCGTTTGTTCAGATGGTGAAGATCGCTGCCGCCGTGACGGTGCACAAGCAGGCGAAGCTGCCGTACCTGGTGTATCTCCGCAATCCGACGACCGGCGGAGTGTTCGCGTCCTGGGGTTCGCTGGCGCACGTCACCTTCGCCGAACCCGGGGCGCTCATCGGGTTCTTGGGGCCTCGCGTCT
>JBBSSG010000222.1:0-5326 GCA_038242295.1 Mycobacteriales bacterium | reverse complement strand
TGCATTACCCGCATATGGTCGAGCGGATGCGCGCCGAGGCGCACGTCGGTATGGGCCGCAACGGCAATCACACCACCGAGGTCCTCGAACAGGTCCGCCGATCGCCAATCGCCACCAGCGACCACGAAGCATCCGGAGACTGAGCTTTAGTCACCTCTCAGATCTCTCTCAGCACCGCACGCGATACTCGACCGATGCCGAAACCCTCCGGGCCAGTCCTATGGCAATGACCCGGAGGGTTTCGCCGTCGAATCTGTCTCTTCACAGTCGGATTCGGCTCCTGACAATTAGTCTGGCGGCACTTGCTGTCGCAGTCAGTGCACTGGCCATTTATGTAGTGGCGGAGCAAGCGCTTCGAGCTCAGGTGGCTGACCGCGTCAGTCGCAATGCTGACGCTTTGATCGCAAGTGCATCATCGGGCGTGCCGTCTGGCCTGTTCGGTTTCGGAGTAGGGAATTCGGACGGGCCCGCCACCAAGGTTGCCCTCGTGACATCGAGCGGCGAGTTCGTAACGTTCACGGCGAAGTCGAGACCCTTCACCAATTCCGCCGGCACCCTGGATGGACCTGAACAGTCCGTGGTGGACGGAGGCATGGACCAGTCGCTACGTGAGGTACGCGGATACATGTTGGCTGCAAAGCGGACGGTGTCCGGAGAAACCGTCATGGTGGCCGAGTCCCTCGATACCAATGCGCCGTTGCTCGGAAAATTGACGTTGGCTCTGATCATTATCGGCGCGTTTCTTGTCGCCGTGGCCGGGGTCGCCGGTGCTGCGGTAGCGCGCACTGGGCTCAGACCGGTCAAGCGTCTACGCAACGCGACCGAACGGGTAGCGCGCACCGGAGATCTCGAACCCATACCTGTCACTGGAAACGACGAGCTGGCCTCCCTGGCCATGAGCTTCAACGACATGTTGTCGGCCCTCGCACGATCCGGTGCGCGCCAGAACGGCCTGATCACCGACGCGGCCGAGGAACTGATGGGACCGTTGCACACCCTGCGGGGAAAGATCGATGCCCTGATGACCCTGGGGACGGACCAAGACAGGCCGGTCCTGTCCCCCTCCGAGCGTGACGAGCTGCGTATCGGAGTCATGACCGATATGGACGTCATAATCGGGTTGGTCCAAGACCTGGTCGATCAAGCTCGCGACATCTGAGAGGCCAGAGCCATCGGACTTGGCGATTTTCCCGATCCGATGACGCGAATCTCGTCCCCGGCCATTGCATCGGCACGTCCGACGGCTGGCGAACCAGCTGCGACCCGTCAGTTGCGCTCGAGGCGATGCACCCGAACATCGTGCAGCTGGCCGCCGTCGATCACAGCGGTCATGTAGGTGCAGAACGGTTGCCTGCGCCGGTCGGTCGGTGAGCCGGGGTTGAGTAGTCGCATACCCATGTTCGTTTCGGTATCCCACGGAATATGACTGTGACCGAATACCAGAACATCGGTATCCGGATACTTCGTCGCCATCCGGTGTTCGCGTCCTGCGGCACTACCTGTCTCATGGACAACGGCAATCCGAACCCCGTCCAACGTGACTCGAGCACACTCGGGCATCCGGGTTCGTAAATCGTCACCATCGTTGTTTCCCCAGCAGGCGATCAACCTCTTCGCCCTGGATGAGATGTCCTCGAACACACCCAAGTTGGTCCAGTCACCCGCATGAACCACCACATCTGCGTCGTCGATGGCCGTGAGCACTTGCTCGGGCAACGCTCGGGCTCGTTTGGGAACGTGGGTGTCCGCGAGGAGAAGCAGTTTCACCTCTCGATTGTGCCTGCCCAGATCAACGAAAGTACACCGTCGTGAACGGATTCTAGGAATGCGATTTCGCTCCGGCGGCTGGACTGCCCAGCTAACGAAAATCCCGAGACTTCGATTGCACACGGAGGTTCATCAACTGCAGATGATCGGCGACAACGGTTGCAGCACCCTCTGCGTTCTGGACTTTCCCTCGGATGAGCAGTGCAGGCGCGGTGAGGGCCAACTTGCGGTATTTGGCCCACAGGCCCACGGAACACACGACATTGACCATCCCCGTTTCGTCCTCCAGGTTGATGAAGGTGACCCCTCCCGCTGTGGCGGGACGCTGCCGATGTGTCACAGCACCACCGACCAGAACACGGTCTCCGTCCGGAACCTGCAGTAATCGGTTCGCTGGAAGTACGCCGAGTCCGTCGAGTTGAGCTCGGAAGAATTGAGTGGGATACGAATTCGGCGAAACCCCTGTTGCCCAGACATCCGCTGATGCCAGATCCAGATCACTCATGCCCGGCAATACCGGCGCTCGCGTGGACGCGCCGAGCCCCGGCAACAGGTGCGGCCGCTCCCCTGCAGCGGCCCCCGCAGCCCACAGCGCCTCTCGCCTGGTCAGGCCGAGGCATCCCAATGCACCTGCAGTGGCGAGTGACTCAGCTTGCGCCGTCGACAATTCCACTCTGCCGGTGAGGTCGAGGAACGACGTGTACCGCCCACCGAGCACTCTGGACTCGACGATGCGCTCGGCGAGATCTTGACCAATGTGCCGAACGTCTGCGAGACCCATTCGGACCTCGAACCCCTCCCCTGACAGATCTGCATACCAGGAACTGGCATTCACATCTGGCCCATGCACCTGGACACCGTGCCGCCTCGCATCGGCAACCAGGGACTGTGGCGAATAGAACCCCATCGGTTGAGCTCGCAGCAAGCCTGCACAAAATGCTGCCGGATGATGCAGCTTGAACCACGACGAGTAGAACACCAAGGAAGCGAAGCTCTGCGAATGGCTCTCCGGAAAACCGAAGTTTGCGAACGCCGAAAGCTTCTCGTAGATGCGATCCGCTGTATCGCCGACGATGCCGTGCAACTGCCGCATACCGTCGTAGAAACGGCCTCGAAGTAGATCCATCTTCTCCGGTGATCGTTTCGACCCCATCGCGCGCCGTAGCTGATCGGCATCGGCTGCACTGAAGCCCGCCACGTCGATTGCCATCTGCATCAACTGCTCCTGAAAGAGCGGCACACCGAGCGTACGATCGAGTGCTTTCTTCAAAGATGGATGATCGAACGTGACGGGTTCGAGTCCGTTACGCCGCTTGATGTACGGATGAACCGAGCCGCCCTGAATCGGACCAGGTCGGATCAAGGCGACCTCGACGACCAGATCGTAGAACTCGCTGGGTTTGAGCCTGGGCAATGTTGCCATCTGCGCACGAGACTCCACCTGGAACACGCCCACCGAATCCGCTCGCTGCAACATGTCGTAGACGGCCTTCTCACTCAGATCGATATCAGCAAGATCGATCTGGATTCCCTTGTGCTCGGCCACTAGATCAATCATGTAATGCAGTGCCGACAGCATGCCCAGGCCCAACATATCGAACTTGACCAGACCCACTGCGGCACAGTCGTCCTTGTCCCACTGCAACACACTGCGATTCGCCATCGTCGCCCACTCGACCGGACACACATCCGCGATCGGACGATCGCAGATGACCATGCCGCCGGAGTGGATGCCGAGGTGACGCGGAAAACCTTCTATCTGCTGAGCAAGCTCGAGAACAGGCTTCGGAATGTCACTGTCCTCCTGGTCGCTGATGTTCGACCATCTGGTGACCTGCTTGCTCCAGACGTCTTGCTGCCCCTGGGAGAATCCGAGAGCCCGCGCCATGTCCCGTACCGAAGACTTCCCGCGATACGTGATGACGTTCGCGACCTGCGCTGCATGCGAGCGACCGTACTTTTCGTACACATGCTGAATGGCTTCCTCACGCCTGTCGGACTCGATATCGACATCGATGTCCGGAGGACCGTCGCGCTCGGGCGCAAGGAACCGCTCGAAGAGAAGCTTGTTGGCCACCGGATCGACGTTCGTGATTCCGATTGCGTAACACACAGCAGAGTTGGCCGCCGATCCCCTTCCCTGACAAAGAATGTCATGCGTCTTGCAGAACGACACGATGTCGTGAACCACAAGAAAGTAGCCGGGAAAATTCAACTGCTCGATGATGCCGAGCTCATATTCGATCTGCGCATACGCAGCGGGATGATCGGCTGACGAGCCGTATCGACGCGCCGCCCCCTCGAGCGCGAGCGAACGTAGATAACTGATCTCGCTATGTCCAGTGGGTACGTCGAAAGGCGGAAGCTCGGGAGCAATCAGACGAAGATCGAACGCACACTCCCGGCCCAGTTCCGCTGCCGCTTGCACGACGCCCGGATAGTGCCGGAACAACCGAGCCATCTCCGCGCCCGATCGCAGATGAGTCCCACCCATCGGCGGCAACCATCCCGACGCCTCGTCCAGACTGCTTCGCGCCCGAACCGCAGCCATCGCCGTCGCCAGACGCCTGTTCTTCGGTGTCGCGTAATGCGCAGCAGTAGTGGCTACGACAGGAAGCGACACTCGGCGTGCCAGTTCCGCGAGTGCATCGTTGCGTTCATCGTCCTCGGGAACTCCGAGGTGCGTGAGTTCCACGGTGACACGGGCTGCACCGAACCTGTCGACCAGATCTCGCAGCGCTGCCTCTCCGGCGTCTAGACCACCGATCTCCAACGCACGTCGAACATGCCCTTTTCTGCACCCGGTGAGGATTTGCCAATGCCCGCCCGCTGCCTCGGAAAGGCCGTCGAAGTCGTACTGCGGCTTGCCCTTTACTCCACCTGCCAAATGCGCTTTAGCGATTTCACGCGATAGCCGTCGGTATCCCTCCTGCCCTCGGGCGAGAACCAACAGATGCACACCATCCGGATCCAACTCACCGACCCGCGAGGTCTTTGCTCCCAGCGACAGTTCGGCACCGAAGATCGTCCGTATATCCAGCGCTTTCGCGGCCTCCGCGAAACGTACGACCCCGTAGAACCCGTCATGATCGGTGATCGCGACGGCCTCGAGACCTAATCGGACCGCTTCTTCGACCATCTCCTCAGGCTGACTGGCTCCGTCCAGAAAGCTGAACGCCGAATGCGCGTGCAGTTCCGCGTACGCAGTCGGCGCAGCATCCGGCGGCGGCGCCGCCGCATTCAGTGTCGCCGAATTCGAAAACTTTTCGTACGGCTCACGCTTGCGCGACCAGGCGGGGCTATCGCCGCCATCTCCTACGACTTCAGTCGTCGAGTTGCGGCCGGGCGGGTGCCCGGGACGCCCGGACAGCACTTGTTCCATCTCCGACCACGTGGGCGGACCATCGTTCCATCCCATGCCGGCACCTCCCTGAAATCCACTTCAAGATCATCATTCGAACGTATGTTCTAATTACACCTCGAGCCTCCGACACAAATCAATCGCACCTTGCCGATAGGCTCGCCGTACACAAGCGAGACACCTGCGAACAGAGCCGGA
>JBBSSG010000221.1:0-5336 GCA_038242295.1 Mycobacteriales bacterium | reverse complement strand
TTCGTTGTTGGTTGCGGTGGTCACCACGGTGATGTCCATGCCGCGCGGACGATCGATCTTGTCCACGTCGATCTCGTGGAACATCGACTGCTCGTTGAGGCCGAACGTGTAGTTTCCGTTGCCGTCGAACTGCGTGCCGGAGAGGCCGCGGAAGTCCCTGATTCGGGGAAGGGCAATGGAAGTCAGGCGGTCTAGGAACTCCCACATGCGGTCGCCACGAAGTGTGACGCGGGCGCCGATGGGCATTCCCTCACGAAGCTTGAACTGCGCGATGGACTTGCGAGCCTTGCGGATCTCCGGCTTCTGACCGGTGATCGCGGCGAGGTCGGCAACTGCACCATTGATCAGCTTCGCGTCACGGGCGGCGTCGCCGACGCCCATGTTGACGACGACCTTGACAACGCCGGGGATCTGCATGACGTTGTCGTATGCAAACTCGGTGTTGAGGGCGTCTTTGATATCGGCGCGGTAGCGCGCTTTGAGGCGAGGCTGATCGCCTGCCGTGTTCTCAGTGGTAGTCATCTCAGATGTCCTTCCCGTTTTTCCGGGAAATCCGAACGCGCTTGCCGGTCTCCTCGTCGGTCCGGTAGCCCACGCGAGTGGGGTTTCCGTCCGAATCGACTACTGCAACGTTCGATACGTGGATCGGGGCTTCCTGCGTGACGATTCCGCCCGAAGACGCGCCGCGCTGGTTCGACGAGACCGCAGTGTGCTTCTTGATGCGGTTGACGCCCTCGACGAGGACCTTGTTGTTGTCAGGGTAGGACTGAATGACCTTGCCCTTGGCTCCCTTGTCCTTGCCTGCGATCACGAGAACGGTGTCGCCCTTGTGCACCTTCATTTACAGCACCTCCGGGGCGAGCGAGACGATCTTCATGAACTTCTTGTCACGCAGCTCACGGCCGACTGGACCGAAGATGCGGGTTCCGCGGGGATCGTTGTCCGGCTTGATCAGCACGGCAGCGTTCTCGTCGAAACGGATGTACGAGCCGTCGGGACGACGACGTTCCTTGACTGTTCGGACGATGACCGCTTTGACGATCTCACCCTTCTTGATGTTTCCACCGGGAATGGCGTCTTTCACCGTAGCTACGATGATGTCGCCGATTCCGGCGTAGCGACGTGACGAGCCACCGAGAACGCGGATGCAAAGAATTTCCTTCGCACCCGTGTTGTCAGCAACGCGTACTCGCGACTCCTGCTGAATCACAAACTTCTCCTAGACCTGGATGTGCATACGTGGCGGATTTCCGTCCCGACACGCGCGGTCGGCTACCAGGATCGCGGGCCTACTGCATACGCACCGCTACCCTAGGCAACCGACCCATCGTAGAGGACACCAGATCCGGAATCCAAATCTCGGCGCTCACCACACGAACGTGCGGTATTTCAGTCCACCTCGAAATTCACCGACGTGCGCTGCTACGGCGCGCAACCACTGGCCTCGCGATATGCGCGTGATGAATCTCGGGACAAGCGGATTACCGAGTGCAAGCAGCACCCACCATCGCATTGCTGCTCGAATCTGCACGGGCGGACAACCTTTGGATCGATACGCGCCTTGCAACTGTGCGAATCCGTAGCCGAGGTTGTAGGACTGCTTGATCAACGGCATCAAGCTGTCCCGAAGCCGGTACGCGACCAACTGCCTCGGCAGGAAGCCTAGTTTGTAACCGCTCAATTGTGCCCGCCAGCAGAACTCGACATCCTCGCTCGCGACAAGTTCGCACGACATCCCACCCAAGTCTTGGTACACCGACTTCCAGCAGCCGATGCTCGCCCCGATGGCGAACGGGAGAAAGGCGGTCTTCCCTTGACTCTCCGGCGATGCGGTCGGAGTCCAATCCAGCGCTCGCGCGGAATTCACCGACTCGGTCTCGATTGCTGTACCGACGATGTCGTACTCACTCGCGGACCCGATCAGTGACTCGATCCACTCCGGGTGCACCAGATCATCCGCGTCACAGAAGGCCAGAAACTCACCCCGTGCAAGCGCCGCGCCCGTGTTGCGCGCGTACGACGCCCCGACTTCGCTGGATGCGTCGACGCGCCGGAGATTCAGAATGTCCCTACCGACGTACTGCTCGAGTCGGTCCGCAAGCCCATCGTTGGAACCATTGTCGGCGACGATCACCTCGTACGGACCTGCATACGTTTGCTTGACCAAACTATCGAGTTGGTCCTCCAAGTCAGGCAATGAATTTCTTGCGGGAATGACAACGGATACGAAAATGGAATCGCTGACTTTGCACGAACCCGCACCGTTCACCGCAGCGTCCGGGCTTGTTCGCGTTTCGGTCATTAATGATTCACTCTTTCCGAGATCGACTGGATGTGCTTGTCATCTGACAGGATTCACCGACTTGGACAGAAATATACATCGACTTCAACATCAACGCATTCGCGCTGAAGTCGACTGCAAATCAGTTCAAATTGAGAGAATTTGTCTGACACATCGACCGTTTGGCGGTCCCTTTTCAATACATTGGCTTGCTTTTACGTTCAAACAGTTCAAATGACATCTTTGTCGGCTCCTGGAGGAACTGCGCAACGTCGACCACTGAGAATCTGCGACCGAGCAACGGCCCGTCGACGCTCCCTGGCAGACTGTGCCCAATGAAGTCCCTCGCTCGCGGGGAGAATTTCCCTGCCCCTCATGGGCGCCTGACGGTGACCCTGCACAGTGAGGCCCACGTCGATGTCTCAGCGATTCTGCTGGGGCCCAATGGCCTCGTCCGATCCGACGCAGACCTGATCTTCTACAACCAGCCCGTCGGCGCCGGGGTGGAGTACATGCGCGATCCCGTGGGCCACCGAATCACCGTGGACTGCACGCGGATACCTGCAGACGTAGAAATTGTGGCAATTACCGCCTCACTCGACGGCACCGGTCCGGCAACGTTCGCGACCGCTGGGACGCTGATAACGATGATCTCCGGGGATGCAGGCGACTCCTTTGCGACATACAGCGTCGACGCACTCGGTGAGGAAAGCGCACTCGTCTGCCTCGAGTTCTATCGCCGGGGTCCTGACTGGAAAGTCAGAGCAGTCGGGCAGGGCTATGACAACGGACTTCGCGGCCTGGCAACCGCATATGGAATCGATATCGAGCAAGATGAGCCTCAACCAACATCCGACTCCCCTGCCCCCAACTCCCCTGTCTCCGACTTCCCTGTCTCCGAAGGAATGCTCCCTGTGAAGAGTGAACTGTTTGCGCCCGCCCATGCCGAGGTTCCCGGCTCAGGAATTCAGAAGCAAGGCAGCAAAATGTGCCGGATCGGGATGAACGGCGAGATTCTGGCGAGGTCCGGGGCGATGGTTGCATATCAGGGAAACCTGCAGTTCGAGGCCAAAGGCTCAGGCGGCTTCGGTCGCGCGCTCAAACAAGCTCTCTCCGGCGATGGCGTCCCGCTGATGAAAGTGACCGGCCAGGGCGATCTGTTTCTGGCGAATGCTGCTCAGGACGTTCATCTCATCGACCTGGACGGAACCGACGGTTTGACGATCAACGGCGCGAACGTGCTCGCTTTCGAGTCCTCGCTGTCGTATGACATCAAACGCGTCCATGGCGCGGCCGCCGGAGGCAACGCCGGCTTCTTCAACTGTGTGTTCACCGGCCGCGGCCGCATCGCGATCACCACCGATGGGATACCGGTGGTGCTGCAGGTGGATCAACCCACGTTCGCCGACCCGCAGGCTGCAGTGGCGTGGTCGTCGAGCCTGACGACGAGCGTGAAGAAGAACGATTCATTCGGTTTGGGCACTTTGATGGGGCGCAGTACCGGTGAACGCTTCACCCTTGAATTCGGGGGTCGAGGGTTCGTGGTGGTTCAACCGTCCGAGCAGCCTCCGGGCGGGCTGGTCGGCGGAGCCGGCGGTGGCGAACAGGCTGGTGTCGGTGGGGCGCTGGGTGGCCTACTCGGCCGGTAGACCCCCTTGCCTTTCATACAACAGCGAGCCGGCCGGTTCGGTGGCCGGGGTCGGCGGCCTTTGGAAGCGTTGGGCACGACGAAGCCCCCGTCCGAGATCGGACGGGGGCTTCGTCGTACATACAGGTACTTACTTGGCCTTTTCGAGAACCTCGACCAGTCGCCAGTGCTTGGTGGCGGACAGCGGTCGGGTCTCCATGAGCTGAACGCGATCGCCTACACCGGCGTCGCCCTTCTCGTCATGCGCCTTGACCTTGGTGGTGCGACGGATGATCTTGCTGTAGAGGGGGTGCTTGACCCTGTCTTCCAGCTCGACCACGATCGTCTTCTCCATCTTGTCGGATACGACGTACCCGATGCGGATCTTGCGGTTGTTGCGCTCTTCAGTCACAGTCTTTTCCTCGCTCATGCCGCGTCACCTGCAGTGTCGTCGGCAGGACCACTGGCCAGTCCGAGCTCACGCTCGCGCAAGACAGTGTAGATGCGCGCGATCTCGTGACGAACGGTGCGCAGTCGACGGTTGTTGTCCAGCTGGCCGGTAGCCATCTGGAAACGAAGGTTGAATAGTTCTTCCTTCGACTCACGCAGCTTGGTGACCAGCTCTTCACCGGTGAGCTCGCGAAGCTCTGCGGCTGGGGTTCCGGTAGCCATCAGAACTGCTCCTCCCTGGTGATGATGCGTGCCTTCATAGGCAGCTTGTGGATAGCGCGCGTAAGTGCCTCACGCGCCACGGTCTCGTCCGGGAACGAAAGCTCGAAGAGCACACGGCCCGGCTTGACGTTCGCGATCCACCACTCGGGCGAACCCTTGCCGGAACCCATGCGGGTCTCGGCAGGCTTCTTGGTGAGTGGACGGTCTGGGAAGATGTTGATCCAGACCTTTCCGCCACGCTTGATGTGGCGAGTAATCGCGATACGAGAAGCCTCGATCTGACGGTTGGTGACGTAGGCGGGCTCGAGAGCCTGAATGCCCCATTCACCGAAAGTCACAGAGGTTCCGCCCTTTGCGGAACCCGATCGCTTCGGGTGGTGCTGCTTGCGGTGCTTGACCCGACGTGGGATCAACATCGTCAGCCCTCCTTGTTCGGCTCGGTCGAGGCCGGAGCCTCTGCGGATGCCGCGCGGCCAGCCTCTGTGCTGATCGCGGTGGTACCCGAGGCGCCGGAGCGACGCGGACGCGAAGGACGCTCGCGGCGAGGACGGTCGTTGCCTGCAGCGGGTGCAGCAGCAGCGAGCTCACGCTTGCCACCGACGATGTCGCCCTTGTAGATCCAGACCTTCACACCGATACGGCCGAAGGTGGTCTTGGCCTCGTACAGCCCGTAATCGATGTCCGCACGAAGGGTGTGCAGCGGCACACGGCCTTCGCGGTAGAACTCCGAACGAGACATCTCGGCGCCGCCGAGAC
>JBBSSG010000220.1:0-5406 GCA_038242295.1 Mycobacteriales bacterium | reverse complement strand
GTCCGAGCGAGAAGCTCATCGATCGGAGGATTGGTGATGCCGAGCGGCGTGTCGTAGGCCGGCAGAGCGCTGCGTCCGTCGAAGTCGGAAACGGCCGCTGAAATGCTGCTCACTAGTGATCTCCTGAAATTGCATCGTTGGTGCTGCGAAACTGCTGCTCGGTCAGTAGAACGGCTCGGCTCGAGTCCGAAACGCGCGGCAGTCAACCGACTGACGACCTACCGACCAACAAGGATAGCAACTCTTCGCACGCATGGTCGACATCGGCATTGACAATCACAGTATCGAACTCATTTTGAGCTGCCAATTCGACGCGGGCAGTCTCCAACCTGCGCTCCGTTGCCGCGGATTCCTCCGTGCCCCTAGACATCAGACGGCTCACCAGGTCGTCCCAGCAGGGCGGCGCCATGAACACGAGCAACGCTTCCGGCTTGGACACCCGAACACTGCGAGCCCCCGCAAGATCCAATTCCAACAGAACGGGCTTTCCCGCCTCCAAGGCGCGCTCGACGGGCGCGGCTGGGGTGCCGGATCGATGAAGCCCACCATGGACACTCGCCCACTCGAGCAGTTCACCCTCCTCGATCATTTGATCGAACTCTCCGGAAGTGACGAAATAGTAGTCTTCGCCATCGATCTCGCCCGGTCGCGGATCTCTGGTCGTTACCGACACGCTGAACCAGAGCTCGAGCAGCTCGCGCCGCACGATTCGAACCACACTGGACTTACCGACGCCGGAAGGACCGGACAGAACGATCAGCCGCCCTCTACCGTGCGGTGGTGTGTCGTTCCCGGACGCGTGCACTAGGTTCACGTCGCTCTCATACCTCGAAGTCGAATTTGGTCAACAATGCTCTGCGCTGTCGGTCGCCAAGGCCGCGTAGACGCCGGGTCGGTGCAATCTCCAACTCGACCATCAATTCCTGAGCCTTCACCTTGCCGACCTTCGGAAGTGCCGCGAGCAATGCGGAGACCTTCATTTTGCCCAGAATCTCGTCAGTCTCGGCGTCTTCGAGCACCTGCTTGAGGTCGGTGCCGCCTCGCTTGAGTCGCTCTTTGAGCTCCGCCCGTACTTTACGGGCGACAGCCGCCTTTTCCAGCGCTGCTGCGCGTTGCTCTGGGGTCAACTGGGGAAGCGCCACGTTTGCTCCGTCTCATCGTCGGTGAACAATGCACAGGTCTTCTCTAGTGCACATCGCTGCTGAAACACCAGCGGTAACCAGCAACAACAGCGACGGTACCGACGCTCACCCGTGATCGCTAACCCGCCCCCCGGACCCGAGAGCAGAGCAGCATGGTCTATGCCAGACCGATCTCGATCTCGTCCCGCAGCGATCTGGCTGCGTCCTGCAGAGCAACGACCGAGGGCCCCTTGGCCAGGACTCCCCGAGATGAGTTGGGCAGCAGCAGCTCTCGCGAACCCCCGAAGATACGAGCTAAATCTTCAGCACCGGCGCCCTGTGCGCCGATTCCAGGAGCAAGTATCGGACCTGTGAAACTCGACAAATCGAGGCCGTGGTCACGAGTTGCCCCTACGACCAACCCGACCGTGGCTGAGCCGTCGGAGTTCACCGAAACTGCGCCATCGACGATCGATTGAGCAACGCTTCGGCCGGACGAATCAGCACGCTGTAGCGCCGCGCCCTCAGCGTTGGAGGTGCGTGCCAGAACAAATACTCCTCGCCCGTTGTCGGCGGCAACCTCGAACGTCTCGTTCAACGAGTCGAAGCCGAGATACGGAGAGACAGTGACCGCATCCGATGACAACGGCGCGTGGGCATCGAGCCATGAATGCGCGTATGCACTCATCGTGCTGCCGATATCGCCGCGTTTGGCGTCCGCAATCACCAGGGTGCCCGCTTTACGCAGCACCGCGATCGTGCGTTCGAGGACTGCGTAGCCCTCGCTGCCGTAGGCCTCGAAGAACGCCACCTGCGGTTTGACGACCGCGATCTCACCGACAAACGCCTCGACGCAGATCTCTGCGAACGCTTCCAGACCGTCGGCGTTGCGCGGAAGTCCCCAGGCATCGAGCAGAGCTGGGTGGGGATCTATCCCCACACACAGACGTCCACACTCGGACGTCGCGGTGCGGAGTCGATCCAACCAGCGCTGGCTACTCACGAGTTTTGCACTCGGTCGGCCATCGCCGCATGCAGGTCCTGCAGAGAGCGCACACCGATCCCTCCGGCAATCCGAGCTTCGATCCCCTGCACGGCCGCCGAAGCGCCCTGAACGGTGGTGATACACGGAATATTCTGAGCCACTGCGGCACTGCGGATCTCGTAGCCGTCCACCCGTGGCCCCGAGTTTCCGTAGGGCGTGTTGATGACCATGGCGACATCGCCAGCGTGAATTAGGTCCACGATGGTCGGCTAACCCTCCGGAACCTCTTCACCGGATTGCTTGTAGACCTGATCGCACTTGATTCCGTTACGCCGCAATACCTCTGCAGTTCCCTCGGTGGCGAGGATGGTGAACCCGAGATCGGCGAGTCGTTTGACCGGGAAGATCAGTGAACGCTTGTCCTTGTTGGCGACAGAGACGAACACCGCTCCCGACGCCGGCAGCGACCCATAGGCAGCCGTCTGGCTCTTGGCGAACGCCGTCCCGAAGTCCGAGTCGATGCCCATCACCTCGCCGGTCGACTTCATCTCGGGACTGAGCAGCGTGTCGATGCCTGTGCCGTCTGCACGGCGGAAACGGTTGAACGGCAACACCGCTTCCTTGACAGCGATAGGCGCATCCAGCGGCGTCGTTCCGCCGTCGCCGGTCGCCAGCAGCATTCCGCTCGCACGCAGGTCGGCAATCGACTCACCGAGCATGACGCGGGCACAGGCCTTCGCTAATTGCACCGCCGTCGCCTTCGACACGAACGGAACCGTGCGACTAGCCCGTGGATTGGCCTCCAAGACGTACAAAATATCGTCTTTGAGCGCGTACTGGACGTTCAGCAAGCCCTTGACGCCAATGCCCTTTGCCAACAGTTCCGTCGAACGGCGTACGTTCTCGATATCGGCGCGGCCCAACGTGATCGGCGGCAGAACACACGCAGAATCA
Organism: Mycobacteriales bacterium; assembly: GCA_038242295.1. Taxonomy (GTDB): domain Bacteria; phylum Actinomycetota; class Actinomycetes; order Mycobacteriales; family Mycobacteriaceae; genus Rhodococcoides. The sequence goes on along the minus strand of JBBSSG010000220.1, from coordinate 2,346 downwards.
CCGGAGTGAATACCCGCTTCCTCGATGTGCTCCATCACGCCGCCGAGGTAAACCTCGGTGCCATCGCACAATGCGTCGACATCTATTTCGACGGCATCTTCGAGGAACCGGTCGACCAGAACCGGCCGGTCGTGGGAGATTTCCGTCGCGCGGGATATGTAGTCCGCCAGCGAAGCCTCGTCGTAGACGATCTCCATACCGCGTCCGCCGAGAACATAGGACGGACGAACCAGGACTGGATATCCGATCCCATTGGCGATCTCTCGGGCGCCGTCGAATGTGGTCGCGGTTCCGAACTTCGGCGCTGGTAGGCCGGCTTCGGTCAGGACACGGCCGAACTCGCCGCGGTCCTCGGCAAGATCGATCGCCTCCGGGCTGGTTCCGACGATCGGTACGCCTGCTTCCTTCAAACGCTTGGCCAGACCGAGAGGGGTCTGACCACCGAGCTGAACAATGACCCCGGCGACCGTGCCGGACTGTGCTTCGGCGCGGTATACCTCGAGCACATCCTCGAACGTGAGTGGTTCGAAGTAGAGGCGGTCGGCGGTGTCGTAGTCGGTGGAGACCGTCTCCGGGTTGCAGTTGATCATGACGGTCTCGTAACCGGCCTCGGACAAGGTCTGGGCCGCATGAACACATGAATAATCGAACTCGATGCCCTGGCCGATACGGTTCGGTCCCGAACCGAGGATGAGAACCTTCTCACGCTCGCGCTGCTCGGCTACCTCGGACTCCGCTTCAGGATCGAGCTCGTAGGTGCCGTAGTGGTACGGGGTTTTGGCCTCGAACTCGGCCGCGCACGTGTCGACAGTTTTATAGACCGGGTGCACGCCCAGTTGTGTACGTAGCGCACGGACGCCGTCCTCGTCGCCCATCTCCGGCCGTAGTGCAGCGATTTGACGATCGGACAGACCGTGATACTTCGCCCGACGAAGCAGTGCCTCGTCGAGTGTCGCTGCACCCCGGATCTCGTTGCCGAGTTCGTGTATCTGAAGGAATTGGTCGAGGAACCAGGGGTCGATCTTGGTGGACTCGAACAATTGCTCGAGGGTGGCGCCGAGGGCAAACGCTTTCTCGATCCCGTACATGCGGCCATCCTGGGGAACGGACAGATCCTGCAGCAACGCTTCGAGGCCCTCCGTTTCGCCCTGCCCTGTCGTTTGCCCCGGCCAGGTGACCTCGGGCCCGGTCCAGTACCCCGCACGCTTCGTTTCGAGCGACCGCATGACCTTGCCGAAGGCTTCGGTGAAGTTACGGCCGATCGCCATGGCCTCGCCGACAGACTTCATTGTCGTCGTCAGAGTCGCGTCAGCTCCGGGGAACTTCTCGAACGCGAAACGAGGCGCTTTGACGACGACGTAGTCGAGTGACGGCTCGAAACACGCCGGTGTCTCCTTGGTGATGTCGTTGACGATTTCGTCGAGCGTGTAGCCGATGGCGAGCTTGGCAGCCATCTTCGCAATCGGGTAGCCCGTCGCCTTCGACGCGAGTGCCGACGATCTGGATACTCGGGGATTCATTTCGATGACGACAAGTCGTCCGTCGGCTGGATCCATCGCGAACTGGATATTGCACCCGCCCGTATCGACACCCACCTCACGTAGGATTTCGATCGAGAGATCCCGCATCTTCTGGTATTCGCGGTCGGTCAGCGTCATCACGGGCGCGACGGTCACCGAATCACCGGTATGCACGCCGACCGGATCCACGTTTTCGATCGAACACACGATGACAACGTTGTCGTTGCCGTCCCGCATGAGTTCGAGTTCGTATTCTTTCCAGCCGAGGATGGACTCTTCGATGAGAACGTTTGCACTAGGCGAGGCAGCGAGTCCACCGCCGGCGATGCGCGTCAGATCGGCATCGTCGTACGCTATTCCGGAACCGAGGCCGCCCATGGTGAACGACGGTCGGACCACGACGGGAAACCCGAGGTGTTCGACGGACTTGCGTACTTCGTCCATCGTGTAGCAGACAGCCGACTTGGCGGATTCGCCGCCGACCTTGGCGACGATGTCCTTGAACTTCTGGCGATCCTCTCCGCGCTGGATCGCGTCGAAGTCCGCACCGATCAGCTCGACGCCGTACTTGGTGAGCAAACCCTCATCGTGCAGCGCCACTGCAGCGTTGAGGGCGGTCTGGCCGCCGAGAGTAGCCAGGACAGCCTCGATCGGATGTCCCTGCTCAGCCTCGCGGATAAAGATTTTCTCGATGAACTCCGCGGTGATCGGTTCGACGTACGTGGCATCGGCGAATTCGGGATCGGTCATGATCGTGGCGGGGTTCGAATTGACGAGGCTCACGCGCAAGCCCTCTTCGCGAAGCACGCGGCAAGCCTGAGTTCCC
>JBBSSG010000219.1:0-5408 GCA_038242295.1 Mycobacteriales bacterium | reverse complement strand
CACGGTCCGGTGGGCCTGGCGAACAAAGTTGTTGGTGACCATGGCGATCGACGTCCGCATGCGGCTTCGGCAGTCTGCCGAGAAAGATGCCGTCGACGTCTTCGCCTCGAACCTCAAGGATCTGCTGCTCGCGGCTCCGGCCGGTAACCGCGCCACGATGGGACTTGATCCCGGCTTTCGCTCAGGCACCAAGGTGGCAGTCGTCGATTCGACGGGGAAGGTAGTCGACTACGACACCATCTATCCACACAAGCCTCAGGGCAAGTGGGACCATGCGCTCGCGACGCTTGCCGCGCTTGCGGCGAAACACTCGGTGCAGCTCATCGCTATCGGTAACGGAACTGCCTCGCGTGAGACGGATTCATTGGCCGCCGAGCTGATCGCGAAATACCCGGCAGCCGGACTGACGAAGATTGTCGTGTCCGAAGCCGGAGCGTCGGTGTACTCGGCATCGGCCTACGCCTCGAGCGAGCTGCCCGATCTCGACGTGTCCATTCGCGGTGCGGTGTCCATTGCCCGCCGTCTGCAGGATCCGCTGGCGGAGTTGGTGAAGATCGATCCGAAGTCGATCGGAGTCGGCCAATATCAACACGACATCTCCGAGGCGCTGTTGGCCCGATCGCTCGGTGCTGTGGTCGAGGACGCGGTGAATGCCGTCGGGGTCGACGTCAATACCGCGTCGGTGCCGCTGCTATCGCGGGTATCGGGTATCGCGGGATCCCTTGCCGAATCCATCGTGTCGCATCGCGACCAACACGGACCGTTCGCAAGTCGATCCAAGCTCAAGGATGTCGCGCGATTGGGCCCGAAAGCCTTCGAGCAGTGCGCGGGCTTTCTCCGCATCGTCGGCGGCGACGATCCGCTGGATCGCTCGAGCGTTCACCCCGAGGCATACCCGGTGGTCCGACGCATCGTGGACTCGGCAGGGGCAGGAGTTCTGGAGGTGATCGGCAACAGTGCACTGTTGCGGACTCTCGACCCCCAGCAGTTTGCCGACGACCGCTTCGGCATCCCTACCGTCACAGACATCATCGCTGAACTCGAGAAGCCAGGTCGCGATCCACGCCCCGAATTCAAAACGGCAACATTCGCTGCGGGTATCGAGAAAGTTGGCGACCTGAAACCTGGCATGACGCTCGAAGGTGTTGTCACCAATGTCGCTGCGTTCGGAGCATTCATCGACATCGGCGTTCACCAGGACGGGCTCGTGCACGTGTCGGCTATGTCCCATAATTTCGTCAAGGATCCGCGCGAGGTGGTCAAGTCGGGTGACGTCGTGAAGGTCAAGGTGATGGAGATCGATCTTGCTCGCCAGCGCATCGGACTGAGCTTGCGTCTCGACGATGAACCAGGCGCCGCTGCAAAGGACAAGCCTCGTGGCGGGTCTGGCGGCGGGGCGCGGTCCGGCAACGGGTCTCAGGCAGGCGGTGGGGATGGTCGCCAGCAAGGACAAGCACCGCGTCGAGACAATCGAAGTGGCTCACGCCCGGCGAGCCCGGCCGCTACCGGCTCCATGGCGGACGCGCTGAGGAACGCAGGATTTGGGAAGTAGCGACAGGTTCACGTGCGCAGGCAGAGAAGAGCAGCAGTTCGGTAGCTCCGCGAGCGTGCACCGTGCTCCTCTACCTGCGCCGCTATTGGATGTGATTTCGCAAGTACGGCCCTGATCTGGCACAATAATCGGGTTGCCTGTAATGGGCGCACCCCTAATCGGAGTATGAACCAGCCGAGTGCCGTGAAGACGGTGCCGCTCGGTTCCTCTACTCGTGCGAAGAACTCGAGGATGGCCCCACCGATGAATACCTTGGACTTTTTGGACAAGCAGTCACTGCGCAGTGACATTCCTGACTTCCGCCCCGGCGACACGCTCAACGTGCACGTCAAGGTTATCGAAGGCTCGAAAGAGCGCGTGCAGATCTTCAAGGGCGTCGTAATTCGTCGCCAGGGTGGTGGCGTCCGCGAGACGTTCACCGTTCGTAAGGTCTCGTTCGGAGTCGGTGTCGAGCGCACCTTCCCGGTTCACAGCCCCAACATCGCGGAGATCGATGTCCTCACTCGTGGCGATGTTCGTCGCGCGAAGCTGTACTACCTTCGCGACCTGCGTGGCAAGGCTGCCAAGATCAAAGAAAAGCGCTGAGAATTTCAGTGCCTTCGAGCGCCGTACTGTCCTTGAAGGGCAGTACGGCGCTTTTTGTTTGATTCGGGTTGGGGCGAGCGCCAGTGCCGACGCGGTGCGCTGTTCACGCAGCAAAGCAGGTGCGGCTAATCTGATGCGGTGGCCGATTCCCCGCAGGATTCCCCAGGTTCGTCCGACCCGCACGACGAGGATCCGAAACCCCATGAAAAGAAGCCTCGCTCGTTCTGGCGAGAGCTGCCGATCCTCATTCTGGTCGCCCTGGTTCTGAGCTTTCTTCTGCAGACATTCGTTGCTCGCGTCTATCTGATCCCGTCGGAATCGATGGAACCCACGCTGCACGGGTGTGCGGGATGCACCGGAGACCGAATCGTCGTCGAGAAACTCGGCTATCGCTTCGGCGATCCGAAGCCAGGCGACGTCATCGTCTTCCGAGGAACGGAATCGTGGAACAAAGATTTCACCTCCACTCGATCGTCGAACACAAGTGTCCGCGGTGCGCAGGAAGTCGGATCGCTGATCGGAATCGTGGCACCCGACGAGAATGATCTGGTCAAACGGGTCATCGCGACCGGTGGACAGACAGTGGAATGCTGCGACGACCAAGGACGTGTCCTCGTCGATGGCAAACCACTCGACGAGCCGTACGTTCAGATGGACTTTCCGTTCGTGCCCGACATGCTGACCTGCGACACGGACCTGAGATCGGGGCGATGCTTCCCTGCTGTCACCGTTCCCGAGGGAAACCTGTGGATGATGGGCGACAACCGCAGCAATTCAGCGGATTCGCGTTTCCATGTCTCGGATGAGCTGATGGGCACCGTGCCGATCGACAACGTGATCGGGAAAGCATTTCTCATCGCGCTGCCGCCCTCGCGCTTAGGCGGCATCGATGCACCGGATATTCAAGGGCAGTGATGGCGCGTGCAGCGAAGTCTGCGACAGCTGGTTAGAGGCGTGAGTAGAGCGGGCAACAGTCGGTCGCAGTGGCCACCGCGTTCAATCATTCGCAGGTCTTCCGGTCTACGGACAATGGAAGCTGCTCTCAGTAGGAACGGGCTCGGTCCTGTTGCAGGCGTCGACGAGGCTGGAAGGGGCGCATGCGCTGGTCCGTTGACCGTCGCAGCGTGTGTCCTCGGTACCAAGGCGTATACGTCGCTGTCTGATTTGAATGACTCGAAGAAGCTGACGGAGAAGCGCCGCGAGGAGCTGTTTCCCAGGATCAAGAAACTTGCCATCGCCTGGAGCGTCGTGTTCATCGAGGCCGAGGAAATCGACCGTATCGGGGTGCACGTCGCGAACATAGAAGGAATGCGACGCGCGGTTGCGGGCTTGGGAATGATCCCAGGGTATGTACTCACCGACGGTTTTCGGGTCCCTGGACTACCTGCGCCATCGTTGCCGGTAATCGGCGGCGACGCCACTGCGGCTTGTATTGCCGCGGCGAGTGTTTTGGCTAAGGTGTCACGCGACCACGTGATGACGGCTATGGACGGCCGCTTTCCTGGGTATGGATTTGCGGTACACAAGGGCTACAGCACAAAAATGCACGCAGCGGCATTGCTGCAGAAGGGGCCGTGTGAGGAGCACCGTATGTCGTATGCGAACGTGTCCGCCGCGGCGACCGAACGGTCGGATGCGGTTGCGTCGATGATGGGCCGAATGGACTGTAGCGAGCGAAGTGCGAGATGATTGCTGTTCACGCTGTCGACGGAGGATGAGTAGAAACCGATGAGTGCCGAAGATCTCGAAAAGTACGAAACCGAGATGGAGCTCTCGCTGTATCGGGAGTATCGGGACATCGTCGGTCAATTCAACTATGTGGTCGAAACCGAGCGACGCTTCTACCTCGCGAACTCGGTCGAACTGATACCGCACAATGCGGATGGCGAGATTTACTTCGAGCTGAGAATGTCCGACGCCTGGGTGTGGGATATGTATCGACCGGCACGGTTCGTCAAACACGTGCGGGTAATCACCTTCAAGGACGTCAACATCGAGGAACTGGAAAAACCTGACCTCCGGTTGCCAGAGTAGAGACCCGATGTCGCTGACGGTCTGGGTGTTGTTGATTGCCTTCGTTCTGTATGTCGTAGGCAGGCGACGCTCTCGAAAGAATATCGTCATGTGTGCGCAGTTGATCGGCGTAGCTGCGGTGTGTCTCGTAGTGGGCCAAGTGGCGTGGGCAATTTTGTGAGCAATGACGTAACATTGTATTGGTTAAATATATGAGACTGCTTGCGTAGCAACGGCTTTCGAAGCGCGATCGAATATCTCCTGCTGCGATATTCTGCCGTATGTCCCGGAAGTAAGCCTGTGAATTTCGCATATATTTTGTATCTGTCATTGAGTCGGTGGTAGAAATGTTTCAATCAGCAAACTCCTTTGACTGTTAGAGGTTCGAACATGGCACGCAAAACGCTCGTTCAAATGATCGACGATGTCGATGGTTCTGTCATCAAAGATGGCCAGGGTGAGACCATTGAATTCGGTATCGGCGGTAATCAATACCGCATCGACCTCAACCTCAAGCATGCAAACGAATTGCACGAGCAGCTGGCGTTCTGGATCGAGCATGCAGAGAAGGTTTCCGGGCGTCGCGCGCGTAAAGCCTCTACGACGCCTGCTCGCGGAAAGGCCGATCTGCAGGAAATTCGGACCTGGGCACGCGAGAACGGATACGACGTCAGTGCTCGTGGTCGTATAAGCCAGGACGTTCAGGCAGCGTACGAAGCCGCTCACTGATTCGAAACTCTCTGCATCGAAGCCCCGACCGGACTCCGGTCGGGGCTTCTTTTGTCGTTGAACAGGCCCTCAGGTAGTGACGGCACACATGCACACGCCTGTGACATTTTTGCGTAGCCGCAAGGTGACCGGTAGCTGCTGATCCACAGGCTGGTTCGTTATCCCCAGGGCAAAATTCGTCCTGCGGTGATGTCATCGCTGCGAACCAGCCCCGGTGCAAGGTCGGTCGAAGGTTCGGCAGTCGGCGGACCACGATCACCGGGAGCACGAGATGTCGAATTTGGAATTGGGAGCTCGTGGGGAGGCTTTGGCTGCTCTGCATCTGGTCGATGTCGGACTGGAGTTGGTCGATCGCACTTGGCGATGTCGTCACGGAGAATTGGACATCATTGCGCGTGACGGTGACGTAGTTGTGTTTGTCGAGGTGAAGACACGCTCGGGGTTGGGCTACGGATCACCCGCGGAAGCCGTGACTTACACCAAACAACAGAGAATCAGACGTCTGGCATTGGCGTGGCTAGAGGAGAGT
>JBBSSG010000218.1:0-5423 GCA_038242295.1 Mycobacteriales bacterium | reverse complement strand
GGTAGAACGCATTGTTGGGTCTGCGGTGAGGTAAGTATGGGAGAACTATGAGAAGTGTGGGTATGAGTGGAATTATGAATGTCGTCTGGTTTCGCCGTGATCTCCGTCTAGGGGATCTTCCGGTTCTCACTGCTGCTTCCGGTTCCGATGCCCTCGGCCTGTTTGTGCTCGACGATAAGTTGTTGACGGCCTCCGGCGGGCCGCGTCGGGACTTCCTCTACCGAAGTCTCGAAGCTTTGGACGAGCAGATGGGCGGACGGCTCCTCGTGGTCCGCGGTGATCCCGAGACTGTGGTGCCGAAAGTAGCCAACGCCATCGACGCTGAGGAGGTGCATATCAGCGCCGATTACGGCCCGTACGGACGTGACCGTGACGCCCGCGTCGGGAAGCATGTGTCGTTGATCGAGACGGGTTCGCCGTATGCGGTCGCTCCTGGGCGAGTTGTGAAGAGCGACGGCGAGCCCTACAAGGTGTTCACCCCGTATTTCCGGCAGTGGATGGATCACGGCTGGCGTGGGCCGGTACAGACGTCCGCGACGACACTCACGTGGACCGATCCGTCGGGGGTGAAAGGCCTTCCGAAGCGAGTGAAGATTCCGACCGAGAACGACGCCAGTACCGTGCCCGCCGGCGAGGATGCTGCCCTGGCGGCGTGGAAGGAATTTCTCGACGATCATGTTCGTGAGTACGACGACGAACGTAATCGGCCGGATCATGACGCGACGAGCCGAATGTCCGTGTACCTAAAGTACGGGAACATTCATCCGCGCACGATGTTGAGAGATCTTGATCGGTTGCGCAACGACGGCGCGGCGTCGTACCGACGTCAAATTGCATGGCGAGACTTCTACGCGGACATACTATTTCAACGCCCCGACAGTGCGCGCGAGAACTACGTCAAGAAGTTCGACAAGATCGAACTCGATACCGGCAAGAATGCTGACATTCTGTTCGAGGCCTGGAAGGAAGGACGTACCGGATTCCCCATCGTCGATGCCGGTATGCGCCAGCTGAATTCGGAGAAGTGGATGCACAATCGTCTGCGGATGATCGTCGCATCGTTTCTGGTCAAGGATCTTCATCTGCCGTGGTGGTGGGGCGCTCGGTATTTCATGTGCACTCTCGTGGACGGCGACCTGGCGAGCAATCAGCACGGATGGCAATGGACGGCCGGATCGGGTACCGACGCGTCACCGTATTTCCGTGTTTTCAACCCCACGACTCAAGGTGAGAAGTTCGATCCGCAGGGTGATTACGTGCGTCGGTGGGTGCCCGAGTTGCGCGGTATCGAGGGGAAAGCTGTGCATGCCCTCAAAGATTGCCGGCCACGTGAGTATCCCGAGCCAGTGGTCGATCACAAGCATGAACGCGAGGTCGCCATTGCGCGCTTCAAAGCGCTCTAGCGTCGTCTGGACAACCCCACTCCGACGAGGCAGATGCCGCCCGCGATCAACGCTAGGAAGTGGGGTACCTCGCCGAGGATTGCCCACCCCAGCAGAATCGTCAGCGGCGGGATGACGTAGGTGGTGATCCCGAGCGTGCCTGCATTCATCCTGGTCAGTGCGTAGGCCCAGGTGCTGAACGCCAATGCGGTCGGGACAAGGCCGAGGTAGAGGAGCCCGGCCGTCGCCGCTGCCGACGCACTGCGCAGATCGTCGAGAAGTCCGGAAGCGAACGGCAGGGTGCACAGCGCGCCGATCGCGCACGCCATCCAGGTGAGCTGAAGCGCAGGAATGCTGCGCAACACAGGTTTCTGGCTTAGCACGCCGATCGCATACGTCGCAGCGGAGACGAGACACAGTGCGATACCGAGGAGATCGGCGTCGGCGGTGTCGCTGCGGGTGGTTGCAGTGACGACGCCGACCATGACCGCGCCGCAGAAGGCGATCGCGGCGCCGATCACCAGCCACTTCGGAAAGCCCTCACCGAGAAGAAGTCCGGCGAACAAAGCGACCAGGATCGGTCCGATCTGAATGAGCATCGACGTCGTGCCCGCGTCGACGCGCTGCTCGGCTGCGTTGAGCGAAACGTTGTAGATCGCAAACCAGAAGACGCCGACGCTGAGAATCTGGATCCACTGCGTCCGCGTCGGTCTCACCCAGCGGCCGTGGACCAACACGATGCCCCCGAGAACGAGCGTGCCGATCAGCAATCGACCGAGGGCGAGCGGGCCGGCACCGAACGAGACGCCGATACCGCGGAGGGCGACGAACGCCGATGCCCAGGCCAGGACCGTCGTGGTCACGGCCGCAACAGCGAGCCAATCAGTCGCGGGGCGGGTGCCTGGCTCTCGCATGGTGTCGACGTTAGCTTCCCCGGGGGCGTTCGAGCGCGCGGATTTCCGACAACGGGACGTGATTTTCTGCCAGGGGGTCCTCAGTGACGCAGCAGTTTCTCCAACGCGTCCAGAACTGCCGGATCTTCGATGGTCGACGGCACGCCGTACTGCTCGCCCGCGACGATCTGACGCATCGTCTTGCGGAGGATTTTTCCGGAGCGGGTCTTCGGCAGTGCGCCGACGATGGTGACATCGCGGAACGTGGCAACTGCCCCGATCTGATCGCGGACCATCGCGACCAATTCTGCGCGCAGGTCGTTCTCGGTGATCATCTCGCCAGCTTTGAGGACAACGTATCCGCTTGGACGCTGCCCCTTGATGTCGTCGTGGATTCCAATGACCGCGCATTCGGCGACAGCAGGATGGCCGGCCAGAACAGCCTCCATGGATCCGGTCGACAGCCTGTGCCCGGCGACATTGATGACGTCGTCGCTGCGCCCCAGCACGTAGACGTAGTCGTCGGCGTCGATATAGCCGGAATCGCCGGTGAGGTAAAAGCCGGGGAAGGTCTCCAAATACGAACGCTGAAAACGATCTTCGTCGTTCCAGAGTCCGACGAGTGTCCCCGGCGGTAACGGGAGTTCCACCACGATATTGCCCTCGGTTCCGGCCTCGACCGCTTCACCCTTCCCGTCGAGGATCTTGACGTGGAATCCAGGAACCGCGACCGTCGGAGATCCAGATTTGATCGGTAGCGACTCCAAACCCACGAGATTCGCGCAGATCGCCCACCCCGTTTCGGTTTGCCACCAATGATCGATCACCGGAACTTCGAGCGTCGCCGACGCCCAGGCGTAGGTATCAGGATCGAGTCGCTCACCGGCCACGAACAGAGTCTTCAATGACGAGATGTCGTACTTCGTCAGGAGTTCTGCATGCGGGTCGACCTTACGAATTGCCCGCAGTGCGGTCGGCGCGGTGAACAACGCACGGACGGCATGCTCTTCGATCACCCGCCAGAACGCACCCGCGTCGGGCGTCCCGACGGGCTTGCCCTCGTACAGAACAGTGGTCGCCCCGGCGAACAACGGGCCGTAGACGATGTACGAGTGGCCGACGACCCAGCCCACATCGGAGGCAGTCCACATAACTTGACCGGCTCCGACGTCGTAAATGTTGCGCATCGACCACGTCAATGCGACGGCGTGGCCGCCGTTGTCGCGGACGACACCCTTCGGTTTACCGGTGGTACCCGAGGTGTAGAGGATGTACAACGGGTCGGTAGCGGCGACTGCGATGGCCTCGGCGGCGGTTGCTACGGCCATCGCGTCGTCCCAGTCGATCCAGCCGAAATCTGCTGCACTGCCGCTGATCTCCGCTCGGTTCTTGACGATCACCGAGGCTGGAGAATGTGGCGACAGTGACAGGGCTTTCTCGACGATCGGCAAATATTCGACGGTTCGGCCCGGCTCGAGTCCGCCCGAGGCGGCGACGATGCAGGCAGGTTCGGCGTCGTCGATGCGAGCCGCCAGTTCTTTGGCCGCGAATCCGCCGAACACCACTGAGTGGACGGCGCCGATCCGCGCGCAAGCAAGCATCGCCACGACTGCTTCGGGGATCATCGGCATGTAGAGGATCACTCGGTCGCCCGTGCCGACGCCGTTGGCTCGCAGCACGCCCGCGAATTGTGCGACTTCACCCAAAAGCTCTGCATACGTGTACTCGCGACGGGTACCGCGCATCGCTGAGTCGTAGATGAGCGCCGTGCGCCCGCCGTGGCCGGCGTCGACATGACGATCGACGGCATTGAAACACGTATTGAGAGTGCCGTCGGGAAACCAACGTCCGTCAGTGAACGCCGTGGTGGGAGCAGTTGTCCAGTCGACAGCGGAGGCGGCGTCGAGCCAAAAGCCCTCGGGGTCGGAGACGCTGCTGTCGAATGCTTTCCGGTATTCGCCGCTCATCCCGCCACCCTAGTTGCGTCCAAGTTGTCTGGGGGTGCCGTTCGCTGGAATTGTCTGCACATCAATCGAGCGCTTGAGATCTCTACAGGCCGAGGCGCCGGTAGCGCCCCATCCGCTCCGCCAGCCGGTCCGCGGGACCGGCCAAACCGATCTCGCGCAACTCGCGGGCGATCGCCCCGGCCACCCGCGTCGAAAATTCGACAGGTTCCTCCGCTGCGTCGGGATGCTCGGGGATGATGGCGTCGACGATGCCGTCGCGCAGCAGGTCCACCGATCGAATTCCCTGCGCCTCGGCCATCTCGGCTGCGTGCGCGGTATCGCGATGGACGATGGCACTGGCACCTTCGGGTGGGAGCGGTGCGAGCCACGCATTTTGAGCGCAGAGTGTCCGGTCGGCGGGGAGCAGTGCGAGGGCGCCGCCGCCGGTGCCCTGGCCGAGTAGCACCGAGACAGTCGGGGTGTCGACGGTGACGAGGTCGCTTATGCACCTGGCGATTTCGGGCGCCAGTCCGCCTTCTTCCGCTTCCTTGGACAATGCAGCGCCGAACGTGTCGATGACGAGTACCAACGGAATACCGAGCTCTTCGGCAAGCTTCATCCCGCGGCGTGCTTCACGGAGAGCCCCGGGGCCCATCGTTGCCGTGGCGCTGTGATTGCTGCGATCATTGCCGAACACGACGCACGAGATTCCGCGGAATCGACACAGGGACAACAAGATTGTGGTGTCTGACTCGCCCTGGCCGGTGCCGGATAGCGGAACCTGCTCGGTAGCGGCGTGTTCGAGGAGTTGCCGAACACCCGGACGATCCTCGCGCCGCGATGCCTCGACGGAGTGCCAGGCCGAGTGCTCGGGAATTTCGGCGACGGTAGGCGCAGGTTCGAGGTCTCGCGAAGTCTCGGGGTCCGCGCTTACGACGCGCAAGGCGCGGACCATGAGGTGGCGAAGACTCGTGAGCGGCACCACGCCGTCGATGACGCCGTGGTGGTAGAGGTTCTCTGCTGTCTGGACGCCGCTAGGAAACGGCTTGTCGTACAACGCCTCGTAGACGCGAGGCCCCAAGAACCCGATGAGCGCCCCGGGTTCGGCGAAGGTGACGTGCGCCAGCGAACCCCAGGACGCGAACACTCCGCCGGTCGTCGGATTGCGGAGATACACCAGGTACGGCAGCTTCGCCTGCTTG
>JBBSSG010000217.1:0-5439 GCA_038242295.1 Mycobacteriales bacterium | reverse complement strand
CGTGGCCGCTAGATGTCTCCTCCAGGTGTAGGACTGCAACGCTTCCAGCGTCGGTACTGTCCGCGCGGCAACCTTCCTCGCGTCGAGACGGATGGTCTCGAGATCGGCTGGATCAGTCACTGCCGCCGCCCGGTCTTGGATGTAGTTGTTGACGACGCCGACCTGCCACTCGCTGAGCCTCGACATCATTTGCCCGAGGGTGCGCGCGATCGCGACCTCCATCTCTGGCTTGATTACTTTCTGTTCGGTGAGCCCGGTGAGCGCGCGCAACGCTTCGAGATCAGCGTCGGTATAGACGACCGCGTCCGGATCGGTTTGCACTGGAAAGCCCATTGCGATCCAAAGTTGAGCCACCCGCTCGAGCGGCAATCCGGATTTCTCCACGATGTCTCTGCGGGTGTACTTCGGTGTTCCCCCCAGGAGATTCTTTTCGATCTCTCTCTGCACAGCCGAATTGATGTGGTCTCTAGGCATATCCCAGCGTTCTGTTGAAATAGGATCGGACGTCGTCGATGTAATTGTCGACCTTCTCGGGGACCCAATCCTCAGTGCAAATGGGCTCTCCGACGGTGACCTTGACGGTACCCGAGTGTGCGGTGAAATCTTTTTTCCACATCACGTCGCCCGCATTGTGGATAACGATCGGAACGATGGGGACGCTGGCCTGCATGGCGAGGTGAAAGCCGCCTTTCTTGAACCGTCCGAGCCGCGAAGTCGGCATGCGGGTGCCCTCGGGTGCGATCGCGACGGAGATGCCGGAGTGCAACTTCTCGATCGCCGGGCGCAACGCCTCCCGTGCTTTCGTCGGATCACCTCGATCGATGTAAGCGACGTCGAAAATGGCGCCGAGCAGTGCAAATCGAACGTCTCGTTCGAGTTCACGTTTGGCAACGGCGGTGATGTCGCGGCGCAGGATCGAGAGGACGATCATTGCATCTGCGGTGCTCTGATGGTTGAACATGAACACTGCGGGGCGGGCGGACCACGCGTTCTCGGTGCCGTGCACGTCGAGTTTGATACCAGCGATCGTCAACGCGATGTCGGGCGCGACGGTCGAGGTGATGTTCGCCCCGGTTCGACGACTGCGCGTCAACAGTCCAAGTCCGATCCCGAGACCGGCGCTAGCAAGGACCGAACCGACAGCGGCGGTACTCCGTACCGCCGAGGTCAAATTGGTGCCGCGCTTGGGGGTTTCGAGATGTAACGTCGGCCAATTCATCTTCTTCGCAAAATGCTCGAGCTCGCCGTCGGGATTGAGAGCAACCGGTCGACCGACAGCTTCCAGTAGCGGAATGTCCTCGCCTCCGTTCGAATATCCGAAGCAGCCAGCGAGGTCGACACCTTCGCGCTCGGCGTAGTCGATGGCGGCCTGCGCTTTGCGCGGACCCCATAGCGAGCTTCCGACGAGTTCGCCCGTGAGAACCCCGTCGACGACGACGGGTGTCGTACACAGTGCCTCGTCGAACATCAGATCTTCCTTCACCGGAATCGCCTGGTACGGCGTGGCAGACGTCGCAATGACCAGACGATGCCCAGCATGCCGATGAGCTTCGACGAGAATTCGTGCCTGCGGATAGATCATCGGCGCAATCTCGTTGCGAAACAGGCTGTACGCCTGCTCCATCAGATCTTCCTGGCGCCGACCTTCCAGACCTTTGACGGCTTTGCCCATCAGATTGTCGACGGGGGAATTCCGCATCCTCATCAGAGCGACGGCGCTCGAGATTTCCCACAGTTCGTTGACCGTCACATCAAGCGTTTTGAGCCGCTCCAAAAAGATCGCTTTGGCGGAGAAGCCGTTGATCAAGGTGCCGTCGAGGTCGAAGAACGCCACGGTGTCGGGTCCGCCGGGAGCATCGGCGATCGCACGCAGAAGCGACGTCACATCGATCATCCGGGCTCGCCCTTGGTCTCGTCGGCGGACTGTACGATTCCGGGAACGGTGAGCGGGTCGACGTCGTTGAGCCTGCGGTGAGCTATGTCGCGAATCAAGCGCGCCTTGCGTGCCCATTCGTTGATTTCCCGCGCGAAGTCTCGGCGGCGCAAGGCAAGGTTCTCTCCGGCGGGATCGACGAGACTTCTGTTTTCTGCCAATTGCAGTGCAGTGTCGAACAATTCGCCGGATATCGCCTCACTGTGATCGAGCTGTTGGCGGAGGCGTCTAGCTTGCGCGGCACCGAGGCACAGGGTGACGAACAATGGCTTGTCGAACTCGACGCCCTTCGGTAGGAGCATCAGCTGGTCGGCGACGACCTGGTACGCCTCGAGGATCGGTTGTAGAACGCGGTGCGCAAGGTGAAGATCCTGTGTTTCCAGTTGATGCGTGGCGTATGTCGGATCATCGAGGTTTGCACGCCACTCGGGATCGATCAGCGCAACCTCTGCTTCGAGCCGCTCGCTGAAGTCTTCTTTGTCGCCGAAGAAGAATTCGAATTTGAGCAGGTCCCGCAACTCGAGCGCAGCCTTCCAGATCGATTCCGGGGTGGAGGCACAGGCTTGTTCCTGATCCGGAAGCACCACCAGTTCGGCTATCGCACGCATCACGAAGTAGTGAATCGCGTTGTTACGAAAAAACGCCGCTACCAAATGCTTGTCCTGGGCTAGGTAGAAAACCGGCTCGGGACCGTCGTCGAAGCGCTTGACGACACCTGCGTTCACCTGCGCGACCACTGCTGACCGGATGACGTCGACGTCGCTGATGTCGACGTTGCCTGCCGTCGGCAGACCGCGTTTGGTGATGTAGCTCGAAAGTGGCGCCATGATGGCCCACATCTCGTGCACGTTCAGAGCGCGATCCTCGATGCCGAGCAATGCCATCGCGACAAGTGAGGCCGGCGTGACCGGAGTCGTATCGTTGATGGCGTGGGAAACCGTCAGTGCGATCTTTTGGACTGCGACGCGTTTGTCCGGATTCTCGGCAAGGATCGACCGCACCGAAATCGGCTCGCCGAAGTTGAGGTAAACATTTCCGCGTAATTTGCCCTGCGCGCGTAGGTAACCGATGGCCATGCGTAT
Organism: Mycobacteriales bacterium; assembly: GCA_038242295.1. Lineage (GTDB taxonomy): Bacteria > Actinomycetota > Actinomycetes > Mycobacteriales > Mycobacteriaceae > Rhodococcoides. The sequence continues at coordinate 2,424 of JBBSSG010000217.1, read as the reverse complement.
ACCTTCGGCCTGTTTTTTGGCGCCGTGCAATTCGTCTGCCATTGCGCCGACTTCGTGCAGGCGGTCGTAGTTGATGGACGTCGGCACCAGGTAGACATCGTCGGCGTCACTGCTCTCGAGCGCGTCGACGAGATAGGTCAACAGACCGAACCGTGGTGGCCTCAGTTTGCCGGTGCGACTGCGTCCGCCCTCGATGTACCACTCGAGGTTGAACCGCTTTCCCAGCAGGAAGCTCATGTACTGGCGAAGCGTCCACTTGTAGATTTCGTCGGAGAACTTGCGCTGAATCAGCACGACACCACTGCGTTTGGCGAGCGGGCCCAGGGGCCAGAATCCGACGTTGATGCCGCCCATGACGTGATTGAGCGGCAGTCCCTCGGCCAAGAGTGCGGGTCGCAACACTAACGGATCCAGGTACGAGCGGTGGTTCGGCAGGAAGACCAGGGGATAGTTTTTGTTGAGCTCGCGCACCTTCTGCAATCTTGTGCGGTCGACGTCCACGCGATAAGCACGTGAGAAGTAGGCGCCGAGGGTGCTCCACATTTCCACTGCTCGACGAGTCTCCGTCGCCACCATCTCATTCAGAATTTCATGAACGCGGCCTTCGACGTGGCCTATCTCCTCGCCGACGTGCGTTGCGAGCTCAGCCATGCGGTCGTGGAAGCGCTTCTGTTCGGTCATGTCCTCGACGACGAAGCGAGGAATCTTGTACTCGGATCCGATGACGTCGCGCTCGGCTCGATCGAGAGCAAGGCTTGCCTGTCGTCGAATGAACGAAGACAGCGAAGTGTTGCCGTTGTTGTCGAATCTGGTCTCCAGATCGGACAGCGTCGCCGGTTCGCCGACCAGTACCGAGGAGTGATCGGGGTCGTCGCCTTGCACCCATCGCTGCCAGACCTTGGTCGGCTTGGAATTGCCTCGGGGAGCGAAGATGCGATGCAGCAGACCTACCTTCTTCTTCTCCGACAGCGTCACCCGCAACGGGACCAACAGTGGATCCGGTGCTATCGCTCGCACGCATTCGGCGAGTTGATGGGACGCCTCACCCGACAGGACAATCGACGGTGGACGGCATTCCCCATCCGGCGTGGTCGCATCGATCCATTGATTCAGGGCCTGTACTTCCAGGGTCGACGCCGCATCGAGAAGATAAATTTGCTGGTCGCTGGTGGTTTCCTGTGCGCTCACATCGACGTGATACATCTAGTCCCTCCCGTTCGGCCCGGTCTACCCAAGGGCTCCGCAACGTCAGGTTACGCGTGACGCGGCCCACACGAGCGAGGTTTGTCGATCGACAGGCAGCGGTCTGGCGTAACCTACGAAAACCCTTCGCATCACCGGTTTTCCCGGCTAACAGCGGGGTCCGAGTTAACTGCTACGCGCGTTCACATACAGACGGCTCATTGGTGGGATTCTGGTTCGTTTCTCAGATTCGAACATCGGTCTCACCCGCGAACTCGAGGTGGGCGACGAATGTGCCGTCGGATGTGCGAAGGTATTCGCAAACACTTTCGAGAGAGGTAAGCTTCGATGCCACCGCGTAGACGTTCGACGGCCGACGGATCCCTCACGCCTTCGGACCTCGAGACCCTCGCTGCAGCACTCGCCGAGGGCAGGCGTGCCACCGTCTATTTGATCGAGCCGACGCCGAGCCTCGGTCTTCCCGAAGGCACATCGGCGAAAGTTGTCTCCATTGCGGGGAACACTCTGACAATCAGTCCCAAGGGTGTCAATGACGAACTGCCGTTCGAGGCCGAGGAACTTCGCATTTCCAAAATTGCTCCCGCGGGAGCCGGCAAGCCCGCCCAGAAGACCGCAGCCTCGAAACCTGAGATCAAGCCCGAGATCGCGGAATGGACCGAGCCAGTCGCGCCCAAGCCCGTCCCGAAATCCGTTGCTCCTAAAATCGCTGCCCTCGAGCCTGCAGTGGCCAAGCCTGCTGCACCGAAGGCCGCGGCATCCACGCCACGGAAGGTCAAGAAAGGGCCCGAGAGCGTCAGTGTCACCATTTACGCCGGAGCCGAGAACGATTGGTCGGTCACCGTCACGCACGGTGCGCGCAGGCCAGGCAAGGCGCAGCCAGTGTCCGCGGAGTCGGTCTCGTGTGCGGTGAGAGAGCTCGGCGACGACACCGCGAGGGATGCAGTAGAGGCGGTCATCGCGCATGCGCGAGAGGAGGCTGCCACCCGGGTGGCCGAATTGAGCCGTCAACTGGAAGAGGCCAGGACCATGCTCGCCACTTTGGAGCAAAAAGGTTAGTAGTAGTACTCGTCGAGCAGCACTTCTTATTGCTAGTGTTCTGCGGACACCGCTGGAGAGGGAATAAATGTTCAAGAAGTTCATGCTCGTCGCCGTGGCGGCAGCAGCAGCTGCTGCAAGCTTCGGCGTCGGGACCGCATCTGCTGCGGCTCCGGCGGTTCTGGG
>JBBSSG010000216.1:0-5451 GCA_038242295.1 Mycobacteriales bacterium | reverse complement strand
GGGCGCCGATCCGGCGCCGATCAGCGTGAACAAGTACACCGCCACGCGGTCGTTGGTGCTGCGCACGAACGACACCGGCCTCGATTTGTCGGGACTGGCGCCGCCGCCGGCAGCGCCCAAGGGGGAGGCTGCAGGCGCGACCGGTACAGAATCCGACGCCGTTCCTGGAGGAGGTTCGGGGAAGTAGCGATCAGATAGCGGATAATGAAGGTGCGGGATCGAAATTCACTCATGATTTTGGAGTCCGCTACCACCAACTGCAGGAGGTGCAATGCCACGCGCAATACATGTTTTCCGCACCCCTGACCGATTTGTCGCGGGAACTGTGGGTGAGCCGGGCGACCGATCGTTCTTCCTCCAAGCTGTGCACGACGCTCGTGTCGTGTCCGTTGCTCTGGAAAAGCAGCAGGTACAGGTGCTGGCCGACCGAATGGGCCTGCTCCTGGACGAAGTGCACCGCAGGTTTGGTGCGGATGTTCCGCCGGAAGAAACCGAAGTGAGCGACACTAGTCCGCTCCTGACCCCCATCGACACGGAGTTCCGCGTGGGCACTATGGGTCTCGGCTGGGACTCGGAGGTGAACGCTGTAGTGGTGGAGTTGCTCGCGGTCAGTGAGTCCGAGGTGGACGAGTCGGTAGTACTGGACGACACGGAGGAAGGACCAGACGCGGTACGGGTGTTTCTGACTCCCGTTCAGGCTCGCGAATTCGCGGCGCGAACCGAGCGCGTCATCGCTGCCGGGCGCGCGCCGTGTCCGCTGTGCGGCGAACCGCTGACTCAGGACGGACACATCTGCATACGAACCAACGGCTATCGACGCGGCGCCACGTTCGGTTCGGTAACGGAACTCGGTGAGGAACTTTGATCGAGGACCGGCCGCCGTTCGAGGGACGCCAGGTGATGGAAACCGGCGATCTCACCGTCGTCGGGCGTGTCGTATCGGCCAGTAACGCAACCCTCGTATGTGAGGCGAGCACGTCTGGTGCGACACAGGGCAGTGCGAGCGACGAGAGTGCTGCCTCTATCCGGTGTGTCTACAAGCCCGTTCGCGGGGAGGTGCCCCTGTGGGACTTTCCGGATGGAACGCTTGCTGGGCGTGAATTTGCGTCGTTCGAGATTTCCGAGGCGCTGGGCTGGGGTGTCATTCCTACGACGATTCTTCGTGATGGTCCATTCGGGCCGGGAATGGTCCAGCGTTGGATCGATACCCCAGAACGTCACAGTGCACACGGCGAGCGAGTCGATCTCGTCGACATCTGCTCTCCCGATCTCGTTCCGTCTGGATGGATTCCTGTATTGCAGGCTTACGACGGCGATGGCGAGGAAGTCGCGCTCGTGCATGCCGACGATCCGCGTCTGCAGCGAATGGCCGTACTCGACGTAGTGCTCAACAATGCGGACCGCAAGGGCGGCCATGCGCTCGAAGGCCTCGACGGATATGTCTACGGTGTGGACCACGGAATCTGCTTACATTCGGAGAACAAGCTGCGCACAGTGCTGTGGGGGTGGGCCGGGACACCGATCGGCGACGCACTGATGACGGACATGGTCACTTTCGTCGAATCTTTCGCCGACGCCGTCGAACCGCGCTTACGCGGTCACATCACCGAACGGGAGATCGAAGGTGTGCACCGCCGAGCGAGCGCGCTCGTAGCGAGGCCGGTCATGCCGGTACCGGATTCCAGCAGGCCGATACCGTGGCCCGCGTTCTGACACCTCTCCGATAGGCTCGACTGCATGCAATCCTGGTCCGACACAGCTGTACCGTCGATCCCTGGTCAGGGGCCACAGCTTCGGTTGTACGACACCGCAGATCGCCAGGTCCGTCCGGTGACACCAGGCTCCGAGGCGAAGATGTACGTCTGCGGAATCACGCCTTACGACGCCACCCATCTGGGACACGCGGCAACGTATCTGACATTCGATCTCGTCAACCGTCTGTGGCTCGACGCCGGGCACGACGTGCACTACGTGCAAAATGTCACGGACGTAGACGACCCACTGTTCGAACGAGCGAATCGTGACGGCGAGAATTGGATCGAGCTCGGAACTCGTCAGATCGAGCTGTTCAGAGAAGACATGTACGCGTTGCGCGTCTTGCCGCCGCGCGACTACATCGGGGCTGTCGAGTCTATCGACGAGGTCATCGAACTCGTCGAGAGATTGATCGATTCGGGCGCCGCCTACGTCGTCGACGATGCCGAATTCCCTGACATCTATTTCCGCGCGGATGCGAGTCCAGAATTCGGCTACGAGTCAGGTTACGACCGCCCGACGATGGACAAGTACTTTGCGGAGCGGGGCGGGGATCCTGACCGCGTCGGCAAGCGGAACTCTCTCGATGCACTGCTGTGGCGGATGAAACGCGCCGGCGAGCCGTCGTGGCAGTCGCCGTTCGGTGCTGGTCGTCCGGGATGGCACATCGAGTGTGCGGCGATCGCGCTCAACCGCATCGGAACAGGGTTCGACATACAGGGCGGTGGAAGCGATCTGATCTTCCCTCACCACGAGTTTTCAGCCGCTCACGCGGAAGCCGCGACCGATGGCGCTCGGTTCGCTCGGCATTACGTCCACACCGGGATGATCGGCCTCGACGGCGAAAAGATGTCGAAGAGTCGCGGCAACTTGGTGTTCGTATCGAAGCTGCGGGCGGAGGGCGTCGACCCGGCTGCACTGCGACTCGGATTGCTCGCTGGGCACTACCGCCAGGACCGTCCGTGGACGAACGAGGTGCTCGAACGCGCGTACACGCGACTGAAGTTGTGGCGTGCGGCGGCGGCAGTGGATGCCGCGACGAGCGCCGATGACGTCATCAAGCGCCTGCGACAACACCTCGCCGACGATCTCGATTCGCCGAAGGCTCTCGATGCGCTCGACGCGTGGGCAAGCTTCGCGGTGGAGCGGGGCGGCTCGGATGCGTCGGCGCCAGGCGCATTTGCCGATGCGGTGGACGCGCTACTGGGTGTTCGGCTTCGCTGACTTTCGTTGGTCTCGGGTGTACCGAACTCAGGCCAGGTCGTGCAGTAGTTCGGGAATCAGTCTTTCCTCCATGACTGCGCGAGCAGATTCGTGCATCGCCGCGGCGAGCAGTGGATCCCACGAACTTGTGCTGGGATGGCCTTTCAGCGGCAACGAGTTTCGGGTGTCCAACGCAACGCGGTAAGCGTCGGTGTCCATCCGCCACGGAATCGCGCCGTATCGAGAAATTGCTCTCGACGTGATATGCAGACCGGGCCAGTCGAAATCGTTGCGCCAATGCAGCTCGGTTCCGCGGCGTACTCCCGCTAGCAAAGCGTGGAGTGCAGAAGACGGTTGTCCATCGGTGCAGATGATCGGCGCCGAGGCTCCCCCGAGGGTGCGTGCGGCGGCTGCAAGGACGGCTACGTTCTCGCACACGAAGATGGGGTCCGATACGTTCGTCAGTGGTCCACGAGCGATCATGTCCAGCGTCAAGGGGAACGGAATCCCTTGGTCGGCAGCCTCGTTCACCCACCGAGCAACAGTGTGATTTTCCGAGACTCGGTATCCCAGCAGGACCACGCGGCTCGACAGTGCGTCGACCGACACCCCCGCTGTTTGCCACAGCAGTCTGATACCGACGGGATCGACGGGCTGAGAAATTCCTTCACGTAGGGACAGGGCGTCGAGGACCAGTCTCGGTACACCGCCGGAGGACAGGGTCTTCGGGTCGCCACACGCCAATTCTGCGAGTTCCGTCAGCGACAACCCGTCCACGGGAAGGACTTCGAGAACTCGCACGGCACTACGTAGCGCGTCGACGGGGACTCGGCCGCCTAGGGTGCCGTCCTGCTTCAACAGAGAGGACAGCCAGCGATCGGCCCATTCCCAGTGCATGGTGGCTTCCAGACGACGCCGTGCATCGGCCAATGCGCGAGACTTGATGTCGGCTTTGTCGGCCACCGCCCGCTTCTTGTCCTGGAGGGGGGACTGCGCGTTCAGCGTCTCGATCAAGCCGCCGCCGTCAGTAGAGCTCGAAAGCCAGTTATCGAAATCGACGAGATCGAGCTTGGACGTCTTGGCGCGACTGTGAAGCTCCGCAGTCGATTTGTTGATAGCGCTGAGCAACCGCGACATTTCGGGGGCGGCGCTGAGCTGAACGGTTATCTTGCCGTTGATCTTCAGCCAATTCGACTCGAGCGTCTTTCGCGCTGCAGCAAGCAGCTCGTCGAGTTCGGAGCTGTTCTGCCATTCGGAACTTCGATCATCGGACAAAATCAAGCCCGCTTTCCATGCGTGTCGGCGTCCGCCTGGTCGAGGAAGGCATCGGCGACGCTCGGTCCCGCGCTGTCAGATGAATCGCTCACTGGAACAGGGTAGGCGAGAGGTGAATTGGTGGACCCTCGATGCCCGACCTAGCAGTTCATCGACTCACAAACCGAAGCTTCCCGGTCCTCGGCGCCTGAGATAGCGTTCGAACTCCGCCGCGATCGCGTCGCCGTCGATCTTCGAGATTGCCTCGGAGATATCGACCTCCGCATCACCACGTTCCTCCAGCGTGCGGACGTACTCCAGGATCTCTTCGTCTTCTTTGGTCATCTCCGTGACCGCCTCTTCCCATTCCTCGGCCTGCGTCGGCAGTTCGCCGAGCGGAACCTCGATATCGAGAACTTCCTCCACTCGCTGCAGCAACGCGACGGTGGCCTTGGGATTCGGCGGCTGTGATACGTAGTGCGGCACGGCTGCCCAGAACGACACCGCAGGCACTCCAGCCTTGACGCATTCGTCCTGCAGGACCCCGGTAATTCCTGTCGGTCCTTCGTAGCGAGTCTGTTCCAAGCTGAAGCGCTCGGCTGCCTCCACGCTGTAGGCACTGCCAGTGACGGGTACGGGCCGTGTATGGGGTGTGTCGGCCAACAGTGCACCCAAAATCACGACAGTGTCGACACCCAACTGTTCGATGAACTCGAGAAGATCGTCGCAGAAGCTCCGCCAACGCATATTCGGTTCGATACCGCGAAGCAACACGACGTCGCGAGAGCTACCGGGGGGCGAGCAGAGTGACAAACGCGTCGACGGCCATTGAATCTCGCGAGTTACCCCGTCGACTTGGCGAATGGTCGGGCGGTTGACTTGGTAGTCGTAGTAGTCCTCGGAGTCCAACTCGGCGAGTGGGCTCGCGTCCCAGGTCAGTTCCAGGTGTTCGATGGCATCGCTCGCCGCATCACCGGCGTCGTTCCACCCCTCGAACGCGGCCACGAGTATCGGGTTCCGAAGAGTAGGCAGGTCGAGTTCTTCGTCGTCGGCTAGCTCGGAAAGCGACGCGAACGATGTTGCGTTCGACACAGCGGAAGACATTGCATCCATCAACGCATCGGCAGCATTGTCTGAATTACCGTCGTCTGCATCGTTGTTGTCGACGGGAAATTTGTCGTCGCGGTTTCGGGGACTCACGACGACAGCCTACGACCAGCCCGGGCGGTCTTGGTCATC
>JBBSSG010000215.1:0-5469 GCA_038242295.1 Mycobacteriales bacterium | reverse complement strand
CGAACGGTAGCGGGTGACATCTACCTTCGCGATGTACTTCAACAGGCGACGACGACGTCCGACCAGCAGCAACAGGCCGCGGCGGGAGTGGTGGTCGTGCTTGTGCATCTTGAGGTGCTCGGTGAGATCGACGATGCGCTTGGTGAGCATCGCGACCTGCGCCTCGGGCGAACCGGTGTCGGTCGGATGCAGGCCGTACTCGCCGAGTACGGTCTTCTTCTCTTCGGTGGTCAATGCCACTGGTACTACTCCTGATCACTGACGTCCGCGCGAAAGGAAGTTCGAATCTCGCACGATCAAGATTCCGAACCGGGTGCAGCCGCCGCGGACCGCAGCACGCACCGAGACGGAATCCTATCAGGGGACCTTCCCTTACTGAGAAACCCCGTCGGTCAGAGCGGTTCGTGCATGTGCGGCGTCTCGGCCCATTTCTGCGATCAGCGCGTCGACGGAGTCGAACTTCTCCATCCCGCGCAGTCGCTCGACGAAATCCACCGCGACGTGCTGGCCGTACAGATCACCGTCGGTGTCGAGGACGAAAGCCTCTACAGTCCTGGCTCGACCGGAGAAGGTTGGATTCGTTCCGACGGACACGGCGGCGCGATGTCGCTCACCAGGAGTGACGGTACCGATGGTTGGGCCTGGACCGAGAACGGTGAACCACGCCGCGTACACGCCGTCCGCGGGAATCGCCGAGTGCATCGGTGGCGCGACGTTCGCCGTCGGGTATCCGAGTTGTCTACCGCGCCCGTCACCGTGAACCACGACGCCTTCGACGCGGTGAGGTCTGCCGAGCGCCGCGGTTGCCGCTGCTACGTCACCCGCATCGACGCAGGATCGAATGTAAGTGGAGGAGAAGGTCACTGCGTACTCGGCCAGTAGATGAACACCGTCGACCGCGAACCCTGCTCGGTCACCGATCTTGCGTAGGAACTCGACGTTGCCGACCGCCTTCTTACCGAACGTGAAATTGTCCCCCACGACCACTTCGGCCACGTGCAGTCGCTCGACCAGGATTTCGTGGACGTAGCGCTCGGGCGTCAGCCTCATCAACTCGGGCGTGAACGGCATGACGCAGAACACGTCGATGCCGAGTTCTTCGGCCAATTCAGCCCTGCGGGTGAGGGTGGTCAATTGCGCTGGGTGTGATCCGGGACGAATCACTTCCATCGGGTGCGGATCGAACGTCATGAGCACGCTCGGTACCCCACGTTCCTTCGCTGCAGTCACCGCACGGGTGATCAACTGGGCGTGACCTCGGTGCACGCCATCGAATACGCCGATCGTGAGAACGCAACGACCCCAGTCGGCAGGTACATCGTCGAGACCTCGCCACCTCTGCACGAGTCAAAGCCTACGGCCCGCCGAGAGTGAGGTCACTTCCGGATCGGAATGTCGCGCACTCGAGTTGGATTTGGACAAATCGACAACTGGACGTTGATCGGGTGTTCGCTGATGGGTGACGCCGTGTCGCATGCCGTATTGCCGCGAGTCGCTCTGTCTTATCTGTTGGGTGCACCGTTCGCAATCGGCGCACTGTTGTTCGCACTCATCGCGGTAGGCGCGATCGGGATTGTCCGCGACACCACGATCGTCAAAGAAGATGCCGTGATCGGCGTGGTGTTCACCACCATGTTCGCTTTGGGTGTGGTTCTGATCTCGAAGTTTCCGAGCCAGGTCGATTTGAACCACATTCTCTTCGGCAACCTCCTCGGAGTGCCCCAGGCCGACATGAAGCAGGTCTTCGTACTGGGCGGAATCGCACTGGTCATCATGGTTCTCGAGCGTCGAAACTTCACACTTTTTGCGTTCGACCGGACACAGGCCCGGGCCGTGGGTATCAACCCGACCGTGATCTCGGCGTTGATGCTGACATTGCTCGCACTGACAACCGTGGTCGCCTTGCAGGCCGTCGGTGTAATTCTTGTTGTCGCCATGCTCATCACCCCGGGGGCCACCGCATACTTGTTGACTCACAGCTTCGGCCCCATGCTGTTGCTTGCTCCGGCCATTTCCGTCGTCTGTGCCCTGGTGGGCATCTATGCCAGTTTCTATTTCGACGTATCCTCCGGCGGCAGTGTCGTGTTGTCGCAGGGGCTCGTATTTCTGCTCGCCTACCTGTTCCGTCCCTCCCAGGGAATGGTGACTCGGGTACTACGTCGCCATGTACGGGTGCCTGCTGCCCGGCCTGTGTGACGTGTCATTTGGCGTTGGATTGCCTAAGCTCAGCAGCGTGGCGCAACAAAGAAACGATTCAGCTCCGGTCGTGGAGAGCCTCCAACTATCAGCGGTCGCGCAGGATTATCTGAAAGTGATCTGGGCGGCCAGCGAATGGAGTGAGGACTCCGTCAGCACCAAGATGCTGTCCGAACGTATCGGGGTATCCGCTTCCACGGTGTCCGAGGCCATTCGCAAGCTGGCCGATCAGGGAATGGTCGACCATGCGCGCTACGGCGCCATTTCGCTCACCGATCGTGGTCGCACCGCTGCAATCGCCATGGTCCGTCGACACCGGCTCATCGAAACCTATCTCGTTCGCGAGCTCGGATACGGCTGGGACGAGGTACACGACGAAGCCGAAATTTTAGAACATGCGGTGTCAGATCTGATGATGAGTCGTATCGACGCCAAGCTCGGTTTCCCCGAACGCGACCCGCACGGCGACCCAATTCCATCGGTGGACGGTGATGTCGCGGCTCCGAAAGCAATTCGTCTGAGCGACTACACAGACGGTCAGCACGGCCGAGTAGCGCGTATCTCCGATTCGGATCCAGACATGCTCCGGTACTTCGACTCGGTCGGCATCAGCCTGGACCTCGCGGTCACCGTGCTCGAACGCCGCGATTACGCGGGCACTGTGGCGATCGAGTTGGGCCATGAGGACAAGAACACGATCGACCTCGGTCAACGTGCAGCGGAAGCAATCTGGATGGTTCCCGGGTCGTAGCCCCAGCCCTTCCGAATACCTCCCACTCCAGGTAGCTGCCTACAGCCCGCGCAACGTGGCCGGCCGAACAACCAGGACGGAACTGGCGCGCTTGCCGTTTTCTTGTAGCAACGCGATGGTGTGACCGGACGGATCGATCGCCGCGTAGACACCCGCCAAGCCGATGGGGTCGAGCCACCGCCCCTGACTGATCGACTCCGCTTCGCTCTCGTCGATCTGCCTGTGCGGAAACGCTGTTCGAGCGGCTTCGTCGATATCAAAGCTTACTTCGGGAGCGCCGGCCAGTTCGTCGAGAGTGCGGGCCTGCGCCAGCGTGAACGGTCCAACCTGTGTTCGACGGAGGACGGTGAGGTGGCCGCCAACCCCGAGCGCAGCACCGAGGTCGCGGGCCAGTGCACGAATGTAGGTTCCCGACGAACAGTCCACTTCCACATCCAGGTCGACGAACTGTGTACCGGGAACATCTCGCCGGGCCACGACGTCGAATCTGGTTACGCTGACCTTTCGCGCCGGGAGAGTGAACTCCTCACCTGCGCGAATCAGTTTGTGCGCGCGCTGACCGTCGACCTTGATGGCGCTGACACTGGCAGGGACCTGCTCGATGTCACCGGACAGTGCCGCAACACCGGCTGCAATGTCCACATCGAGGACCGACGCCGCAGACTCATCGGCGAGGGTCTCCCCCTCGGCGTCGTCCGTGGTGGTGCTGCGGCCGAGCCTGATCGTCGCGGTGTACGACTTGGTAGTCAATGCTAACAATCCGAGCATCTTCGTGGCCCGTTCTATGCCCAGAACGAGAACGCCCGTAGCCATGGGATCCAGAGTGCCCGCATGACCTACTTTGCGAGTGTTCAAGAGCTTGCGACAGGACGCGACGACATCGTGGCTCGTCATGCCCGGACCTTTGTCGACGATCAACAGTCCGGCGCCGACAAGACCGGAGGACAACTTTCCACGTGCAGACACAAGAAGGCATTCTGCCAGGTGATGTCAGGTCACTGCGATCGCCGTGACGATCAAACCTTCAGAGACGAGCCATTGCCCGTCGAAGGACTCCAGCACCGACCCACTGTGGGTGTTCCCGGGCACGAGCAGTTCCGAATGGAACGTCCCCGAGACGGCGTCGCCGCTCCCTGTGAACTCGAACGTGATGTGCGCGTCCTCGAAACCGAGCCAGCGCCCGGTCAGTGGTTCCCATGCCTTGTAGGTAGCTTCCTTGGCACAGAACAACAGCCTGTCCCAGTGCATGTCGTTCCCGGCACCGCTGAGCCATTCGCGTTCCGCGGGCAAGCTCACGGCCTCGAGAACGCCGTCGGGTAGCGGTCCATGCGGCTCGGCGTCGATGCCGACCGACCGAACCTGCATCGAGTAACCCAGCACGGCACCTCGATACCCGTCGCAGTGGGTCAAACTCCCGACCAACCCCTTCGGCCACTGCGGAGCCCCGGACGCTCCGCGCATGATCGGTGCCGGATCGACTCCGAGCTTCCCCATCGCCAACCGCGCGCAGTGCCGAGCCGAGGTGAACTCTCGTTTGCGTTTGTCGACAGCTTTGGCCACCAACGGCGCCTCGAGTGGATGCGGAGTGAGCCCCGGCGGATCTTCGAACAGTTCAGCTGCCACGACACCGTTGGGAAGTATCGATTCGATCAACGCTTGGACCTCATCTTCTCGACTTCGGCTTCCATCTCGGGCGTGACCGTGAAGTGGCCGCCGAACTTGTTCAACGTCCCTTCCGGGTACTCGGGCACCGGCAGAATCTGTCGCAGAACATTATTCGGCAATCCGCGCCGCTGCCATTCACGCGGGTAGCCGACCGAGACCTCCTCGAAGCGAACCCCGTCGTAGTACGTCGTGCGTGGAATGTGGAGGTGGCCGTACACCGAACAGATTGCGTTGTACCGCGTATGCCAGTCCGCGGTTCGTGTCGACCCGCACCACATGGCGAACTCAGGATAAAACAGCACCTCGGTCGGCTGTCGGACCATCGGGAAGTGATTGATCAGCACGGTGGGAGTCGACGTATCGAGCTCATCGAGCCTGTCGCGGGTGCTATCGATCCGCGCGTGGCACCAGGCATCGCGGGTCGCATACGGCTGCGGCGACAGCAGGAACTCGTCGGTCGCGACAACGTTCTTGTCTCGCGCGATCTTCAGACCATGTTCCTTGTCGATGGCACCTCGCGGGAGAAACGAGTAGTCGTAGAGCAAGAACATCGGAACGATCGTTGCTGGTCCACCCTCGCCTTCCCACCTCAGATATGGGTCCTCAGGGGTCACGACGTCGATCTCGCGGCACAGATTCACCAGGTACTCGTACCGGGCGACCCCGTGGATCTGGACGGGGTCCTTGGCTGTCGTCCACAGTTCGTGGTTGCCGGGTACCCAGATGACCTTCGCAAACTTGCTCCGAAGCAGTTCCAAAGCCCATTTGATGTCATCGGTCTTTTCGGAAACATCGCCCGCGACGATCAGCCAATCCTCCGGCGATTCAGCATGAATGTTCTCGGTCACCGGGCGATT
>JBBSSG010000214.1:0-5532 GCA_038242295.1 Mycobacteriales bacterium | reverse complement strand
GTCCGTCTCGTGTGTCGCCAGATCCTTCGGTTCGGGGGCCTGTTCTTCGAGTTGTGCCTGATTCGCTTCGTCGGAGTGTTCATCGATCTGCTCCGAGACATAACGGACCAGCACCGCGAAGACCGCAGTGGCCGGGACTGCGAGGAATGCGCCGACGATCCCGAAGACGGAAGCACCACCTGTAACGGCGAGGAGGACGATGGCAGGATGCAGGTTCATACTGCGGCTCTGCAGAATGGGCTGCAGCACATTGCCTTCCAGCTGTTGTACGGCGACGATGATGACCAACACGATCAGCGCCGTGGTCAAACCGTTCGCAACCAACGCCACGAGCACGGCCAATGCGCCGGCCACAAACGCACCGACGATCGGAACAAATCCACCGAGAAACGTCAGCGTTGCCAGCACGAGAGCCAGCGGGACATCCAGGACTATTAACCCGAGACCGATGAAGAACGCGTCGATCAGACTGACGACAGCCTGGGTGCGAATGAACCCGCCGAGAGTTGACCACATCCGAGCGAGGACCTCACCGAGGTGGCGTCCAGCGCGGCCACCCGCGATTCCGTGCAACCACGGGGTGAACTTCAATCCGTCCTTAACGAAGAAAAATGTGAGCACCAGGACGAGCACCAAAGTAATGAGAATCGAGCTGGCAGCAGAAACGCCGCTGAACACACCCGACGCGATTGCGGTGCCGCTGTCCTGAAGACGTGACGTGATTGCGGAGACGGCATTGTCAATTTGCTCATCCTGCAAATTGATCGGAGGACCCTTGAGCCAGTTCTGAACTTGAGCCACACCGGTCGATGCCTTGTCTACCAATTCGGGCGCCGCATCCACCACGGACGGGACGATGAGCGTGATGATGCCGCCGATGACAAGGAAGAACACGATGAGCGATGACGCGGCTGCGGGAGCCGCCGGTATGCCTACTCGCATCATCCATTTCGTGGGGGGCCACAGCACAGTTGCGACGATGATGGCGAGCAGGGCTGGAAGAATGACGACCCACATTGCCGAGATCAGCCACCCGAAGATCCACGCAGCTGCGGCGACGGAGACGACAATCAGTGACCACTTGGCCAACCACACACCGCCGGCTCCGATGAGGTCACCGCGGTCACGCTCAGACTGTCGTCTTGTGGTCTCTGCGTTTTCCATCACTTCGGTAAGTCCCTTTCGATAAGTGGATACGAGACTCGAAGTCACCTTCGGCAACCGAACGACTCTAGTGTTGCCTGTCATCCCACTACCCACGTTGCATCCCGGCCAATCCTGCAACCCTCGACCGCGCACCTAATGCGCTCAGGAGCTCGCCATAGCCGCTGTGTTTAGGTAACGACGTGTTTCAGTAACGAGCACCCCGTCAGGTCCGAGCGGCCTCGTGCGTCAGCAGCCATTCTTTGGCAGGCAGGCCCCAGCGAAACCCGCCGAGCGCGCCTCCGATGCGAAAGACCCGGTGGCATGGAACGAACAGGGCGGCAGCATTGCGTGCACACGCCGACGCGGCCCCGCGAATCGCTGCGGGGCGTCCGGCGAGAGCTGCGAACTCCGAGTATGTGACGGGTGAGCCGGCCGGCACCTCGCGCAGCACCTTCCACGCGTGCACCAGAAATTCTCCGGATTGCTGCACGACGGGTACGCCGTCGATGCTTTCGAGGTCGCCTCGGTGATAGTCGGCGACAGCCTTCGAGACGCTGCCGAGGTCGGTGCACTCGCTGAAGTCGCTCGGGCGCAACGACTTGTGAATCAGTGGAACCAAGCTGTCGATGCCGGCCGTCCAACCAGATGCGAGAACTGATCCGTCGGCGTCGACGATGGTGGTGAACGGCCCGATGGGTGTGTCGCTAATGGCGAACGACGCGGTCATAGTCCTCTTCTTTCCAGTGCGATGCTCCATAGGTGCATCGAGACGTACGAGCGCCACGGCGCCCAGCGTTTCGTGTCCTTCAAGGCCACACCGAGAGCCTCCGCGCCTTGACGAACAACGAGGTCGGTGTCGAGCAGTACATCGGGATCGGCGAGCATCCGCATGACGCACTAGCGCGCAGTCCACGGCCCGATTCCCTTGAGGGCGAGTAGTTCCTGCTCCAATTCTGCAGCGGGCCGTGCGGGGTGAAGGACAATCTTGCCCGACGCCACTGCGTTCGCGGCGTTGATCACGGCGTTTACGCGGGCGCTCGGGCCGGAAAGAACTTCGTGGCCGCGTTCGGCGATGACCTCGGGCTCGGGGAACAGACGGGTGATTCCTTCGCCGGTCGGATCGTCGATCGGGGTGCCGAGCTCGTCGACCAGGCGTCCGGTGTGTGTCGCGGCCGCTCGCAACGAGATCTGCTGACCAATCATGATGCGCAGCAACAGTTCAGCACCGTCGACGCTTCCGGGTACGCGAATACCTCTGTGTGCGGCGATGTTCGATGCCAGGGCTGGGTCTTCGCTCAACGCGGCATCGATGGCCTCGGGATCGGCGTCGAGGTCGAGGAGATGGCGAACCCGCGCGACAGCGGGGGCGAGATCGCGCATGTCCTGCAGGCTCAGGGTTGTATCGACGTA
Source organism: Mycobacteriales bacterium (assembly GCA_038242295.1). Taxonomy (GTDB): domain Bacteria; phylum Actinomycetota; class Actinomycetes; order Mycobacteriales; family Mycobacteriaceae; genus Rhodococcoides. The sequence goes on along the minus strand of JBBSSG010000214.1, from coordinate 2,976 downwards.
GCCGTCCTCGATGCGCAGTGCGACGAGGCCGTAGCCGTGGGGCAGCCGTAGCGAACGGCGAAAGACTCCGTCCGAAAACGACTCGATTCCTGGCACGGCGTTTCCGGCGAGGAACCATTCGAGCCACGTCTTGTCCATCGGTTGTCGGTAGGGGAGCCGCACGGTGACGGTTCCGTTGCCTGTATCGGCGGGGTGCTTGCGAGTAGCTTCCTCGCGCAGCGTCGTCGGATTGACCGCGAAAACTTCCCTCACTGTGTCGTTGAACTGGCGGACGCTCGCGAATCCTGCAGCAAACGCCACCTCGCTCATCGGCATGGCCGTGGTTTGAATCAGTGTTCGCGCAGTGTGGGCGCGGTGTGCGCGGGCGAGTGCCAACGGTCCGGCGCCGATTTCAGCGGTGAGGACTCGGGTCAATTGACGCGAGGAGTAACCGAGGGTGTCCGCGAGCGAATCGACACCCCCTCGTTCGACGGCTCCGTCGGAGATCAATCGCATCGCCCGCGCGGTCAAGTCCGAGTGAAAGTTCCAGAGCGGCGATCCCGGGGTAGCGTCGGGTTGGCAGCGCCTGCACGCGCGGTAACCGCCCTGCTGAGCGGCGGCGGCAGTGTGGTGGAAAGTGACGTTCTCCGGCTTGGGGGTGACGGCCGGGCACGACGGACGGCAGTAGATGCCAGTCGTGCGGACGGCCATCAAGAACTGCCCGTCGAAGCGCGAGTCGCGTGCTGATACGGCTCGGTAGCACCGGTCGAAGTCCAACTCCATGAGCTCTACTGTGTCACCGGCGGAAGCTCCGCGCTAGCGGAAATCGGCCATGAGCGTCGAGTGTGGTGAGCAGTACCTGGCGCCGGGATGGGCGTCGGCCTCGGCGTAGCGGGCTCGCTAGAAATGACGCTCCGACGGGACCGGATCACCCCGGTGGACTCGGATTGTGCGCCCAGTGGTGTGGACGTCAGAGACCATGCGGTCTGTGGCCGTCGATACGGCGTCGTATGGTTTATTCATCGTCGATCGACCGGGGGGAACCGAAATGTCAGGTCCGCACGAGCAGCCTCAGCCTCAGTACCCCTCAGCCTCAGCCTGAGCCTGAGCCTCAGTCTCCGTACCAGCAGCAGTCCTAATCCTTCCGCGCAGCCTTTTCCACAGCCGTATTCGCAGACACCGCCGATGCCGCCATCCAACGCTGGCTGGGCGGTGGTAGCCGTCATCTTCTTCTGGCCACTAGCGATCTCGGCGTTCAATCATGCGTTGAAAGTTCATCCCTGTGGCTAACTGGTGATTTTCAGGGTGCGGCGTATTCGTCGAACCGCGCGGCCTTCTTCGGCAAATTGTCACTCGGAATCTTTCTGGGATTCTTCGTTGTCTACATCGCATTCATCGCCATCGTCATCGTGATCAGTTAGCCGACCTACTCACCTGCGCGGAGCGCCTCGACACTTGACCTCGATCATGCTCGAGGTTTTAGCGTAAGGCGCATGGACACACTGGGACTCGGCAGGATCGGAATCTCGATCGACGTCAGCGACTCGTACTTGGACGACGGGTGCGAACTGGAATCGTTGGGCTATACGTCTCTGTGGATTGCGGGCGGTCAGATCGACAGCTTGACGCGTCTCTCGGATCTGGTGCGCGGAACAGAGGAGGCAACCGTGGTGCCGGGGATCGTGTCGGTCGATGTCTACCGCAGCGCCGAGGTTTCAGCGTTGTACGACGAGCTCCAACCGACCGAGAGATTCGTTCTCGGACTTGGCGGGCCGCAAACTCCTCGGCCTCTGGCGGGGCTCGGTGCCTATCTCGACAGCCTCACCGTTCCGTCGGACCACATTCTTCTCGCGGCGCTCGGACCTAAGAAGCTCGCGATGGCACGTGATCGTGCCGCGGGAGCCGTCGCGCTGCTGGTTACACCGGACTACACGGCGCAGGCCAGGGAAATTCTGGGTGAGTCGGTTCTGGCGATCGATCAATTCGTTGTCCTGGAGACGGATCCTGAGTTGGCTCGAACACATGCACGTAAGCCATTGTCGTTCCTCGCGACGATTCCTGGTTACCGCCAGAACTTCCATCGCATGGGCTTTACCGACGACGATGTAGACCAGCTCAGTGACCGACTCGTCGACGCCGTGGTTGCGTGGGGGAACGCCCAGGACATCGCCGAACGCGTCGAAAAACACCTTCGGGCGGGTGCCGACCATGTCGTCCTGGCGCCGCTGGGCACGACTGCTATCGGCGCTGGCCGGGCACTGTCGGCGCTGACCGCGATGGTTCCGTAGACTCCATAGACCGTGAGCCTTACCCTCGGAATCGTCGGACTGCCCAATGTCGGCAAGTCCACCCTCTTCAACGCGCTGACCAACAACGACGTGCTGGCGGCGAACTACCCGTTCGCCACTATCGAGCCGAACGTCGGCGTCGTTCCGCTGCCCGATCCGCGCCTCGGCAAGCTCGCCGAGGTCTTCGGTTCCGAGAAGCTGGTGCCGGCGCTGGTGTCGTTCGTCGATATCGCGGGCATCGTCAAGGGTGCGTCCGAAGGCGCTGGCCTGGGCAACAAGTTCCTCGCGAACATCCGTGAAGCCGACGCTATCTGCCAGGTCGTTCGCGTGTTTTCCGACGACGATGTGGTGCACGTCGACGGCCGCGTCGACCCGTCCGCCGACATCGAGATAATCGAGACCGAGCTCGCGATCGCCGACCTGCAGACGCTCGAGAAGGCCATTCCGCGCGTCGAGAAGGAAGCGCGGATCAAGAAAGATCGCAAACCAGCGCTCGATGCCGCCCTCGCCGCCCAGGCAGTGCTCAACGACGGTAAGACGCTGTTCTCGCAGAAGGCCAAGCTGGACTTCGAGTTGCTCAAGGAATTTCAGCTGCTCACGACCAAGCCCTTCCTTTACGTCTTCAATGCCGACGAAGGTGTGCTCACCGACGACGCCAAGGTCGGGGAGCTTGCCCGCCTGGTTGCGCCCGCCGACGCGGTGTTCCTCG
>JBBSSG010000213.1:0-5533 GCA_038242295.1 Mycobacteriales bacterium | reverse complement strand
TGGGCATCCTCATCTCCGAGGCTGTTCGCGGTGAGGGCGGCATCCTCCGCAACGAAGAGGGCGAGCGCTTCATGGAGCGCTACGCCCCCACCATCAAGGACCTCGCGCCGCGCGACATCGTCGCCCGCTCGATGGTGCTCGAGGTACTCGAAGGACGCGGCGGCGGACCGAACAAGGATTACGTCTACATCGACGTCACGCACATTCCCGAGGAAGTTCTCGACGAGAAACTCCCCGACATCATGGAGTTCTCGCGCACCTACCTCGGCGTGGACCCCGTCAAGGAGCCGGTACCGGTCTACCCGACGTGCCACTACGTCATGGGAGGAATCCCCACCAAGATCAACGGTGAGGTCCTTCGCAACAACGACGACCACGTCCCCGGCCTCTATGCAGCCGGCGAATGCGCGTGCGTCTCGGTGCACGGCGCCAATCGCCTGGGTACCAACTCGCTGCTGGACATCAACGTCTTCGGACGTCGTGCCGGCATCGCTGCGGCGAAGTACGCCAACTCGGTGGACTTCACCCCGCTGCCCGACAACCCCTCGAAGATGGTCGAAGAATGGCTCGCGCTCGTTCTGTCCGATCACGGCCATGAGCGAGTCGCCGACATCCGCAAAGAGCTGCAGCAGTCGATGGACAACAACGCCTCGGTGTTCCGCACCGAGGAGCGACTCGGAAACGCACTCAAGGATGTGCGCGCCCTCAAAGAGCGCTACAACCACATCACCGTGCAGGACAAAGGAACTCGTTACAACAGCGATCTCCTCGAGGCCGTCGAACTCGGGTTTCTGCTCGAAATGGCTGAGGTCACCGTCGTTGGTGCACTCAACCGCAAGGAAACGCGCGGCGGACACGCACGGGAGGACTACCCCGACCGCAACGACGCCGAGTACATGAAGCACACCATGGCCTACAAGCAAGGCGAAGGTCTGCTGACCGACATTCGTTTGGACTACAAGCCGGTAGTCCAGACGCGCTACGAGCCGATGGAGCGGAAGTACTGACATGAGTGCACCCACACTGGACAAGTCGGATCAGAACGATCTGCCTCCCGTTCCCGAAGGCGCGGTGATGGTCAACCTCAAGATCGCGCGCTTCGACCCCGAAAGCGGCGATGGTCAGCGCTGGGACACCTTTCAGGTCCCCACGCTGGCAACCGACCGTCTACTCAACCTGCTGCTGTACGTGAAGGGCTACCTCGACGGCACCTTGACGTTCCGCCGTTCCTGCGCGCATGGAGTCTGCGGTAGTGACGCGATGCGTATCAATGGCGTCAACCGTCTCGCCTGCAAGGTGCTGATGCGCGACATGCTGCCCAAGGACTCGTCGAAGACCTTGAACATCACCATCGAGCCCATCAAAGGTTTGCCGGTGGAGAAGGACCTGATCGTCGACATGGAGCCCTTCTTCGACGCATTCCGCGCCGTGAAGCCATTTTTGATGACCTCGGGTAACGAGCCGACTCGCGAACGGATCCAGTCCGTAGCCGATCGCGCCCGGTTCGACGACACCACCAAGTGCATCTTGTGCGCCTGCTGCACCACCGCGTGCCCAGTTTTCTGGAACGACGGCAGCTACTTCGGACCGGCCGCGATCGTGAACGCACACCGCTTCATCTTCGACAGCCGCGACGAAGGCGCAACCGAGCGCCTCGACATTCTCAACGACGTCGAGGGTGTGTGGCGTTGCCGCACCACCTTCAACTGCACCGACGCATGCCCTCGCGGTATCCAGGTGACGAAGGCGATCCAGGAGGTCAAGCGCGCACTACTCTTCGCGCGCTAGTTTCTCCTGCTTCACCCTGCCTTTCCGGCATGAATGGACCATCGCAACGGTTAGACGGTTGCGGTGGTCCATTCATGTTGCAAGGCGGAGTGAAGCAGAGTCAGACGAACGCGCTGTACCCCGTCACTCCCCTGCCGACGATGAGGTTGTTCATCTGCGACGTGCCCTCGTACGAGTAGAGGGCCTCGGCGTCGGCGAAGAATCGGATCACATCGTGTTCGAGCAGGATCCCATTGCCGCCCATTATTTCTCGGGCCCATCCGACAACTTCCCGCAACCGCGTCGTGCAGTAGGTCTTCGCTAGGGCAGCGTGCTCGTCGTAGTGAATTCCGGAGTCCTGTAGCTGCGAGACCCGCATTGCCATTCCGAGACAGGCAGTAATGTTGCCGGCCATCCGGGCGATCAGGTCGGAGATGAGCTGGAACGACGCGACCGGTTTGCCGAACTGCACTCGTTCCCGCGAATATGCGACGGCCCGCTCGTAGGCACCGATCATGACCCCGACGGCTCCCCATGCGACGCCGCCGCGCGTGAGCCGCAAAACTTTTGCCGTGTCTGCGAACGAGTTGGCATTCTCGAGCTTGTTCGCGGCCGGGACCCGGCAATCTTCGAGGTACACATCAGCGTTCTCGACGGCCCGAAGCGAGTACTTACCTTCGATCTTTTCGGCTCGGAATCCTTCGAATTCCTTCTCGACGACGAATCCCTTGACCTCGTCATCGGCCTCATCTTTCGCGAACACGATGATCAGGTCGGCGAACGTCGCATTGCCGATCCACCGCTTGCTGCCGTTGAGAATCCAGTGGTCTCCGTCGAGTCGTGCAGTCGTTTCCAGGCCACCAGAAACGTCGGATCCACCGTGTGGCTCGGATAGCCCGAACGCGCCGATCTTCTCCATCCGCCGCATCGGAGGCAGCCATCGCCGGCGTTGCTTCTCGGAACCGAGAATAGAGATGCTGCTCATCGCCAGGCCGCTGTGCACGCTGAACATGGTGCCTGTCGACGGATCCACCCTGGAGAATTCGAGGCCGAGCCACCCCGTGAGAACCTTTCGTGCTGTCTTGCGATCTTCGAATTCGTAACCGAGCCCAGTGATGTCCAGTTCAGCTATCTTCGGCAGTAGATGTACGGGCGACTGAGCCTTCTCCCAGAATTCGTTCGCCCGGGGCGCAACTTCGGCAGCAAGAAATTCACGCACCTTCAACACGATCTTCGCCTCCTCCTCTGTGAGGATGCCCTGGTAGCCGAAGAGATCGGCGGCGAGGTAGTCGGGCGATAGCGGCGCTAGAGGTTCGTGGTTGCTCATGAATCGGACTCCCTTGTATCGCTGGTCGAACATGCGCTCGTAGTCAAAACTGCCGGGTACCCGTTTGGGCTGGGCGAACACTTTTACACAAAGCGTTGGGATGCCGGCGGCGCGGGATGCTAAGCGACGTCATGGCCGGCACCATGTCCTCGCTTGGGCCTGGACTGTTCCGCGCTGCCGCAGCGGTTAGAGTCCGACTGAGCTGAATGAACAAGGATGTGAGCAGCAATCAATGAACACTGCACTTATCTTGCTACTACTCATCGGTCTTGCAGCTTTCGTATACGGCTCCAGCGTGGGGTTTCGAGAAAAAGCTGTGCACCGCGACTACTACAGCGAAGAAGCGTCCGACCGAGTGAAGGTCGACCCACTGCTATGCGCGGAGGCGAACAGAGCGTTCACGATGTGGTGCCTCACTGCAGCACTATTGCTTGTAGCCCCGATCGTCTGGATATTTTCGGACTTCACACGCGACAGAAGTACTTGGGAGCTGGCTGCTTTGACTGCCTACGTCTTTGTTGTCGTAATCATTGGTAGCTACCCTCTCGAGAAGATGAAAAATCTCTGAGCAGCCTTCGTTCAGTTTCTGGTAGCTCGAACCACGCCCAAGAAGATCGGGCAATTCGCAGCGTTCTGGAAGCGAATCGGCGCAGGTCCGAGCCAGCCATTCCACGTCGGCGACGCCGTCGACCTACTGATCGTCGTGACTCGCACCCCAACGGCCTTCGGGTACTTCGAATTTCCGATGCGGGCCCTCTCCGACCGAGGCATCGTCACCACCGACGCCGCGGAGGGTAAACGCGCGTTTCGCGTGTATCCGCCGTAGGATTCGCCGACGAACAAGACTGCGATCGCTGCGCAAGCCTGGCAGTACGCATACTTCACGAACCTGTCGGATCGTCGGTAAGCGCCGATTTCCGATGATGCTTACGACGGCGCGGAGGGGCTCGCAGGGCCGGTAGGCAAGATCGCCTAATATGTTCCGCAATGAACACGATTCTTCGGGTGACTGCTGCCCTGGCGACAACCGCCATTCTGTTCACTGGCGCGAGCCCCGCCTCGGCTCAGCCCGAAGATCCGTCGATTCAGACGACCACGACGCCGTTCGCAACGCCGGAGACCGACGATTGCCCTTTCGTGTCTTCGCCGCCTCCCGCGATCGATTTGTCGGAGGTACCGGCACCAGGTGAGACTGCGCCCGCCCCCCTACCAGTTCCTGCGGACGCCGTCGGAGGTGAGAAACTCGCCCGCTGCGGGACTGTGACCCCGGACGGTGCGCCGCCTCTGCCCGCAGACATCTCCGCGACCGGTTGGGTCCTGTCGGATCTCGACACCGGCGACGTCCTCGCAGCGAAAGATCCACATGGACGCCATCGGCCTGCCAGCACTATCAAGATCCTCCTGGCGTTGGTCGCACTCGACGAACTCGACCTGAATCGGACGATCGTCGGCACCGAGGATGACGCCAACGTCGAGGGCAGCTCAGTCGGTATCGGGAAAGGTGGCGTGTACAGCAACTATTCGTTGATGCAGGGACTCGTCATGGCTTCTGGAAACGACGCAGCGCGCGCGCTCGCGACTCAACTCGGCGGCGACGAGGCCGCGGTGGCCAAGATGAATGCGAGAGCACAGGCGTTGGGCGCTCGCGACACACGAACGGCAACGCCGTCGGGCCTCGATGGGCCCGGAATGTCCAGTTCTGCATACGATCTCGCGTTGTTCTTTCGAGCGGCAATGCAAAACCCGACTTTCGCACAGCTCATTGCGACAGAGACTGTCGAGTTTCCTGGGTTTCCCAAGGACCCGGCAATTCCCGAAGACGTGGACCGCCCAGGATTCACACTCTCGAACGACAACCACCTTTTGTACAACTACGACGGCGCACTCGGCGGTAAAACGGGCTATACCGACGATGCACGTCAGACGTACGTCGCCGGCGCCGAAAGGGATGGCCGGCGTCTCGCGGTCACGATCATGAAAGGTGATGTCCTACCGATTCGGCCGTGGGAACAGGCGGCCAGGCTGCTCGACTACGGTTTTGCACTTCCGTCCGGCACCAGCGTGGGCAACCTCGTCGACGCCGATTCGGTCGGTGCCGTGTCGAGCACACGCCCTGTTCCTCCATCACCGACGTCTACCCTGACCCCGGACGGCCTTGCCGGGTCTGGTGAACGGGAGTCGGCGATGGAGGCAAGCGGCGAGACCGCCGTTCGATTGGGTGTCGGAGTGCTCGGGGGACTCGTAGTGATCGGTCTTCTTCTCATGGCTCGCCAATTGAACCGAAACCGGTAGCGGTCAGCGGCGCCGGCCAAGGAACCCGAGTCCGGCAGCCGCGAGTGCGCCAGCACCGACCAACGCCACACCGCCCTTGATCGTCGGCCCCTTGTGGACTTCGATCCTGGTGTTGATCACGGCGGGTTGGGGCGGCGGCACGAAGAC
>JBBSSG010000212.1:0-5573 GCA_038242295.1 Mycobacteriales bacterium | reverse complement strand
TGCCTGATATCTCCCGCGACGAGGTTGCTCACCTCGCCCGGCTGTCTCGGCTGGCTCTCAGCGAAGCCGAGTTGGACGAGTTCGCCGGCCAGCTGGATTCGATTCTTCACCATGTGAAAGTGGTTGCAGAGGTCGCTACTGACGACGTGCCGCCCACAGCGAATCCCGGCGCGATCACCAATGTGACCCGCCCCGACGTCATCGCGCCCGGTCTGACGCCGGAGCAGGCGTTGTCGAGTGCGCCGAACGCCGAAAACGGCCGTTTCGCAGTGCCGCAGATTTTGGGGGAGAGCGAATGACCGACTTGACCGCCCTCGACGCATCCGACCTCGCGGCGCGTATCCACTCGCGCGAAGTTTCTGCCGTCGAGGTAACTCAGGCGCATCTGGACCGAATCGACAATGTCGACGGTGAGTTCCATGCATTCCTGCACGTAGCCGGTGCAGCAGCGCTGGTGGCAGCGAAGGAGGTCGACGGATCGTTGGCATCGGGTGCCGAGCCCGCGTCGGCGCTCGCGGGCGTCCCGCTCGCGCTCAAGGACGTCTTTACCACGACCGACATGCCGACGACCTGCGCGTCGAAAATTCTCGAAGGTTGGATCTCGCCGTACGACGCAACTGTGACGTCGAAGCTACGCGCGGCCGGAATCCCGCTGCTGGGCAAAACGAACATGGACGAGTTCGCGATGGGTTCGTCCACCGAGAACTCTGCGTACGGGCCGACGAAGAACCCGTGGGACACCAGCCGGATCCCCGGTGGTTCCGGCGGCGGTAGCGCAGCGGCGTTGGCGTCGTACCAGTCGCCCCTCGCCATCGGAACCGACACCGGCGGCTCGATTCGTCAGCCGGCCGCACTGACCGGAACGGTCGGTACCAAGCCCACCTACGGCACGGTCTCGCGGTATGGGCTGATCGCGTGTGCGTCATCGCTGGATCAGGGAGGGCCATGCGGCCGTACGGTCCTCGACACGGCGCTGCTGCACGAGATCATCGCCGGCCACGATCCTCGTGACTCGACTTCGGTCGATACACCCGTGGCCTCTTTGGTCGCTGCCGCCCGCGAAGGTGCGGCAGGAGATCTGAAAGGCGTGCGGGTCGGCGTCGTCAAAGAATTGCACTCCGATAGCTACCAGGCCGGAGTCATCTCTTCGTTCGACGCGGCCGTTGCTACCTTGACCTCGCTCGGTGCCGAGGTGGTCGAGGTGTCCTGCCCCAACTTCGTTCACGCGCTCGCGGCCTATTACCTCATTCTTCCCTCGGAGGTGTCGTCCAACCTCGCCCGCTTCGACGGTATGCGCTACGGCACGCGGATCGGTGACGACGGCACACACAGTGCCGAGCAGGTCATGGCTATGACCCGTGCCGCCGGATTCGGTGCAGAAGTCAAGCGACGCATCATGATTGGGACGTACGCTTTATCGGCCGGGTACTACGACGAGTACTACGGCCAGGCTCTGAAGGTTCGCACTCTCATTGCTCGCGACTTCGACAAGGCTTACGAGCAGGTCGATGTGTTGGTATCGCCGACTACTCCGACTACGGCGTTTCCGTTGGGGGACAAGGTCGACGATCCGATCGCCATGTACCTCAACGACCTCTGCACGCTGCCGACCAACCTGGCGGGCCATTGCGCCATGTCGGTACCGTCCGGTCTTGCAGCTGAAGACGGATTACCGGTTGGACTGCAGCTCATGGCACCGGCGTTCGCCGACGATCGGCTCTACCGCATCGGTGCTGCCTACGAAGTTGCACGCGGCCCACTGAAGTAGCGACAAAATGGGTCTTAGCGCGGCGGAATCGCGCTCGGTATTGTGCATGCACGATACCGAGGGCGAGTTCGTTGCGATCACGGCGATGTGTGCTGTGGCCGTGTGGATCGTGATGCGAGTCAAACCGACCGAAGGCGAGCTTCAGGCGTCGAGGTAGGCGAGCACAGCGAGCACGCGCCGATTGTCATCGTCCGAGACGACAAGGTCGAGTTTGGCGAAGATGTTGGCCGAGTGTTTGGTAACGGCGCTGATGCTGAGATGCAACACCTGGGAGATGGCGGCGTTGGACCTGCCTTCTGCCATCTGCGTGAGTACCTCGAGTTCGCGCTTGGTCAACGTCGAAAGACGGCCGCGTGCATCGACCTTGGTGACCAACTTCGCGACGACGTGCGGGTCCAATACAGTGCCACCTGAGGCGACCCGGTTGACGGCGTCGATGAATTGCTCGCGATCGAACACTCGGTCCTTGAGTAGATAGCCGACCGCCCCAGAACCGTCGGCGAGTAGTTCTCGCGCGTAGAGCTGCTCGACATACTGCGAGAGCACCAGTACCGGGAAGCCCGGCACGCTGCGCCGGAAGGCGAGAACCTCCTGAAGTCCCTCGTCGGTGAACGACGGCGGTAACCGAACGTCGACGACGGCGATGTCAGGCCGGAATTCATCGAGCGCGTCGCGCAAGGCAGGTCCGCTGCACACGTCGGCGACCACGTCGAACCCCGCCTCGATCAGCATGCGAACCAAGCCATCCCTTAGGAGGAAGAAGTCTTCGGCGAGTACAACACGCATGGTATCTCCAGGTTCACGGTGGTGGGGCCGCCGTCGGGACTCGTGACGGTCATGGTCCCGTCAAAGGTAGCTAGACGCCGACCCACACCGCGTAGACCGGAGCCGCGGGCAGGGTCGGCGCCACCGGGGCCGTCGTCGATCACCGACACCTCGAGTAGGCCGCAGTCGTGGTTGATTACGGCGCATACGGAGCGGGCCCCATGCTTTGCCGCGTTCGTCAGCAATTCGCTGACTGCGAAGTACGCGGCGGATTCGATCGACGGCAACGGCCTACCGGACAACGTCGAGCGCACTTCGGTATGCAGAGCGCTCTCCAGTGACAGCGCCAACACCGCGTCGGCTATGCCTCGATCGGCCAATACGGGAGGGTGAATTCCGCGTACCAGGTCGCGAAGTTCCTGCAGCGCTTGCGAAGACGCCTCCTGCGCAGCCAATAGTAGTTTACGTGCAGCAGCAGGATCGTCGTCAAGAAGCTGCGCGGCCTTCCCCAGGTTCATCCCCACGGCTACGAGCCGGGCCTGCGCACCGTCGTGCAGATCTCGCTCGATCCGGCGCAACTCGGCGGCCTGGGAATCGGTAGCGGCTGCGCGCGTATCGGTGAGCCGCACCACCCTGCGCTCCAGACGAGCGGTGCGGGTCGGCGCTAGCAGGATTGCCGTCCACCGGGCATATGCGCGCAGTGTGTGCGGCCCGACCCACAGCCCCGCTGCGATCAGGGCGACCCCGATGGGAATTGCAATTATCGCGGTGGCCGTGGAGTCGACGTGGATCGCGGTGTACCAATTGCTGCCGCCGGCCCGGTCGATCGGCCCCCAAACGAACGGTTGGACTGCCACGCCGAAGAGTCCGTAGATGATCAGGGAGGCGGAAACGAGCGACAGCACCCCGCCGACCAACCAGTCCAGACATGACCAGAGAAAATCGCGCCAGGTGGCTGGTTCGGCGAGTAGGTGCCGACACTGTTCCAGCCTGCCGTCGAAATGCGTGTCGACGGCTGGCTCGCATCGGTACGGCGCGATAATATCGACGCCTCCCCATCGGGCGGCAGCGCCGCGGGCGAGCTGAGCGGTGCTACGCAGCATCGCGATAGTCGCCGGCAGCACGTAAGCGCCCACACCGATTATCAGGAGAGAGCCGGCGAGCGCCGCGAGGCATGCGATGACGGCGGCGACCAGCGACAGCGCGGTGAGCGCCAAACCTCGACCCGGTGCCAGTAGACGGTCTCGTCCAGCGCGAGATCGCGGCCCGGAATCAGCAACGTCAACAGCGTTCATCGGCGAGCAACCCGGTTGCGGGCTACGGCCACCGCGGCCGCGACTATGGTCGCCGAGGCGGCCAGGGCCAGCATCGTCGGCAGATCGTCTCCGGAAATGTCGAGCACCATCGATGTCCCCAGGTTCAACGAGCAGTGAAAAGTCGCGGCGATCAGGAGTGCCCCGCGACCGGCACCCCGTAGGAGCTGCGCCATGATCACCGACATCGCCAGACACGAAAGCCAGAACGCAGCAAAGAATACGGGACCGGACGCAAAATAATCAACGTGCCAGGTGGCCCACAGAGTGCCCACAACCAGCGCGGAGACCGTCATGGACCAGCGTGCTTCGAGGTGTAGCTGAAGAAAGCTGCGCCAGCCCAGTTCCTCGCCGCAAGCGCCGACGAACTGCAGCAGTACCACCAGCCACAGCGCCGTACCGATCGGGCTGGCCGACTGTAGGGGCACAGGCTGACCGGCGACCGCCAGGGCCGCCGCGCCCACGCCGAGCAATGTCGCAAGGGTGCCGACTGCGCACCCCATACGGCGCAGCACCAGGGCAGTGGGCCGCAATGACGCCGCCACCATAGTGGGCCGCCGCAGTACTAGGTTCACCAACACCACACCGAGTACGCCGATACTCGGCCCAAACTGGGTGAGCCTGAGCAGATCAGGCTCGAGACCAGTCAATGGCTGCAGTACCAACAGTGCTCCTGCGCCCAGCCAGGTGCCGAGCAGAAACACTGCCACGCCCACCCAGAAGCGGTTCTGGTCCAACGTAATTGGCGGCTGCATTTGCTGGTTGGTATCGGCGAAGGTGCGCATGGAGAATTCCTCGTCGCGGCGGCTTGTGGTCCACACTCACGCTGTCCGAGCCTCGTACCGTGCACAATGCACCACAGGACACACCTGTAGTGCACTTTTATCTACCCCTTCGGGCGGCGGCGCTGCCGAACGGATCATGACACCGCCTCGGCGCGGACGCGGGGAGACCAAAATCACGCCACCACTGTCACCGGCTCACCCGTAAGGACTGTGCACGCAGACGCGGTCCAGGCGAACGTCCCCGAAAACCGGGCCATCACACTTGGTTGATCATCGCTCATACTGACCAACAGCAGATGGAACGGAAAGATTACGGTGGACGGTATGGAACCGAGGAGAGGAGAAAACGCGATGCGCATCGGAGTTCTGACCGGCGGTGGCGACTGCCCCGGTCTCAATGCGGTGATCAGGGCGGTCGTGCGTACCGCAGACGCGCGATACGGCTCGACCGTGGTGGGTTTCCAGGACGGGTGGCGGGGTCTACTGGAAAATCGGCGCGTTCAACTTCGCAACGATGATCGCAACGATCGGCTGCTGACCAAGGGCGGCACGATGCTGGGAACGGCACGTACCAACCCTGATGTGCTGCGGGCGGGACTCGATCGAATCAAAGAGACGCTCGAAGACAACGGAATCGATGTCCTCATTCCCATCGGCGGTGAGGGAACCTTGACTGCGGCCCACTGGTTGGCGGAGGAGGGAGTGCCCGTTGTCGGTGTTCCGAAGACGATCGACAACGACATCGATTGCACCGACGTCACTTTCGGCTTCGATACTGCTCTGACTATTGCCACCGACGCTATCGATCGCCTGCACAGCACCGCTGAGTCACACCAGCGAGTCATGCTCGTCGAGGTGATGGGCCGTCACGCTGGGTGGATCGCCCTGCACTCCGGTATGGCGTCGGGCGCGCACATGACGCTCATACCCGAGCATCCATTC
>JBBSSG010000211.1:0-5628 GCA_038242295.1 Mycobacteriales bacterium | reverse complement strand
GGTGTCAGAGTGCGCGTAGTCCACGAAGTGTCCTTCCAATGAGTTCGCGACGTTCGTCCGCGGTAGCGTCGTCGTCGAGGGTCGCCGACACTCGCAGTATTCCCAGTTCGACGAGGTCGCCGACTAGGACACGGGCGACGCCGAGTGGCAGATACAATCGTGCTGAAATCTCAGCGACCGAAGGACCGTGCATGCACAATGTCGTGATTTTCGAGCGCACGTCGCTTGCCGGCCAGCTGCTTGCGCGGGCCGCAGATATGGTGTGTACCGGCGCTTCCAGCGGGAGGTAAACCTCGGATTTCGTGCGGCCCGACGTAAGAGTGTATGGGCGTACGAGACTCGGCTGCGGACCCTGCTCCTCGTCGTCGTCCAACGATGAACCCCATACGCCGACGCGGGCCGATACTGCGGCACTGTCGTCAGCCGCGATGTCCTCGCGGACGTTATGGTCGCTGTCCTGATAAGGGGTATCCACGCCTAATTCACCGTTCTCGTGACCGAGCAGCAGGTTCGACCATGCTCCCGACACGGTCTACCAAGATAGCCATCTCATAGCCGACCTGACCGATGTCACAGGACGCCGCCGTCAGGGCTGCAAGGTGTGAGCCGTCACCGACACTCATCAACAGCAGGTACCCGTTCTTCATCTCGACGATGGATTGAAGCACCGGGCCGCCATCGAACAGACGAGCCGCACCCGAAGACAGACTCGCCAACCCCGAGGTCACTGCCGAGAGCTGCTCGGCACGTTCTCGTGGTAGTTGCTCACTGGCTGCCATCAACAAACCGTCCGCGGATACGAGAACAGCATGTGCGACACCTACGACGTCCCGCGCGAAGTTAGATACGAGCCAATCGAGCGATCGATCGGGGGTCGACGCCATGGGGTGATTCATTCGCCCTCTTCCGTTCTGTGTCTGCCGGTGACATCCTCGGCGCGACCTATGCGCACTCCGGTGAAATGGTTGGTCAACTTCTCGCGTACCGCGTCGGGGCTTCTAGGACCGGCCGGACGTTCTGCCGACGGAGCTTGATTTGCCGTCCGGGATGGGGAATCGACTCTACCGGGTACCAACCGTGATCCCGGTCGGCGAACAGGTAGACCCGATTCGGTTCGCATGCCAATCGTACTGTCGTCAGCCTGGCGAGCCGCCGCCCAGCCCGCGTCCGCCGGTGACGACCAGACATGCGAACGACCTTGTCCTGTAGCTGGATCGACCAGCCACTCGGACACCAAGTCTTGGTAGATCGGCGAGTGCGGTGGTAACAGTGGATCATTCGACGCTTGCTCAGTGGCGGGATCGGCTGGCGCTGCGGGCTCCGCGGCCTCGCGATCCTGCACAATCGGTCGTGCTGACTGCGCCATTGGACGTGCCCCGAAGAAAGCCGATGTATTGGACGGTGTGGTGTTGGCAGTAGCACCGTCGGATGAACTTGCTTCGAACGCAGCGTTGTTCGCAGCGGCAGCGTCCGACAGGGACGTAGCTAGGGGCGGCGTGGCCGGCGGTGACGTGGCCGGGGGTGACGTGGCCGACAGCGGAGATTGCTGGGGGGTATCCGCGGCAGGGTCATGCGAGCGTCGGACCGCTCCAGTATCCCTGGGACCGGAAGCGAACGAAAGTCGCTCGTCGACGCCACTGGCACCGGGACGCCGGCGTGGCAATCCAGTCACATGCCCTTTCTCCTTGGTCGCTTCTTGATCGGTAGTGGAGGCGTAGGTGCTCGGAGGGAGATGATTTTTCACCGATACAAGCGATACCGGCCCGGTACGTTCGCTCGCTGTTTCTCCGTTGTTGTGCCGCTCATCAGCTGCAAAGAGTCCGGTTTCTGCAGCGGGGACGTCAAAGGCCGGTTGGGGAACATCGCGGCGCGGAACCCTGCTACGGGTCTCGGTGGTCGGAAAGAACGTGACCACCAGTGCTGCGGGAATATGCACGCTCGCCGTGACACCCGACGTGGCGCCTTGCACCTGCGTTGCGCGCAACCAGACTGTCACGCCATGGCGCTGAGCGAGCCGTCCGACCACGAAAAGTCCCATCCGACGGGCGGTTTCGGGAGTCACCTCACCACCGGCGGACAGTCGCTCGTTGGTTTCCTCGATGTCTGCGGGCGGCATACCGAGACCGCGATCGGCGACCTCGAGGATGATTCCACCCTCGATGGCGCGACTCGCGGTAACTGCCACTGCACTGTCCGGTGGTGAATAGCGAAGTGCGTTGTCGATCAACTCGGCGACGAGATGGACGACATCAGGCGCGGCGGCTGGAGTCAGAGCTGTATCCGGCACGTCGAGCATCAGCACCCGGCGGTAATCTTCGACCTCGGATACGGCGGCACTCATCACCGAGTCGAGGGCAACGGGCTGATCGCCGTGACCGCGTCGCGACGGAGTATCGGCCAGAACCATCAAGTTCGCGCCGTTCCGTCGCATCCTCGTAGCCAAGTGATCGAGGCGAAAGAGGCTGTCCAGGCGTCGTGGTTCGTCCTCGTCGCGCTCGAGTTCCTCGATCAAAGCCAACTGTTGATCGACCAACGAACGACTACGGCGCGAAAGGGTTTCGAACATGTTTCCTACCTGCACGCGCAGACGGGCCTGCTCACCTGCAAGTTGGAGTGCCTCCTCATGGATTGCATCCACTGCCCTGGCGAGCTGTCCGATTTCTTCCTCGGTGTGAACCGGCACCGGCGTGATCTGCGGAGTGTGTCCACCCGCGCGGATCTGCTCGATCTCAGCAGGGAGATCGCGGCGTGCAACGCCCAACGCACCAAGACGAAGTTTACGAATGGGCTCCACCAACGAACGCGCAACGAGGAGAGCGAGTACGAGCGCCAACAACACCGCAGCAAGCACCAATGAGGCAGCGCGGAGTGCTGCGGATCTAGTGTCGACCGACTCCGCGGCCAACAGACCCGACAACGATTGCGAGTAGTCCGAAGCCAAGGTCGCATACACCTGCGCGGCTTGCTCAGCGGCCAGAGACGGGTTGACGGGTGCGCCAGTTGCAGCGGCGGAATACATGCGCAGCCGGCTGTCCAACAGCCCAGTCAACCGCACGATTCGATCGTCCGCCGGAGTAAGAACATCGGCCAGAATTGCGATGTCTGCCGTTTCACGTCCAACCAAGCGATTGGCCTGCTCGAGTACCTCCGGGTTGATCTCGGACACAAGCAACTGTTGATTCTGCGCAGCGCGCCTGCCGGAGAGCGACTTGAGCACAACGTAAGTTGCGGCTCGAATATCGATATCCTCGAAAGCCATCGCTGACTGCAACACCGGTCCGAGAATATCCGTGACGGCAGCCGCAGACTCGGCGCGTTCAATGGGCGGTACAAAGCCCGCAGACATGCGATCACGCAAGGAAGCAGCGATATTGATCGCGGCCTCGACGCCTGTGTACTGGGGAGAGTCAGCTCCGATGGTGGACACGACGGCCGCGCGCACAGCACCGACGGTTTCTTCGAATTGATTGTCGTCGTTGATCGAACCTGCAAGCGACTCTGATCCGACGAGAGTGTCGAGACGCAGAATCGGATCGACCATCCGTACATTTTCGGATGCCGTCGACAACTCCGCCGCGGCCGCGAGTTCCCCCTGGACTTGTAGAGCGCCGAACCCCATCGCAAGAACAAGCGGAGGTGCGACGATCGACGCGACCTTCCGTCGCAGTGGCCACGACGACAGATTCCACTTCCGACCGAGCGAGGCCGCGGACCTAGATACTGTTTCGATATCGACCACTATCCGGACTCTCTTCGACTCTGCCCAGGGGCGAAACGGACTGGGTTGACTGAACACGTATGCATGCGTGTGCGCTGGTTTTGCGCAGATGTGATGGCTAACAGGCCGCACAGACTTCTTATGTTAACGAACCTATACCAAAAACCTGTTATTCGAAAGATTGAGAACTCGACGAATGTTTGCAGGGCAACTAGTCAGGGACTCGAGCACGGTCGGTCCAGTCGCCAGTATCAGTCCAGGGTTTCAAATACGACCGAGCCTGCCGCGCTACTAGGGCGTGTCTCCCATATGTGGAGGGACTTGCCAGCTGAAGTGTTCGGGTCTTGGCAAACGGTATGGAATCGCCATCGCCGCTATGCCAAGGACGGGACGCGGGATCGCATCCTGGCAGTGGTGCTAGCCGAGGCTGACGCGGCCGGAAGGATCGACTGGAACGTGTCGGTGGATTCCACGGTCGCGCGTGCCCATCAGCACGCGACGAACACGACACGTCCTGATCAGGACACATGGGGCCTCGTCGAATTGCAGGAATGATCAGCCTGACGGTGGTGAACCTGCCGGTCACGGGATCGGTCGGTCGCGTGGTGGGTTGACCACGAAAGTTCATCGGGCCGTCGACGGCACAGGTCGGCGGTTGGCGGTTGGCCAACATCGTCACCGGCGGTCAACGCAACGATGGGGCGATGCTCGACGAGGTTCTCACTGACATCTGGGTGCCCCGTATCGGTGCCGTCGCGGGCGTACCCGGCCGGAAGCGGTACAGGCCGACAAGGCATACGCCACCGGTGTGAACCGGAGTCTGTTGCGTGACAGGGGAATCGGCGTGGTCATCCCGGAGAAGTCGACCCAGGTCACCGCACGCAAGAATCGAGGCTCGCGAGGTGGGCGACCACCAGCGTTCGACGCCGTGCCCTGCAAGAACCGCAACGTCGCCGAACGGTCCTTCGCCTGGGCAAAGCAGTGGCGCGGACTGGCCACCCGCTACGACAAACTCACCATCACGTACAGGGCCGGAGTCACGCTCAACACCATCCTCAACTGGCTACAACGTATGGGAGACACGCCCTGGATAGAAACGTTCCCCGATTTTACAACTGCAAGACAGCATTTCGGTCCTTTTACGCAACCGTAACCGGATAGACCGCAGAGGCCGGGCGTGGCTGCCCGGCCTCAGAGCTGCTGCGATGTACTGCTCACTTAGGCTCGGATGCTCCGCGGACAGGGCATCCACCCGCCAGGGGTGAGAGCAACTCGTCACTGTCGTAATAGTGCTCGATCTCGGCCAGTTTCAAGTCGTCGGTCAGTCGCGCGATGCTGACGCCGAACATCTCGACTTTCTCACCGGTCGGCGCGTTCCCCTTGTACTCACCCTCGAACGAACCCCAGTGACGCCACTTGAACGCCACCACCGGGGGTGGAGACAGGACTTCAAGCACCTCCCAGAAGAACCCGTTCGGAAGTGCGGTATGGAACACGTCATGTGAGGAGTCGAAACTCTCTGCGGTGGCGTCGTAGAACACCGACTCACCGACGAGCACGTTGTAGCTTCCGCGTTCGACGATATCGGCGCTACTGGCCCAGGGCCCGCCGTTCACTCGGGTGCGGAAACGATCTGCGACTACGGACACCCACGTCGCCGGATCGTGTTTGTGCGAGACCTCCATCTCGAAAACCCGAACGAGATTCTCGACGATGAGTTCGAGTGAACCTTCGTCGAAACTGGTGATCCGCTGCTGAGGAACCAGTTCGTCGGTCAGTTCGTAGTCTGGCTGATTCCCGCGCCAGTGCGCCGGATCAGCCGCAGCGACAACAGCGTTGCGTCCCATGAGCCACAACGGAGCCGTTAATTCATCTGTCATTCTTTCTCCCCCAGTTCAGTATGCCGTCGC
>JBBSSG010000210.1:0-5687 GCA_038242295.1 Mycobacteriales bacterium | reverse complement strand
CAGAAGCTCCGCGAAGTATCTGCGTAGCTCCTGCCGTAGCGCGCTCTGTTCGGGCGTTTCTTTCAGATCCATCGGTCCACTCCTCGTGCCTGACACCGGCTGTCGCTACCTGACTTCGGACGCTAACGAGTCGATCGGCACTTGCTTCGCACAGTCCCGGTCAACGGGAGAAGAGACAGAGCGGGCTCAGGCAGGTAGGACCCGGCGGCGTCCATGTACGTCGAATTCTCGTTCCAACGCGTCTTTGTCCTTCTCGGTCATCAGGCTGTAACTGGGTTTTCCACGACCCTCCCAACGAAATATGGAGTCCTCGCAGCGCCAATACTGCTGCTGCAATTGCCGTTTGAGAATCTTGTTGGATCCCGTTACCGGCAACTCGGTCGAGATTCGCAGAAAACGTGGCGCCGATTTGGTACCCAGATCGTCTTGCGCGCTGATGAACGAGGCAAAGTCGGCGACGTCGAAGTTTTCGACTTCGGAGACTTCGATCGCAGCCATCACCTGATCACCGGAACGTGCGTCGGGCACCGAATAGACACCAGTGGCGATTACCTTCGGATGTCGCCTGATGACGCGTTCCACCATCAAGGCAGAGGTGTTCTCGCCGTCGACTCGGATCCAGTCACCCTTGCGGCCGGCGAAGTAGATGAAGCCCTCTTCGTCGATGTATCCCAGATCGCCCGTCCAGTACCACCCATGGCGTAGGCGGTCTGCGATCGCGTCCTCGTTCTTGTAATACCCCTCGAAGGCAGACGCACCCGCCTTATCGACCATTTCGCCGATGCATTCGTCAGGGTTGAGGACTCGACCGTACTCATCGCACCGCGCACGTCCTTTGAGTTCGAGCGTATCAGGGTCGACAATCGCAATATTTGTGTGCGCAGGACGACCCAATGCGCCGTCGGGGGCATTCGGATCGAGCGCCACCGAACCTGCCCCTTCGCTCGATCCGTACCCCTCGTACAGTTCGGCCCCGAATCGGCGCACAAACTCGACCTTGTCTTCCGGGGATGCTTCGGTGCCGAAACCGCGGACGAGTGTGTTGTCGCGGTCGTCGCCGGACTCCGGCACCGCCATCAAATAGGCCAGTGCCTTCCCGACGTAGGTGAAAAAGGTTGCTTCGAAGAATCGGACATCGGACAGAAATCGTGACGCGGAAAACTTGCGGGTCAGGCATACGACGGCACCATTGGCGAGGGCGGGCGCCCACAGTGCCATCAGTGCATTGCCATGGAAGAGCGGCATGCAGCAGTAATCGACGTCGTCTCTCGAATGTCCGTATTTTGCCGAGTTGGAGTACGCGAGGCGCGCGAGTCTCCCTTGGCTGCAACGGACCGCTTTCGATGCACCCGTTGTGCCGGAGGTGAACAGCAACAAGAACAGGCTGGCTTCGTCGACCGAGGTAGCTGCTACCGGCGTCTGAAGCCTGAATCCGGCACACCTGTCCGGGTACTCAGGATCGTCGACGAGAATAAACCGGTCGTCCGAAAGACCGAGGTCCAAACCGGAAAGGAGTTCTCTCCCGGCCTTATCGGTGACGATCAGCTGACAATCGACGTAGCGAATCTCGGCTTCGAGTTCGGCGCCCCGCCTCGTCGGATTGATCCCGACGATCGCAGCGCCCGCCAACGCCGCGCCGCCGAGCCAGAACACGAATTCAGGCGTGTTCTCCAGCAGCACGCCGATGTGGAACGGTCCCTCGCCCCGCAACGACTCGGCCAAACCGCCGCGCGCCGCACTCTCGTGAACTACTTCGTCCCACGTCCAGTCCTGCTGACGGGTACGCAGTCCGAAATGGTCGTCGCCCAATCGATCGAGAAGCATCTCGGCAACGGTTCCGCGCTGCACCGTGGGCTGTCCATTCGACACCGCGGCTTCTCCAAGTGTCTCAGCCGATTCCGGCTCCTGCACAGCGACTTTCCCGTCCACTACAGTGGACTCACCGTTCGGCACAGTTGACTCTCCTTGTCGAGAACATGTTGTCAGGTCAGGGCTTACGCAACACGCAGTGGGTTCCGCCGTAGATCGCGGTCATGCACTTGTTGCAGTGGTTGCACAGGCCCGGCCTGTGCGTCTGTGCGGCAATTCGATTGACCAGGTCGGGTTCACGCAGCAACGCGCGAGCGATCGCGACGAATTGGAAGTTCGATTCCATCGCGAGATCTATCGTTGCTTTGCCGGTGATCCCGCCGAGAAGGATCAACGGCATCTTCACTGCCTCGCGTATCTGGCGCGCGTCGTCGAGGAGATACGCATCTCGGTAAGGGTATTCCTTCAGGAAATGCTTGCCCACCAACTTGATACCGAGCTTCGTCGGCTGCGGCATCACCGCAGCGAACTCGCGGAGCGGTGCGTCGCCCTTGAACAGATACATCGGGTTGAGAAGTGAACTTCCCGCCGTGAGCTCGAGCGCGTCGAGCGATCCGTCCGCGTCGAGCCACTTGGCGACCTGTATTGCCTCGTCGATCCAGAAACCACCACGGACGCCGTCGTCCATGTTGAGCTTGGCGATAATGGCAATTCGATTGCCGACTGCATCCCGTACCGCACGCGCAGTTTCGAGTGCAAGCCTGGCGCGATTTTCGAGGCTGCCGCCGTATTTGTCTTTGCGCCGATTGATCCGGGGGCTCAGAAACGAGCTGATGAAGTAGTTGTGGCCGAAATGCAGCTCGATCGCATCGAACCCGGCCTCGATCGCGCGCTTGGCTGCATCGACGTGCTGGGCGGTGATGCGTTCGATATCGGCGAGCGTGGCCGTTCGTGCCAGCGACTGCGTCGTCATCCGAAATTGAATGCTGGGAGCCAGCGCGGGAGCGCCGTTGTATTTCGCGCTGGCTACCGGCCCGGCGTGCCCGATCTGTGCGGAAACTGCCGCACCTTCGGCGTGAATCGCGTCGGTCAGCTTTCGAAGGCCCGGCATGGCGTCGTCGCGCCAGGTGATCTGCCCCGGGGCGGTCCGTCCATCGGGAGCGACCGCGCAGTACGCAACGGTGGTCATACCGACGCCGCCCGCGGCGGGAAGACGATGGAACTCGATCAGTTTATCGGTGACGAGCCCCTTGGGCGTCAATCCCTCGTAGGTCGCCGCTTTGATGATCCGATTACGCAGAGTGATCGGTCCGAGCTTGGCCGGCGCCAACGGATCGACCTTCACAGTGGGCGGATCGAGATCTATGGTCATAAGTGTTCCTCCAGCTCCGATTGCTGACGAACGTAACCACCGTCTACGCCTACTCGACGGCCCAGTCTCGCTCAGTGGTAATGATCGTCAGTCGCAGAGCGCTACGTGTCATCTTGAACCGGTACATGTGCCCGAGGACGAAAGGCCCGTTTAATGACTGCTTCGATAGATCCTCAGTTGCAGCTCGATCAGGTGATGACCAATCTCACCGGGTCCGGGGGCCGCTTCGAACTGGTCGAGGAGCCGGTCCTGGGCACTCGAATGCCGGTAATGAAGCATCGAATGCGGGGCGTGGGAGAACTACTGTCCGCGGCGACGATGTGGGGTGACCGGGACTATCTCGTCACCCCCGATCGGCGCATGTCGTATGCGGAGCACGGTGTCGCGGTCGCGGCGCTGGCGACTGCACTGCGCGAGGACTACGGGGTCGGCAAAGGAGACCGCGTTGCGATCCTCGCCGCAAACTCGCCGGAATGGGTGATCACGTTCTGGGCTACACAAGCGCTGGGCGCTATCACTGTTGCTCTGAACAGCTGGTGGGTAGCCCGCGAAATCGAATACGGCGTGACGCACAGCCGGCCGAGAGTCATCGTCGCCGATGCGAAACGTGCCGCCACTCTGGCCGATATGGGCCTCGACACCCCAGTATTGACGATGGACCACGACCTACCGGAACTTCTGGAGAAGCACCGCGATGCTCCGCTTCCCCTTACTGTCGTCGATGAAGACGATCCGGCAGCCATCCTGTACACGAGTGGAACGAGCGGTAGACCCAAGGGCGCGTTGCACTCTCAGCGCAACATCTTGGCCGTGACCGACTACCACCGATTCAGCGATGCTGTCATCGCCGGGTTCAGTGGCGTCGAGTACGACCCGTCGGCCCCGAGCGATAGAAGATATCTACTCACTTCGCCGTTGTTTCATATCGCCAGTCTCCACAATTTGGTGGTTCCGCGCCTGGCCACCGGCGGCGCGGTCATCATGAACCAGGGATCTTTCGATATCGACGCAGTCCTCGGACTCGTTGAGCGTGAGCGCGTGACCAACTGGGGTGCCGTACCGACCATGGCAGCCCGACTCGTCGAACACGACGATCTCGACCGCTACGATCTGACGTCGTTGACTGCTTTCTCCCTCGCATCCGCGCCGTCGTCGGTCGCGTTCAAGGACAGGTTGCGCGCCAAGGTGGCGTTCGCCAAGCACGCGTTGGTGGACAGCTACGGCCTCACCGAATGCAGTACGGCAATCGCAGTTGCTGCAGGGCCGGAGCTCGATATGTTTCCAGGCACATTGGGGCGGCCCATCATCACCGTCAGCCTCGAGATCCGCGATCCGTTCGGCGAATGGCTGCCCGACGGCACCGAAGGTGAAGTGTGCGTCCGCAGCCCCTTCGTCATGCTCGGATACTGGGAGGACGAGGCCGCAACCGACGCGGCCATCTCGCCCGGACGGTGGTTGCGAACCGGGGACTACGGTTTGATCGAGAACGGCAGACTTCGATTGACCGGCCGACGCTCGGACCTGATCCTTCGCGGGGGTGAGAACATCTACCCGGTCGAGATCGAGCAGTGCCTCGACGAGCATCCCGATGTGATCGAATGCGCCGTCATCGGAACGCCGCACGATGACCTCGGCCAAGAGGTTTCGGCAGTGGTAGTACTCCGTCCAGGATCAGTACTGGACGAAGACGAACTGAAGGCCTGGACGGCGGAGCGGCTGGCCTACTACAAGGTTCCAAGTCGTTGGCGAATCACCGGTGACCGACTGCCCCGCAACGCAACCGGGAAACTGGCGAGGCGCGAGATCTCTGTGTGAGTGCGCGTTTTCTCATCCAAGCTGGCGAGGCTTGTTTGGTTTGAACTCCGGTACACCACCTTGGATTGCCTGATAGAGAAGAGCCCCCTCAGGATCTAGTCTTCCTGAGGGTGCTCTGCCTCACCAAGCTAGAACGTGAAACGTGACCTGAGATGGACGAGCATTTAATTCGTTGAGCAAGCAATAACATTCTCCTTGTGTAAAGGGAAGATCGTTTGCGTGGCCATATACGAGGAGTCTCCACGGACTACTCGAGCCCTTTCGGATAACGTGTCGTACCCCTCCAAAGGGACGGCGTCAGAAATACACGATGGATTCGTTAGATCCACCCTTTGTACGTTTTGACGGTTCCCATTTTCGTCTGGGCGAGTGACAAGGTAGACCGACTCACCTTCGAAAGTTGCCGACAACACCCCTGGGCCACTAATAGGCAGGGTTTCGCTGTAGATTACGGCACCGCGATTGTAATCCACCTTCGATAGTTCCCCACTTGAACTCAACGTATAAAGAAATTCCCCCTCGGTATGCGTGAAACGGGAGCCATCAGCAGTGGGGACTGCCCTGGCTTTGGTTGACATCTGATCTGTGAGGATCGCTCCTCACGGTGAAAGGATGTTACCCATGCCGAAAGCATTTCCCGAGGAGTTCCGCCGCGACGTCATCGCTGTTGCACGCAAGGGCGAGGCTCCGT
>JBBSSG010000209.1:0-5741 GCA_038242295.1 Mycobacteriales bacterium | reverse complement strand
TCCCAGATGTTCGAGGGTGTGCCGGACCATTTCGATCCACCTCGTCGGAACGCCGTCGATGCGGTCGTAGAACTTCGGTAGAACAGACTGTTCGAGAAGTTCGTACAGCGCGGAGGCCTCGAGGTCGTCGCGTCTGTTCTCGTCGGTGACGCCGTCGGCCGTCGGGATGGCCCAACCGTTCTCGCCGTCGTACATCTCGTCCCACCAACCGTCGCGGATCGAAAGGTTGAGGCCGCCGTTGAGGGCAGACTTCATTCCCGATGTGCCGCAGGCTTCGAGTGGCCGCAACGGATTGTTCAGCCACACATCGCATCCCCAGTACAGGAACTTCGCCATCGACATGTCGTAGTCGGGCAGGAACACGATGCGGTGACGCACGTCCGCCTCGTCGGCAAATCGAACGATCTGCTGAATGAGGGCTTTACCGCCGTCATCGGCCGGGTGAGATTTGCCTGCGACGACCAACTGCACCGGACGCTCCGGATCGAGGAGCATTCGGCGCAGCCGCTCGGGTTCGCGGAGCATCAATGTCAGTCGCTTGTAGGTCGGCACTCGTCGCGCAAAGCCGACGGTCAGCACATTCGGATCGAAGACCCCTGATGTCCAACCGATTTCCGCTGCGGTGGAGCCCCGCTCCAGCGCCGACCGACGTACCCGGCGCCGAACCTCGTCGACGAGTTGTCCGCGGAGTTCGTTTCGCGTCGACCAGAGTCTCTCCGACGACACGGTGCGCAGCTGCTCCCAACCGCGCGCTTCTTCGAGAGCGCGCGCGCCGACGACCTCATGCGCAAGTTCCATCCACTCCCTGGCAGCCCACGTCGGTGCATGAACTCCGTTGGTGACCGAACCGATCGGTACCTCGGCCGCGTCGAACCCGCGCCAGAGGTCGCTGAACATCTGCCGACTGACCGAGCCGTGCAGCTTGGACACTCCGTTGGCACGCTGCCCCAGACGCAGACCCATGTGCGCCATGTTGAACACCGAACGGTCGCCTTCGGCGCCGAGCGCGAGAATGTGCTCCATGGAAAGCCCGGGCAACAGAGCGGACTCTGCAGATCCGTCGCTACTGCCGAAGTAGTGCCGCACCAGGTCTGCCGGAAATCGGTCGATTCCGGCCGGGACGGGGGTGTGCGTGGTGAAGACGGTGCCCGAGCGCACCGAAGCAAGAGCTGCATCGAAATCCAGGCCTTCGGCGGTGACGAGTTCGCGGATTCGTTCGGCACCGAGGAAACCTGCGTGGCCCTCGTTCATGTGGAAAACTTCTGGGTCGGGCAAAGAGTGCTCGTGGGTGTACGCCCGAATGGCTCGCACTCCGCCGATTCCCGCCAAGATCTCTTGCTTGATTCGGTGGTCCTGGTCGCCTCCGTACAACCGGTCCGTGACGCCGCGCAATTCGGGGTCGTTGTCGGGAATGTCGGAGTCGAGTAGCAGCAGCGGCACCCGTCCGACCTGAGCGATCCAGACGCGAGCTCGGAGTACCCGCGAGCCGGGCATGGCCACGTGGATCAGGACAGGCGTCCCCGCCGGATCGGTCAGCAGACGCAACGGCAGCCCCTGAGGATCGAGCGAGGGGTACTTCTCTGTCTGCCAGCCCTCGGCCGACAGCGACTGTCGAAAATAACCGGAGCGATACAGCAGTCCGACGCCGATCAACGGCAGTCCCAGATCGGACGCAGCTTTCAGATGATCTCCGGCCAGGATGCCCAATCCACCCGAGTAGTTGGGCAACACCTCACTGACGCCGAACTCCATCGAGAAGTACCCGATTCCGGAGGGGAGCGAACTGTCGCTCTTCTGCTGCTTCTGGTACCACAGCGATCGGGACAGATAGTCGCGAAGGTCGGCGGCCAACTCGTCGAGCCGCGCCGTGAAGCCGGAGTCGGCAGCCAACGCCTGCAATCGAGCCGGCGCTACTGCGCCCAGCAACCCGATTGGATCTCGCTCGGTTTCGACCCACAGCGGCGGATCGATCTCCTCGAACAACTGCTGCGTTGGCGAGTGCCACGACCAGCGGAGGTTTGTCGACAGCTCCTCGAGGGCACTCAAACGCTCGGGAAGGTGGGCTCGGACAGTGAACCGACGCAAGGCTTTCACGGGTCGAACCCTACCCACCCGTAGCGACGCTGCGCACCTGCTTGCCAATCTTGTCGGAAGGACGGACGCGCGGTTGCCGCTACTGCACTACGGTTGTATTTCAAAGCACGCCGACCATCAGGCACCACAGTCCAGCGAAGAACGGAGCGTGAAGTGACAGGTCGACTCGGTATCGACAATGTCCTTCCAGACACGGCCACCGGGAAATACCCCGCGAAAGCAGTGGTGGGTGAAGCATTTCCAGTTTCGGCAGACGTGTGGCGAGAGGGCCACGACGCAGTAGCGGCCACACTCGCGGTTCGCGGCCCAGGACTGCGCACTCCTCTACGGATCACGATGACACCGGGGCTCGAACCGGACACGTTCGACGCTCTCTTCACTCCCACCGCTCCCGGTTATTGGATTTGCCGGATCGAAGCGTGGAGCGATCCGGTCACGACCTGGAGACACGCCGTCGAGGCCAAGCTCGGCGTCGGCCAAAGCGCGGCCGAACTCGCCAACGACCTCGAGATCGGCGCACGCGTCTTCGAGCGTGCGGCCGCAGGAGTTCCTGACGATCAGCGCACGCTACTGACCGACGTCGCCGCAGCGCTCCGCAACACCGATCGGCAACTGCCCGCTCGCGTCTCCCCTGCCTTCGCTCGTCCGGTCACCGAGTTGCTCAGTGAGTATCCGCTTCGCGAACTGGTGACCCGCGGGGCAGCGGTCTACATTTGGGTCGACCGAGCGCGAGCACTCAACGGCGCGTGGTACGAGTTCTTTCCTCGTTCCACCGGCGGCTGGAACGAGGACGGCTCGCCGCGTCACGGCACCTTCGCGACGTCGATCGAACAGCTCCCCAGGATCGCCCGCATGGGATTCGACGTCGTCTACCTTCCTCCGATTCACCCCATCGGTTCGATCAACCGCAAAGGCCCGAACAACACGCTGACACCCGGCCCCGACGACGTCGGCTCACCGTGGGCGATCGGTTCCAAGGACGGCGGCCACGACGCGATCCATCCGGAACTGGGTACCGAGGCCGATTTTCGTGCGTTCGTCGACGCTGCGGAGGCGCTCGATCTCGAGGTGGCGCTGGATCTGGCTTTACAGGCAGCGCCTGATCATCCGTGGGCCGAGACCAACCCCGAGTGGTTCACGGTTCTTCCGGACGGCACCATTGCTTACGCCGAGAATCCGCCGAAAAAGTACCAAGATATCTACCCGGTGAACTTCGACAACGATCGCCGCGGGATCTACCGCGAGGTACTGCGCGCCGTGCACCACTGGATTGACCTTGGGGTCAAGATTTTTCGGGTGGACAATCCACACACCAAGCCGCCGGACTTCTGGGAGTGGCTGATCGCGGAGGTCAAGAAGTCGCATCCCGAGGTGCTGTTTCTTGCCGAGGCGTTCACCCGGCCGGCGCGCATGTACGGCTTGGCCCAACGCGGCTTCACGCAGTCGTACACATATTTCACCTGGCGGGTGGCGAAGTGGGAACTCACGGAGTTCGCGGAGGAACACGCTCGGCGCAGCGACGACGCACGCCCGAACCTCTTCGTCAACACCCCTGACATCTTGCACGAAAGCCTGCAGCACGGCGGACCGGGAATGTTCGCATTGCGGGCTGCCCTTGCAGCGACGATGTCTCCGACCTGGGGCGTGTACTCGGGCTACGAACTTTACGAACATCAGGCCGTGCGAGCCGGTAGCGAGGAGTACCTGGACTCGGAAAAGTATCAGCTGCGTCCGCGAGACTTCGACGGCGCGTTGGCTCGGGGTGAATCGCTGGAACCATGGCTGGGAGCTTTGAACTCCATCAGACGAAACCATCCGGCCCTGCAGCAGCTTCGCAACATTCACTTTCACCACATGGACAACGACGCTCTGATTGCATATTCGAAGTTCGATCCCAGTACTGGCGACTCGGTTCTCGTGGTGATCAATCTCAATCCGTTCGGGGCCGAAGAGGGAACGATTTGGCTCGATATGCCCCAGATCGGGCTCGACTGGCAAGACAGCCTCACTGTCACCGACGAGGTCAACGGTCAGCAATTTCACTGGGGACAAGCCAATTTCGTCAGGCTCGAGCCATGGAAGTCGGTAGCGCACATTTTTGCTCTGCCCCCGATCCCCTACCCCGCACGACTCGAATTGGCCTATCGCGGCAACCGGAAGTGAGTGGGAATCTACGTGAGTGACATATCGAAGAACTCTGACATTGCGTCACCGAGCAGCAACGACATAGAACTGCTCGCCGAGGGCACGCATTACAACCCGCACTCGGTTCTCGGCGCCCATGCGGTCGAAGGCGGCACCGCAATCCGTGCGCTGAAGCCGAACGCGGAGTCGGTCCTCGCACGGATCGGCGGAGTCGACTACCCGCTGACTCAAGTCGCCCATGGCATCTTCTCGGCACTCGTTCCTGTCGAGGATCTGACGGACTACCGCCTGGTGGTGACGTGGCCCGGGGGCAGCACTGTCGAGTCCGCCGACGGATACCGCTTCCTTCCCACTCTCGGTGAGCTCGATCTTCATCTCTTCGGGGAAGGTCGCCATGAGCGGCTTTGGGACATCCTCGGTGCGCACCAGCAGAACTACACCACGCCCGACGGCGAGGTAAGTGGAACTTCGTTCGCCGTGTGGGCACCTGCCGCAGCCGGAGTCACCGTCATCGGCGGATTCGATGGCTGGGCTGGGCAAAGCTTCCCGATGCGCGCGCTCGGTTCGACCGGCGTATGGGAATTGTTCATCCCCGATATCGGGGCCGGGACCATCTACAAGTATCGCGTCCACGGAGCCGACGGTGTTGCGCGCGACAAAGCCGACCCGATGGCGTTCGCCGCCGAAATCCCTCCTGCTACCGGGTCTGTGGTGACGCAATCCGAGTTCGAGTGGACCGATGCGAAGTGGATCGATTCGCGCGGCGACGTCGAGCCGATGTCAGGCCCGATGAGTGTCTACGAAATCCATCTCGCGTCCTGGCGTCCGGGCCTGAATTATCGCGAACTCGCCCGACAGCTCGCGGAATACATTCACGAGACAGGTTTCACCCACGTCGAACTACTACCCGTCGCCGAGCATCCGTTCGGTGGATCGTGGGGATATCAAGTCACCTCGTACTACGCTCCGACGTCCAGGTTCGGCAGCCCGGACGACTTCCGTTACTTCGTCGATCACCTGCACGAGGCCGGCATCGGCGTGCTCGTGGATTGGGTTCCCGCGCACTTCCCCAAAGACGAATGGGCCCTGGCCCAGTTCGACGGCGGCCCACTGTACGAACACGGCGACCCGAAACGCGGCGAGCAACTCGACTGGGGCACACTGGTTTTCGACTTCGGTCGCAGCGAGGTTCGTAACTTCCTCGTCGCGAACGCCCTCTTCTGGATCGAAGAGTTCCACATCGATGGTCTTCGTGTCGATGCCGTCGCATCGATGCTGTACCTCGATTACTCACGCCCCGAAGGTGGGTGGACCCCCAACATTCACGGGGGCCGCGAGAACCTCGAAGCTGTGGCGTTCCTGCAGGAGATGAACGCAACCGTCCACAAGAAGTTCCGCGGGGTTGTCACTGTCGCCGAGGAGTCGACGGCGTGGCCCGGCGTCACCCGTCCGACCAGTGTCGGCGGCCTCGGCTTCAACATGAAATGGAATATGGGGTGGAT
>JBBSSG010000208.1:0-5776 GCA_038242295.1 Mycobacteriales bacterium | reverse complement strand
TCTCGGCTTTGGGGTTCCCCGTCCCGACTGCGCGGCGTCCCGGGCCGCGATGGCTTGGCGCGATCTCGGACTGAGCGAGCGGCAGCATTAGCGGGGGCGTTGCGTGCCCGCTTCTTGAGAAAAATTCGAGTGCCACCGACGACGAGCGCCAGAATTGTTCCCAAAAGCATGATCGGAAAGCGGTTGACCAGAGGAATCGCGACGTTGAGCAGGATGTCTTTGAGAGTGGTGCCAGGGTTGTCCGTAAAGTATTGGTACGCCAGCGGTACCGCTGCGAAGAGAATCAGCGGAGCCTGGACCATGGCTGTGAACAGGCCGCGGTAGTAGACGAGCACCGCCGCTGCGACGACGCCGATGAGGTAGAAACACGCGAATACGGATGTGAGCTCTGTTCCTCGGACCGCATCGATGATGAAGCCCAGAAAACATGCGCCGACAGTGATCGCCACTGCCCCCCAAGCCGGGACGCCGGGCACGGAGGCGAGCGCTGAACGTTGGTCCAGCGGCACCCCTGCACGGGCGCTTTGGGAGGAAGACACCCCCCGAGGTTAGCGGCTGTTCAACCCACCGCGTCGTTGACATGACCGAATTGGCTCAGTGATTGCGACGAATCGGACGAATTAGGCCGTGTGTCGACCCGTCGTACTGGCACTACATCGGCATCGAACAACTCCAGTTCATGAAGCTTTCGCGCGGTCACACCTACCCGTGAATCCACGGAGGCGACCGTCGCATTGAAGGAGTCGACGGCCTTCCCCAATTGCCCTCCGAGCTTGTCCAAATGAGACGAGACAACCCCGAGTCGGGTGTACAGCTCGCGCCCGAGCTGTTGAATGCGGGCTGCATCTTCGGCGAGCGATTCCTGCTTCCAGGTGTAGGCCACAGTCCTCAGTAGAGCGACCAAAGTGGTCGGGGTGGCAAGAATCACGTTTCTGGTGAAGGCATACTCCAGCAGGGTCGAATCTGACGTGAGCGCCGCGTCGAGAAACGGGTCACCCGGCACGAACAACACGACGAACTCCGGGGTCGGCTCGAATAAGCGCCAGTACTCTTTTGCGGCCAGCTGATCGACGTGCGTACGTAGATGACGCGCATGTCGTGTCATCTGCTTGGCGCGATTGTCTGTGTCCTCTTCCTGCGCAGCATCGAGATAGGCAGCAAACGGAACCTTGGCGTCGACGACGATCTGCCGGCCACCTGCGAGCCGAACGATCATGTCGGGTCGGATTCCATCTTTGGTTACTTGAGTGTCGAAATCACAATGCTTGACCATGCCCGCCAATTCGACGACACGCTCGAGCTGAATCTCGCCCCATCTGCCACGGATCTGCGGCGCGCGGAGGGCCGTCACCAATTGCGACGTCTGTGTCGAAAGCTGCACTGATGCTCTGTGCATGCCCGAGACTTGCTCCGTCAGGCCCGCATAGGCACGGATACGATTGTGCTCCACCTGGCGGACATGCTCGGTGAGTGCGTCGACGGCGTCGTGCAGCGGTTCGACGAGATGTGACACCTGCTGCCCGATCACTCCCGAATGCCTCCTGGCCGAGTCCTCGTTGCTCGCGGCGAGTGAGCGACGGAGCAGTTCTTCGTTGTCCCGTAGTGCTGCCAGCTGCGCTTCGGCGCGCACAGCGCGGTCTCCGGTTCTCGATGCATGTAACAGCCATCCGATCGCGGCCCCGAGAACGAGGGCGAACACCATGCCCAAAGCAGTGAGTGCGTTCATGCAGCAGATGATGCACGATGGCACCGACACGTTTCGTTCGGCGGAGCTGCGACAGGAAAAACGCCCGGGCCCGACCACCGA
Source organism: Mycobacteriales bacterium (assembly GCA_038242295.1). Taxonomy (GTDB): domain Bacteria; phylum Actinomycetota; class Actinomycetes; order Mycobacteriales; family Mycobacteriaceae; genus Rhodococcoides. The sequence continues at coordinate 3,969 of JBBSSG010000208.1, read as the reverse complement.
CAGGCCGCCGTGGTTGGCAGAGTTTGTCGGTGGCTGCGATTAGCGTCGCTGTCATGAAGATCCTGCACACGTCCGACTGGCACATCGGGCGGTCCTTCCACGGCGTAGATCTGCTTGCCGACCAGGCCGCCGCGCTCACGTCCATCGCGGATCTGGTTGCGGCGCACAGTATCGACGTCGTCGTGGTGCCAGGGGATATTTACGATCGTGCGGTGCCCAGCGCCGATGCAGTGCTCGTCTGCAACAGGGGCTTGGAAGCTATCCGCGCGGCGGGCGCCGTCATCGTCGCGACGTCGGGTAATCACGACTCGCCGGCAAGGCTCGGCGCGGGTGCAGCGTTCGCCGCGGCGGGCGGACTTCATCTCATGACTCGGGTCGCCGATGTCGGTAGCCCCGTGATCATCGACGACGAGTTCGGGCCGGTCGCGTTCTACGGAATCCCGTATCTGGAGCCGGAAACCACCCGGGCCGAACTCGATATTCCCTCCGCGCGCACGCACGCAGAAGTTCTGAACGCGGCAATGGGCCGTGTCAAGGCGGACTTGGAGCAGCGGCGCGCAGACGGCAGTGCTCCGCGATCGGTGGTTCTAGCTCATGCGTTCATTGTGGGCGGCGAGGCAACTGGTTCGGAACGGTCCATCTCGGTGGGCGGGGTCGAAACAGCACCCGCCTCCGCGTTCGACGGCGTGGACTATGTCGCCTTGGGGCACTTGCATTCTCCGCAGAAGCTCCGAGACACGGTCCGCTACTCCGGTTCACCGCTGCCCTATTCTTTCGGTGAGCGAAGCCACCGCAAGGCTGTATGGGTGCTCGCACTCGGCTCTGACGGAGTCGAATCGGTCGGGCGGGTCGATTTGCCTGTCGTCCGCGGACTGAGCCAACTGGAGGGGACGCTGGAGCAGTTGCTCTCCGAGGAGCGATTCGCAGTAGCTGAACAGCATTACGTATCAGCAATTCTGACCGATCCGGTACGGCCGGTGGACGCCATGCGGTCCCTTCAGTCGCGCTTCTCGCATGCCGTTCACCTCGAATGGAACCGTCCGATGGGAGATCTGGGACTGCGCTACGGCGATCGGGTCAAGGGCCGAACCGACAACGAGATCGTCGCGTCGTTCGTCACCGATATGCGAAGTGTGCCCAGTGCATCGGAGATCGAGTTGCTCGAACGTGCATTGGTCAGTGTGCAGCGTGAGGATGACCGCGCAGCCAAGACGACTGACGAGTTTTTCGGCCAAACTGCATGAGACTGCATCGCCTCGAGATCACTGCGTTCGGCCCATTCGCCGGCACCGAGACCGTGGACTTCGACGCCCTCGGCGCCGATGGGCTGTTTCTGCTGCACGGGCAGACCGGTGCGGGTAAAACGACGATTCTCGACGCTGTCGCCTTCGCCCTTTACGGCACCGTTCCCGGCGCCCGCAAAGAGGGCAAGCGACTGTTGTCGGATCACGCCGAGCCCGGGGCCGTTCCGACGGTTGCATTGGACGCCACGCTCGGTGGTCGACGGGTCAGGATCGTTCGTAGTCCCGAATACTCCCGGCCGAAAAAGCGGGGAGCCGGCACCACCAAACAGAATGCCAAAGCGTCGTTGGCCTGGCTGGACGGCAAAGGACAGAATCTCACCCGCATCGACGAGATCGGAGAAGCTATCGGTGTCGCGCTCGGGATGAGTGCCGATCAGTTCTTCCAGGTGGTCTTGTTGCCTCAGGGCGAGTTCGCGCGATTCCTACGGGCGGACAGCGACGAGCGCGGCAATCTTCTGGAGCGATTGTTCGATACCAATCGGTTCGGCGACGTCGAAGAGTGGTTTGCCGACCGGCGGCGCTCCGGTGCCGCCGCGTTGGAGTCCAGCCGCATTGCGATCGACAAACTCGCCGGCCAAATCTCGACTGCCTCAGGGGAAGAGGAACGGCTCGATCGCGCTCCGGTCGAATGGGCAGCCGATGTTCTGGATGCCTCGCGCGCAGCGTTCACCAGGTCCACCGAGGCGCTGACCCTGGCCCGCGTCAATTCGGACACGGCCGTCGAGACCCTCAGACACCTCGAAACCACGCTTGCGCTCGTGCAACGTAGAAGCGCTGCGCAAGCGCAGTTATCGCAGTTCCATGCGGGTGTGGCAGAACGTGATGCGCTCCGCCGTGAACTGAACCGTGCGGCTGCTGCCGGACCGATTGCCGCATTGGTGTCCGAATATACGCTCGCAACAACAAGACTCGGCGTGGCAACCAAGGAATACGACCAAGCGCAACGCGCCTTTGCGTGCATCGACGGGTCCCAAAAAGTGTTGACCGAACTGCAGGAGTCCCCGACGGCGCCCGTCGCTGACCGAGTTGCCGTTGCCGCCGCAGTACGCGCGTGGACTACCGAGGTGAGTGCGCTCGAGGAGCTCAGAAAGATCGCCGGCCGTGCAGACATCGAAGAAAAGACGGCTCAGGATCTCGCTACCGAGCGGGCCGCCGTCGAGCGAGGTATCGACGCTGCGCGGGCCGACAAATCTGTATTGCCCGCCGATATCGAGCAGGTAGAGGCTGCGGTTCAGTCTGCAGTGCTCGCTGCTGCCGAGGTCCCGTCACTGGACAAAGAGTCGGCGCGCATCGCGGACGCGGTCGCGGCCGCCGGTGAACTGTCGAGGGCGCGTACGAAGCTTGCTGAGACAGAGAAGAAGCACGAGAGCGCAAGGGCAGCGTTCAACGCAGCGCGCACACAGACCCTTGATCTGCGAGAGCAACGACTCTCTGGAATGGCAGCAGAGCTGGCTTCACGGCTCGTCGATGGCATCCCGTGCGGGGTCTGTGGCTCCGAATCGCATCCGAACCCTGCACTCGCTGCTGGTTCCACCATCTCGAAGGCGGACGAGGAGTCCGCGTCAGCCCGGGAGCAGAAGGCGGCCACCGCTGTCGAGAAGAAAGCAACGGAGCTCGCCGCGCTCGTCCGAATGGTAGATGCCCTCGCGTCCCGATCTGGAGATCGGGACAGCGCAGAACTGATCGAGGCTCTCGACAAGATGACCGCGGCGCTGTCGAAAGCGCGCGGTGAAGCGGATGAATTGAGCACGCTGCGAGACCGACTGACCCGGTTGCGAGGTGAAGATCAGCGCCTCGCAGCTGTCATCGCCGAGCAACAATCATCAGTTGCTGCTCTCGCGGCTCGAGAAGCTCAGGTGCGCACAGCCGTTCATCAGATGCGCGTGCGCGTCGCGGGCGCGGTTGACGGCGGGGAGAGCATCGAATTTCGCATCGCCCGATTCGAGCAGCTGATGGCAGCGTCGACAGATCTGCTCGACAAACGGTTCGCGGCTGCGAACGCCGCTACCGAGGCAGAGACGCTTACTGTCGCGATCACCGCCAGGGTCGAAGAATTTGGCTTCGATTCGGCTGATGATGCAGTTCACCACGTCGTCACAGCATCACGGGCCGAGTCGATCGAGAAGCACCTCGCATCGGCCAATGACGTCAGAGCTCACGCCGAGCAGGTTCTGGCCGAACCTGCGATCGCATCGCTCGAAGACATCAGTGCAGTCGAGACCGGCCCGGCCAAGGAGGCTGTCGATGTTGCCGCTGCGCAATTGCATGCAGCCGTCGCCGAACATGCCGAGTGCCGGCGCCGGACAGAACAGCTCGAAGGCCTGGCTGCTCAGCTCTGGGCCGCAGTCGACCGCGCCGCGCCGATGCAGGACAAACACGACGAACTTGCCGCGCTGGCCGAAGTGGTGGCCGGGCGTGGGCAAAATTCTCGCAAGATGTCTTTGCGGTCGTACGTGTTGGCGTCGAGATTGGAGGATGTTGCCGAGTCGGCCTCGACGCGTCTGCGTCGAATGTCCGCCGGACGATACGAGTTCGTGCACTCGGACGAGGCCGAATCACGGGGAAGGCGAGGCGGATTGGGGCTCGACATCCGCGACGACTACACCGGAGTGGTTCGCTCGGCGAAGACACTGTCCGGAGGCGAATCGTTCCTGGCTTCCCTTGC
>JBBSSG010000207.1:0-5825 GCA_038242295.1 Mycobacteriales bacterium | reverse complement strand
TCATGTTCGTCAAGGGGGAAGGGCGCGAATCAGATGAGGACGATGCCCTCGGAGACACCGACGGCTCTAAGGTCGCGGTACCAGCGCTCTACGGGGTGTTCCTTGGTGAAGCCGTGTCCACCGAGCAACTGGACACCGTCGGAGCCGATCTGCATACCCTTCTCGGAGGCGAGACGGCGGGCGAGTGCGGCTTCACGAGCGAAGGACATGCCCTGCTCTGCTCGGGATGCGCCACGCAGCGTGACCAGCCGAAGACCATCGAGCTCGATCGCGATGTTCGCCACCATGAAGGCAACTGCCTGACGGTTGCTGATCGGCTCGCCGAATGCCTCACGCTCGTTGACGTACGGGATGACGTAGTCGAGTACGGCCTGGCTGGTGCCTACAGCAAGAGCCGACCAGCCGATGCGAGCGAGGCTGATGGCATCGGCGTATTCGAGCGACCGCTGATCGGCGTCTCCGTCGCCGAGGAGTGCAGATTCTGGAACCGCAACGTCGGTGAGGATGATGCGACCGAGGCTGGCAGCGCGAAGACCCATGCTCGGGTCTGCCTCGACGACGAGTCCCTTGGTGTCGGACTCGACGAGGAAGAAGGACGGTCGCCCCTCGAGCTCGGCAGCTATGACGAAGAGCTCGGAGCTACCTGCGGCGGGAACAAAACTCTTGACGCCGTTGATCTTGAAGCCGCTGGGTGAGCGGACTGCCTTCGTCTGCAACGCAAAGGGATCGAACAGAGCGCGAGGCTCGTTGACCACGACGGCGGCATTGGGGACTTTCTCGCCGGCAAAGGCTGGGAGGTAGGTCTTCTGCTGCGCATCGGTACCCCACTGTGTGAGTGCAACGGCGACACCACTGGGCGCGAGGATCGGCAGCGCCAAGCCCATGTCTCCGTGGGCCAGCGCCTCGGCGACGAGAGCATTGGTCACTGCCCCGCGCTCGGTGGCTGCGCCCTCGAGCTCCTCGGGGATGTTGATCAGCGTGATACCCAGCTCGGCGGAGCGTCGTACCAGGTCCTCGGGCGAGGAGGCAGAGGCGTCGGCGTCGAACGCGGCGGGACGAAGGATCTCGTCGGCGAATTCCCTCACCGTCTCGACGATCATCCGCTGCTCGTCGTCGGGCGTGATGTCGAAATAGTCGAGATTTCTGATGGGGGAGTCTTCGAGCCGCTTCGGCTCGTCGCTTCCGGAAGCCTTTGCGAACGTACGAGTCGCTGCACCGAGGGTTTTGAAACCCGTCTTGGTGCTCTCGTAGGTAACTCGGTCGATCGTTTGACGGAGATTGTATTTCTCCGCCAGACCGGATCCGGTCACGGCCGTGAGCAAGCGCATTGCGGTGCCTATGGCGTCGCGCTTGTACGGGTTCAGGCCAACTGCGGATGTGTCGCGAGGCGCTTTGCGCTTCGGCTCGATCGCACTGTCTTGCTTGCTCATGATCACCAGCTGTTTCTCGGTGTCGGGCTCGGACTTCAGCTATCTTACTCCCGAGTAAGATAGCTGTCTACTCCCGAGTAAGAAGTTGTGTCCTCAGCCGCGTGATCGATCGTCGTCCGAGCTTGTGCTACCAGTTCGGCGGCTTAAGCGACTCAAAACTTCGTCGTGCAGAACTCCGTTGGTGGCCACGGCGCTACCTCCATGTGGGCCATCGGTTCCCTCCAGTGAGGTGAAGTGGCCGCCGGCTTCTCGAACCAAAATGTCCAATGGGGCGAGATCCCAGAGCGACACCTCGGGTTCAGTCGCGATATCGAGCGCTCCCTCGGCCAAAAGGCAGTAAGAAAAGAAGTCGCCGTACCCGCGCACGCGCCAGACTGCATCGGTCAACTCGACGAATCGGTCCAGGGTTCCGCGTTCGCGCCAGCCGGACAGGCTGGAGAAACTCAAGCTCGACGAAGCGAGTTCGTGAACCGAGGACACCGAGATCGCTCGTGCGTCACCCCCGTCGTAGGATGTCCATGCACCTGCGCCGTCCGCTGCCCACCAACGACGATTCAGTGCAGGAGCACTGACTACTCCGACGACCGGCACGCCATCGATGAGCAACGCCACGAGGGTGGCCCAGACCGGGATGCCGCGGACGAAATTCTTCGTTCCGTCGATCGGATCCACCACCCATTGACGACCGGCGAGGACCGCATCGCCGCCGAACTCCTCCCCGAGGACTGAGTCGCCGGGAAGCTGTACCGCCAACGTCTCCCGGATCATCTGTTCGACGGCGAGGTCTGCGTCGCTGACCGGTGTGAGGTCTGGCTTGTCGTCGACCACCAGGTCCAGTGCGAGAAATCTGCCCCTGGTGATGACGTCGGCCTTGTCGGCGAGGGCGAGGGCAAGCTGCAGGTCAGCGGCGGAGGCAGTCACGTCAACACAGTAGATGGACGATGGTCGGCGCTTCGTGCCGACGCTCTGGTCCGGTTTCGTCGCAAGTGCCGGTAACCTTCTCTCTTGTGCATCCTGACGTATCCGCAGACCTGAACGAACTCGCCATTACCCTCAGAACAATCGAGTCGGTGCTCGATGTCGAGGAATTGCGTCGCCGGATCAACGAGATGGAACACCAGGCCGCATCTCCTGACCTCTGGAACGACCAGGATCATGCACAGCAGGTGACCAGCCAGCTTTCGCACGCCCAGGCGGAGTTGCGACGCGTCGAAGAGTTGCGTCAGCGGCTCGATGACCTACCTGTTCTATACGAATTGGCGGAGGGAGAAGAAGGAGATGCCGCCGAAGCCGCAACGTCCGACGCCGATGCCGAACGCGCGTCCCTGCGTGAGGCCATTGCTGCTGCAGAGGTGCGCACACTGCTGTCCGGCGAGTACGACCAGCGCGAAGCCCTGGTGAATATTCGATCGGGCGCGGGCGGGATCGATGCTGCGGACTGGGCGGAGATGCTCATGCGGATGTACATCCGCTGGGCCGAGAAGCACGGTTACAGCGTGGAGGTCTACGACACTTCTTACGCTGAAGAAGCAGGAATCAAGAGCGCCACTTTCGCGGTGAAAGGGCCGTACACCTACGGCACCTTGTCGGTGGAGCAGGGCACTCATAGACTTGTTCGGATCAGCCCATTCGACAACCAGGGTCGGCGTCAGACGTCGTTTGCCGAAGTCGAGGTTCTTCCAGTAGTCGAGACCACCGACCACATCGAGATCCCCGAGAACGACATGCGGGTCGATGTGTACCGGTCCAGCGGTCCGGGAGGCCAGTCGGTGAACACCACGGACTCTGCCGTCCGGTTGACGCACGTACCGACGGGAATCGTCGTGACATGTCAGAACGAGAAGTCGCAACTGCAGAACAAGGTGTCCGCGATGCGGGTTCTGCAGGCGAAGCTGCTCGAGGTCAAGCGCAAGGAAGAGCGCGCCGAGATGGATGCGCTAAAGGGGGATGGTGGTAGTTCCTGGGGCAATCAGATGCGTTCTTATGTGCTGCACCCGTATCAGATGGTCAAGGATCTGCGGACCGAGTACGAGGTGAACAACCCGTCGTCAGTGCTCGACGGTGATATCGACGGGTTCCTCGAAGCCGGGATTCGTTGGCGTATGCGCGGGGAAGAGTAGAGCCGCGATGTCACATGCACTTGATTTCGGCTTGTCCGTTGCGGTGAGGCTTCGCGGTCTCGAAATCGTGCTGTACATCCTCGGCGGACTTCTGCTTGCTCGCCTCATCTCGTGGGCAGGATCGCGGATTACCACCCGCATCGACTCGAACTATCAGCACAGTGATGCACTCGTCAGGTCCGAAGCCGCCAAGCATCGGCACGCATTAGCTCAGGTGATCACCTGGGTAGCGGTGACTCTGGTCTATGTCTTGGTCACTATCGAAGTGTTGCGTCGGCTCGGGTTCGCCGTCAGTGGTTTGGTCGCGCCGGCCGCAGTCCTCGGCGCAGCCCTCGGCTTCGGTGCTCAGCGGGTGGTGCAGGACATTCTTGCGGGCTTCTTCATCATTACCGAGCGACAGTACGGGTTCGGTGATGTAGTACAGATCGCCGTGCTGGGCTCGGCCGAGGACGCCATGGGGACCGTCGAGGACGTCACCCTCCGTGTCACCCGTGTTCGTAGTGTCGACGGTGAAGTGATCACGGTGCCGAACGGCCAAATCGTCAAATCGATCAATCTCTCGAAAGACTGGGCGCGCGCCGTTGTCGATATTCCGATTCCGTCGATTGCGGATCTGACTCGGGTCAACGAAATTTTGCGCGCGGTCGGGCATGCGGCATTCGCAGATCACGCAATCCGGCCGTTGTTGCTCGACGAGCCCTCTGTCATGGGTATCGAGAGCATCGAAGTCGACAAGGTGAACGTGCGTCTCGTTGCTCGCACGCTGCCAGGCAAGCAGTTCCAGGTCGGTCGAGAGCTGAGGTTGCGAGTGGCAGCGGCGCTTCGACCAGAGGGAATCAGCGTCAGTCCTGATGTTTCCACAGCAGGGGTGGCAGGCGAAGGCTCGAACCGTGATCGGGAGAAAGAACTGTGACGGAGCCTGACAAGACCGAGTCCAAGCCCGTTTGGTCGCTACGAAGCTGGCGAATTCCGCCGAGGTTGTTCGGACGAGTCCGAACGTCGACAGTCTTGCTCGGAATCTGTTTTGTGCTGACCAGCTTGCTGTACAACCAGCTATCGGCAGCCAACGAAGGCGAGCAGAACGGACCGACGGCCATCGACCCCGGTCAGTTCCAGACCGGCTCCCCGCAGACCGATCCGCGGAACTACAACTCGACGTCGACGACCCTGATGCCTACGACCCCGAAGCCATCCGGCACCGGTTCGGGGGCCGCCAGTGCGACACCGGCGACACCTGGTTCGTCGACGGGCGGAGCTGAAGCTTCTCCGTCTCGAGTGCCGACGTATATGCCTGGTTTGACGGTGCCACCAGACCTCCGCTCACTGTTCCCACCGGTGCCAGCTGCCCCGGGGGCGACGGGAGCACCCTAGAAAAAACTCGACTGGGGCAGTTGTCGGCAAGTAGGGACTACACTGGTGACCCGTGATCAGCACCTCGAATCTCTCCAAGTCCTACAAGACGTCGACCAGGCCCGCGTTGGACAACGTAACGGTTTCGGTGGACAAGGGAGAGTTCGTCTTTCTCATCGGTCCATCAGGTTCGGGCAAGTCGACTTTCATGCGACTTCTTCTCAAAGAAGAGAGCCCGACCTCGGGCGACATTCATATAGCCGACTTTCACGTGAACCGTTTGTCCTCGCGGCGAGTACCGAGACTGCGGCAGAGTATGGGCTGTGTCTTTCAGGATTTCCGATTGCTGCAGCAGAAGACGGTCATCGAAAATGTCGCCTTCGCTCTGGAGGTCATCGGTAAGCCTCGTTCGATGATCAAGCGCACGGTTCCCGAGGTGCTCGATCTTGTTGGACTGGGCGGAAAATCCGATCGACTACCTACCGAGCTGTCCGGCGGCGAGCAGCAGCGCGTCGCTATCGCCCGCGCGTTCGTGAACAGGCCCCTCGTGTTGCTCGCCGATGAGCCGACGGGGAACCTCGATCCAGATACCAGCCAGGACATCATGATGTTGCTCGAGCGCATCAATCGAACCGGCACGACGGTATTGATGGCGACACACGACAATCACATCGTCGACTCCATGCGTCGACGGGTGATCGAACTGGACAACGGCCGAGTGGTGCGTGACGAGGCCCGTGGGGTCTACGGCGTCGGACGATAGCGTCCGACTGCTTTACCTCCAGCACCAGACCATCTCGACCTTAGACACCGAAGGGCCCGGATTCTCCGATGCGCGCAAGTTTCATCTTCAGCGAGGTTCTCACCGGACTTCGCCGCAACATCACCATGACCATTGCCATGATTCTGACGACCGCGATTTCTC
>JBBSSG010000206.1:0-5828 GCA_038242295.1 Mycobacteriales bacterium | reverse complement strand
TTGGCGCGGGACTTGCTGCCGTCCTTGAGGCCGACCCGAACATCGACACCCGAGTCGCGCAGGCTCAGCGAATGCGCGTGGCCCTGGCTTCCGTATCCGATGACGGCGACCTTGCGGCCCTGAATGATCGACAGATCAGCATCATCGTCGTAGAACATCTCGACTGCCACTGGTATTACCTTTCGTCTTGGGATTTAACGTTGTTCATCACTTCGGTCGCTAGCGCGACGCAGTGATCGATTTCGGTCCACGTCCGACGGCAACGACTCCCGACTGAACAATTTCTCGAATTCCATAGGGCTCCAACATCTTCAGCAGTGCATCGAGCTTCGAGCGCGTGCCCGTCGCCTCGACCGTCACGGCTTCTGGCGATACATCGATCACCTTGGCGCGAAACAGATTCACGGTCTCGATGACCTCGCTGCGAACGCTCGAGTCTGCGCGAACCTTGATCAGCACAAGCTCACGTGCAACAGAGGAATCGTCATCCTGCTCAACGATTTTGATGACGTTGATGAGCTTGTTCAGCTGCTTCGTCACCTGCTCGAGCGGGAACTCGTCGACGGTGACCACGATGGTCATACGGGAAATCTCGGGGATCTCGGTGCCGCCGACCGCGAGCGAAGAGATGTTGAAACCGCGGCGCGAGAACAGAGCTGCAACGCGGGCCAGCACTCCTGGCTTGTCCTCGACGAGAACGCTGAGGGTATGGCTCGTGCTCACTTCTCGGTGCCTTTCGCTTCGTCGGTGCCGACGGCTTCGCCGTGCGCCTGTTCACGGGCCATCGCTTCTTCGATCACGGCAGGTTCAGCACCCACAGCCTCGTCCTCGTCGAACAGAGGCCGAATCCCGCGGGCAGCCATGATCTCGTCATTTCCGGTACCTGCGGCGACCATCGGCCACACTTGGGCGTCCGCGCCGACGATGAAGTCGATGACCACCGGACGATCGTTGATCCCTCGGGCCTGCGCGATGGCCGCTTCGACGTCTTCCTCGCGCTCACAACGGATGCCGACACAGCCGAGCGCTTCGGCTAGCTGCACGAAGTCGGGGATGCGCTTTGCACCGTGCGTACCGAGGTTGGTGTTGGAGTAACGCTCTTGGTAGAACAAGGTCTGCCACTGGCGGACCATGCCAAGGTTGCCATTGTTGATCAGCGCGACCTTGATGGGGATTCCCTCGATCGCGCAGGTCGCGAGTTCCTGATTGGTCATCTGGAAGCAGCCGTCACCGTCGATCGCCCACACCTCGGCGTCGGGTAGGCCCATCTTGGCACCCATCGCGGCGGGCACGGCGTAGCCCATGGTGCCCAGTCCGCCCGAGTTGAGCCAGGTGCGCGGCTTCTCGTAGTTGATGAACTGTGCAGCCCACATTTGATGCTGGCCGACGCCTGAACAGTAGATTGCGTCCGGTCCGGCAGCTTTGCCCACAGCGGAGATGACGAACTCGGGCGACATCGTGCCGTCGGTCGGGCGGTCGTAGCTCAGCGGGTATGTCCCCCGGATGTCATCGAGGTACGACCACCAGTCTGCAAGGTCGACAGTCGTCCCCGTCGCACGATCCGCTCGGATCGCTTCGATGAGCTCGGTGATGACCTCTTTACAGTCCCCGACGATCGGCACGTCCACGTAACGATTCTTACCGATTTCGGCCGGGTCGATATCGGCATGGATGACCTTGGCTCCGGTGGCGAACGTCGACAGTTGGCCGGTGACGCGGTCGTCGAAACGAGCAGCGAGAGTAACCAGCAGGTCGCTGCGCTGCAGCGCCGCAACTGCGGCAACAGTGCCGTGCATGCCCGGCATACCGAGATTGAGCTCGTGACTGTCGGGAAACGCTCCGCGCGCCATCAGAGTCGTGACGACCGGGATTCCCGTCAGCTCAGCTAGTTCGAGCAATTCGGCCGACGCGTTGGCCTTGATGACTCCGCCACCGACGTAGAGGACCGGCTGCTTGGCATCGGCGATGAATCGCGCTGCTTCCCGCACCTGCTTGCCGTGTGGCTTCGTGACCGGCCGGTAGCCGGGCAGACGCATCTCCGGCGGCCACGAGAAGGTCGTCTGCGCCTGCAGGACATCCTTCGGGATATCGACGAGCACCGCGCCGGGACGCCCCGAGGCTGCGAGGTAGAACGCCTCGGCCATGATGCGGGGAATGTCCGCTGCTTCCGTGATCAAAAAGTTGTGCTTGGTCACAGGCATCGTGATGCCCGAGATGTCTGCCTCCTGGAAGCCATCGGTACCGATGAGGCTTCGGGCGACCTGCCCGGTGATGGCGACAATCGGAACAGAGTCCATCTGCGCGTCGGCGAGCGGGGTGACGAGGTTGGTGGCGCCCGGCCCGGACGTTGCCATGCAGACGCCTACGCGACCGGTCGCCTGCGCGTATCCGGTAGCCGCATGACCCGCACCTTGCTCGTGACGAACCAGGACGTGTCTGACCTTTTTCGAATCGAAGAGTGGGTCGTATACCGGAAGGACAGCGCCGCCTGGAATGCCGAATACCGTGTCGACATCGAGCTCTTCGAGTGCGCGAACGACGGACTGGGCGCCGGTCACTTTCTCCGGTGCGACGTGGCGACGAGACCCGTCGAGTGTTCCGGCCGTCGGCGTTTCGGACGTCGACGAGCTGTTGACTGCCCCCGACTTACGTGTCGCGGGCCCTGGGCGTGCGGTTGGTGCGCTCACTGCTGCTTCCTCAGGAATTCGAGTTCTGGGCGATCTCTGGGCAATAAAAAACCCCCGTCAGCAGTAGCTGTACGAGGGTGGCGCGTCGATGCGAGTTTGAACAATCAGCTCAGGCGTTGACGCGCCGGCCGATTACGAGTATCCATTTCCGCTTCACGCGCTCGACGGTAGGCGCGCGCGGCGGGATAAGTCAAACTCGTCACGACGCAATCCCATTATGTGAGATCGCGTTGATGCAATGCGATGATGAAGGGGTGTCACCTTCGCAGCAGTCCGAACCACCGGTTACATCCTCCCATACGACCGATCCGTCTCCGCAGGTCATCCGACTCCCCCGGCTAGCCCGTGCCGGAGTGGTGCTCCTGTTGTTCGGCGTGTCGTTCCCCGCAATTAGTTGGCCGGCGGCTTTCGGCTGGCTGTTCGTCGTTCCTGTCGTCGTCGCCATCTGGGTTCTACGCGTCCGTACGGTCGTGAGCATCGACGGGATCGCGATCCGCAGACTCTTCGGTTCTGACTTCGTCACCTGGGAGCACGTGCAAGGCATCCACTTTCCGGACCGTCGGTGGGCGCGGGTGGTACTGGAGGACAAGACCGAGAAATCGCTGCCCTTGGTGCGGTTCGACGCTCTACCGCAGTTGGCAGCCGCAAGCGGTGGACGGATCACCGACCCGTACGCGGCCGCCGCAGCAGACGCCGAACTCACCGAGAGCTCCGATATACCAGCGAGCACCGCGGACGACACGCCACACGAGCCCGACTCGTAGACCCGCAGTGACATAGATCGCACCGCGGCCGCAGCGTGCTCTCATCTCTTGTTGCATGTGAGTGCAAATACTGGGCAGGCATGTATCCGCACTCACATGTGAATTAGCGCACCAGCGGATTCGCGCCGTTCAGGAACACCCAGATGCATACGCCGCCGGCAATGCCGAGAGCCAAGGCGACGAAGGAACCGAACCGAGGACGAGTAGCCCAGCCGCGTCGGCCGTCGAGTGCGATCTTGCCCGGGCCCGCCAAAATGATCGCGGCAGCGGCAACGCCGAGTACTGTCTCGAACTCGACGCCGTTCGGACCGAAAAACTGCAGTCCAGGCTCGGCGACCTGCTGCAGACCCCAGGCGTTGATGATGACGCCGAGAACAGCGGCCCCGGCGAGCGGCGTCGCCAGCCCCAGGATCAGCAGTGCACCTCCTGCGGTTTCTCCGACTGCGCCGACGATCGCCAAGATATCTGCATGCTGATATCCGGCGTCGTCGAGCAGCGATCGGAATCCGTCGAGGCCGACACCATCCCAGATTCCGATCAATTTCTTGAGGCCGTGCACCAGGAAAATCGCACCGACCACAAGCCGGAGCAGCAGCAACCCGAGGTCGGTGGTGCCCCGGCGCGCCGGTACTTCCACGGTTTCTGTGCGAACCACTGGCTCGGAGGCATCCGCCGCCTGTGGTCGCGCCGCAGGTACCGACGAGCCGGCAGTCGGGGCACTCAGCGCTTCGGTCGGTCGGTCGGAGTAAGAGCTGCTGTCCGGCGAAATCGGCTCATCGAACTTGGACGGCCGAAACGATGGGACGTGGCCTGCTGGGGAAGAACCGGCACCACTTCGCCCGAAGTCCAACTCGTCCTCTGTTCGCGGCTGCAGCTGTTCGGTCGGCTGATCGTAGGGACTCGAGGCGGGCTCGTAAGCCCTATCGGGTCGTTCTTGGTCGCGAGGTTTGTCGGTCACGACCTCAACACTAGAGTGACCGACTGCAATTTCTGCTGCATTCCGCCAGGCGCGGCGCGCGAGCAACCAGCCATGTGGCGGGCACCAGCGGCCTTTCCGTAACCTCTGCGTATATGAAGCTGCTGCGAGCATCGTCCCGAAGAGCAACCATCGCGGCAGTACTGACCGTAACCGCGACTTTGTTTGCCGGTTGTGCCCGATTCGACGACTCCACCACGTCCCCGTTCACTCCCGAACCCTCGTTTGGGGCCGCTGAGATCAAACCCGCAGACCCAAATGCGCCGCCGTCCTCCACGCCGCCGAACGGTCCGAAAATCGAGCCCGGACCCTGCGTCGATCTGGATCCAAACGTGATCGCGACATGTCTTGGCACCACCGGTGGTCTGGTCATGCTTCCGCGCGCAAAGACCGCGTTGGTCGCCGAACGTCGCACCGGTCGGATCATGCAGGTGACCCAGGGGCAGACACCGATCGAAATCGCTCGAGTCGACGTGGATGCCAGCGGCGACGGTGGCCTACTCGACCTGGCCCTGTCCCCCACCTACGCCGAAGACGGTCTGATGTACGCCTACATTTCGACGCCCTCGGACAATCGGGTCATCCGTATTGCATCCGGCGACATACCGAAAAATGTCCTCACCGGTATTCCGCGGGGATCGCAGGGAAACCGCGGCGCCATCGAGTTCTACGGACCGCGTCAGTTGCTGGTACTGACCGGCGATGCAGGTAGTCCCAGTGCCGCAATGAATCCGGCTTCCCTGGGAGGCAAGCTCCTCCGCGTCGAAGCGCTCGTTCCCGCCGAAAGTGGACCAGCGCCTCAGGTGGCGCTCAGCGGAATCGGAACCGCCGGTGACGTCTGCGTCGATCCCAAAGGAGGTATCTGGGTCACCGACCGCACCGCCGTCGAAGACCGACTTCAGCGGATCGATTCGCTCGGCACAGTGACTTCCCCCGTGTGGACGTGGCCGGATCGTCCAGGTGTGGCCGGGTGCGCCGCCGGCCCGAGTGCCGTTGCAATTTCGCTGACGACAGCAAAGGCGATGGCTGTTCTCGTCACCGACGAGAACACCGGCGCAGCGACTGCGGCACCATCGCTGCTCGTTCAGGACCGCTACGGACAACTGAACGGCGCTGCAATCGCACCCGACGGTCAGATATGGGCCGGCACGGTCAACAAGAACGGCGATGCCCCCGGCCCCAACGACGATCGCGTCGTCAAGATTCCGGTTCCTGCAGGCGGAGGCGGATTCGACTAAGGAAGCCCCTTAACCTGCCGCCTTCATGGTGATCAGCCAGAAGTCGTGTGTCTACAATGAAGAAAGGTGCCCCCACCTGCAATGATCGGACTTGTCTAGGGTCAGATCAACAGCAGTTCAAGGAGCACCTTTCAGGTGAGCAAGTCTACGTCGTCGTACCCCA
>JBBSSG010000205.1:0-5881 GCA_038242295.1 Mycobacteriales bacterium | reverse complement strand
GGGTCCGTAATTCCTCCTTCGCGATGTACGCCGACAGTATCTGCGCACTACCATCTTGTGCGTTGATCTCGTTCCACATTCTCGTGAACCCTCTGTCGGACATACGCTCTCGTGCGCGAAGCAGTCGGCGCCGGTTCGCCCATTCCGGGTCGATCGCACGCCCGCGCCGGGACCGCTGATCCCATGTCACTCGCTGTCGAACTCGGGTGACGGCGTCGTTGGCTTTTGCGACGAGATGAAAATGATCGACGACCAACACCGCGTTCGGCAACAGATCCGGGGTCCGGACCGCGGAGGCGTAGACCGCCGCCGGGTCGATCGCCACGTACTCGATCCCGTCTCGGAACTCCTCGCTGCGGGCGCGGAGCCAGCCCACCACCGTCGCCGATGTGCGGCCGCTGCGCTGACCGAGCATGCCCTGCCCGCCGCTGATATCGACGAACCCGGTGTCCCACGGATCGGTCCGCACCCAGGTGCCGGTCCTCTCGCAGCGGTCCCACCTGGGCTTGCCGCGGCGTGTCTCGTCGATTCCCAACACCCGCACCGGGCCCGGCTCGGCCAACATCTGCTCGGCCAAGGCGACGAATCGGCGATGCGCGGTCGGCCAGGACACACCATGATTGCCGGCGACTTCGGAGACCGATCGTGCGGCGTCGCCGATCGCCCATCCCATCGCTCGGCCGAGTCGGCCGGTCAGTCTCGCGCGCGGCGGTAGCTCGTCGATGCTCTCGGTGAACGATCCGCGTTGGCAGTAGTCTTCTCGGCATCGCCATCGGGTTTTGTTCCACTGCAATGCAATTGGAATATCGCCGTATGGAATATCTTTCGGTCTGGTGACCGCATGACCCTTCACTGATGTCGACACCACACCGCACCCCGGGCACGCCGCGGCCCGTTCGTCGTCGGTGTAGAACTCGACCAGCCGCACTCCGACGTCGTCGGTGGACACGCGGTCTACGCGGACTCCGGGCAGCCCGAACAGCACTGTCGTACTCTGATCCATACCCTTGGTCTTCCTGTCGCCTGGTGTGTCGCAACATTCAGACTTCAGGGGCCAAGGGCCTTCAGCTGGTAGACGCGCCGAACGAGCTCAGGGCCAGGGTTGCCCGCTCAAGTTCGAAGAGCCGCCATACCCGCACAACCGGACCGCGAGTTCAGCAAACGTTTCGAAACATCGCCAACTTCTTCGTAGGTTTGCCGCAACCCCTCACTGGCCGTGGAGTAGTCGAGCGGGCGACACAGGATCGGAGTCATTGCCACATCTCGCGGTTGGCTGACAGTGCAGAACTGTAATTGGTGTGTGCAGCCTGTGCGGACAGTCTCAGCTCGTCCAGTGCGTCGCGCATTTGCTGCGCTCCGTGAGCCCACTGCTTGTGTGCTTCGAGCTGGGCAGTTGCTGCCTCGCCGGACCATCTTTCCTGTAGGCGTGACAGCATGGCGTCGAGATCACGTAGCCAAGTGTCGACCTGTTGGGTGAGAGTGCCGGCTCGACCCACGACGTGGTCCAGTTCTTCTAGGTTCACCGCGTACTGTGTCACTGGTCAGAGAGCCAGAAGACCGATGTTGTCAGTTGTTGTCGGTTCTTGGACGGCGTACCCCTGTGCACTCTCGGGCAGCAACTCAGCAGTCGTTCGCAGACCGGACACGACGGTCTCGGCGCCCCCTTGCCCCTCGGACCACGACTCGCGAAACCGTGCCGCAGACAGACCAGCCCATGAAGTCAGTAGGCTGTCGACCTCGTCGGAGAAATTCCGAAGCCCATTCTCGATGTTGTCTGCAATGTTGCTGGTCTCGATGCTTGAGTCAACCAACTGCTCGACCGAGACTCCTAGTTGTCCCACTTCATCCCCTTAGTTTTCGTATCTCGGCCGAGTGGTGCACCGAAGGTTCCCCCTTACATTGGGCTCGGTCGAGTATCGATCGGTTCCACTCAATACAGAAGTAGCTGGCATTTGATTGATGGGACATGCTCGATACAGACGACACGTGAGATGGTCGACCAATGAGCGATCTGGCCCCGGACAAGCCCGTGGAGATGTTCGACGCGTGGTTCGTAGAGGCTGCGGCCGCGTTAGCTCTGCCCCCAACGTTGCGTGGACGGATAATGTCCGAGATCAACGCGATACTCGACGCCCAGGCCGACGCGATTCTCCGGAAGTCCACGGCGTCGGATCTCAAGCAAGCAGTGCCGAAGGGCACGAGGCTCGGGAGTCTCGACAAGTCTCGCTTCCGCACCATCCTCGACCTCGCGAACTCGTCGTCGGCCGGAATCGGTGCGGTGCCGGGTATCGGGCCGCAGTCCGCACAGGCACTATACGACGAGGCCGTCGCACATCGAAAGCGCGTTCGTGCCGGCGGGCAGTTGCGGCTCAACCCGCAACAGCAAGGAACGCGCGAAACAGGATTGGTCTCTTTGTTGGCGGCGTTGAATCGAGTTGAGCGCGAGAGTGGTGGTCTTACTGCAGAGATAGATGCTGTCACGACGCTGGTCGACCCATGGCGTGAGGCCGCGGGACGTTCCGCACACTGGTTCAAGCGCATGTTCAGCGGCAAGGCTAGAAAACTCGAGACGCAGCATGCGATCAGTCAGCTGAACGCTATCGCCGAGACCGAACCCGTGCAGGCGTTCCGCGCGCATATGATGAGGGTCTTCGCAGCGGGTGCTCAGAACGGTAGTCCGTGGCGCGAGTATGAGCGCGACGCAGCCTCCCTCAATGCTTTGCTGAGCCAGTTCACGACCGTGTCGTTCGCTGATGTCGATGCCTCGCACGGCCATATCGGGGAGCACCTGTCGAGTGCGACGCTGCGCATTGTGTTGGATCGGACCCATATGAGGTCGTACCTGCGCGGATACCAAGCCTTTGGCGCCCAGTACATCCTGTATCGGCAGAAGGTTCTGCTCGGCGACGAGATGGGCCTGGGCAAAACTATTCAAGCGCTCGCGGTTGCAGCGCATCTCGCTGTGGATGGCGACAAGCATGTGCTCGTGATCTGCCCGGCGAGCGTATTGATCAATTGGTCGAACGAAACCCGCAAGCACACGACGCTTCGGCCGCACGAGCTTCATGGTCCTTCACGTGATTCGGCGGCTACCGAGTGGGCTCAGCATGGCGGGATCGCGGTGACGACGTTTAACACACTCTCGCGACTGCGCATCACTCTCACCCCGCAGTTTGTCGTCGTGGACGAGGCGCACTACGTCAAGAACAAGGCAGCGCAGCGCTCGATTGCAGCGCATCGCTGGATCGAATCTGCCAGGTATGCAGTGCTATTGACAGGTACGCCGATGGAGAATCGGGTCGACGAATTTCGAACTCTGGTCGAGTATGTGCAACCAGATACCGCGCGGCGGATCACTGTGCGAGACGGGCTGGGTGGTGCGAACTCGTTCCGGAAAGCAGTTGCCCCGGCTTACCTGCGTCGCAATCAGATCGACGTCCTGAAGGAACTCCCCGATCTAATCGAAGTAGAGGATTGGGTGCAGCCGCTCGCCGAGGATGTGAGGCGCTACCGCGACGCCGTCAGATTGGGGAACTTCATGGCGATGCGTCAGGCCGCGTATCCCACCGAAGCTGGGGGTAAGTCCGCGAAGCTCGAGAGATTGTTGGAGATCGTCGACGAAGCCGAAGAGAACGACGCGAAGGTCATCGTCTTCTCGTTCTTCCGGTCTGTTCTCGACTCAGTCCGGCGAGAGGTCTCAGGCGCAGTGTTCGGACCGTTGACCGGCGGCACATCGTCGATCAGTCGTCAGAAGATGGTCGACGACTTCACGGCGTACCGCGGTCGCGCAGTATTGGTCAGCCAGATCGAGGCTGGGGGAGTGGGCCTCAACATTCAAGCTGCATCGGTGGTAATTCTGACCGAGCCACAATGGAAACCGAGTACCGAAGTACAGGCCATCGCGCGAGCACACCGGATGGGGCAGGTACGGACGGTACAAGTCCACCGCCTGCTCGCCAGGGATACCGTCGACGATCACATGCGGCGAGTGCTCGCACAGAAAACTGCCCTGTTCGACGAGTACGCGCGCAAGAGCCAGGCCAAGGATAATGACCGAGCATCTACGGACGAGGGTTGGGATCAGGGGGTCAGTCCGGTTGAGGGCGCGATTGTCGGCTTGGAGAAGAAACGGTTAGGGCTTGCCTGAATGACTACCTGGGGAAATTGATTCAGGTGGGCACGCGTCCGCAAGTGTATTCTCACTGCTGCAGCTGATCCTCTAGCGAGCCACCGATTGGAACGGTGTAATCCGAAGTGAGTGAACGATATACGCGTCCTAACGCTGAATCGTCGGCGCTCATACTCATAGATGTTCAGCGAGACTTCTATGAGGACGATGCACCGGCTCGGATCGACGGCACGAGCGAAGTCATCCCTGCGATGGCCGACTTAGCTTCAGCATTCCGCGAGCGAAACTTGCCGATTGTTCATGTCGTCCGCTTGTATCTGGCTGATGGCTCGAATGTCGATATCGTGCGCCGGTCCGCGATCGAGGAGGGCGAACGAATCGTTTCGCCGGGCAGTGCAGGCTCGCAAATTGCGCCGCCACTGTTGCCGGACGAAACGGAGCTCGCCTTCGAGGAGTTGCTTGCGGGTAGCTTTCAAGAGCTCGGGCCGCGTGAGCATGTGATGTACAAGCCGCGGTGGGGCGCGTTCTACGAGACCCGGCTGGAGCAGCACCTGCGCGACATGGAAGTGGACACACTCGTCTTCGCCGGCTGCAACTTCCCGAACTGCCCACGCACCTCGATGTACGAAGCTTCGGAGCGGGACTTCCGCGTTGCCATGGTCTCGGACGCCATGTCGGGCGTCTACGAACGTGGCGTTAAGGAATGTCGAAATATTGGTGTGACTGTCCGAGATATGGACGAAACGATGAAGTGGCTGTCGGGCCAATGAGTTAACTGCACAACCTGACGGCATGACTGGGCATCACTGATAAGACGAAAACTTGCACTACTGGAACCGCCGGACTATCGGCCCAATGACGACTTGTGTCGGTGGTGTGGGTCGGCCAGCGCTGCCGCGATTGCGACCGTTTTGAATTCGGCGATGCGATACGCTGAGTCGGATATCGTGCCGACAGTGCAGGAGATCCGATGCCGAACCACTCACCGCCTCGATGGCGAAAGCGCCTGCTGTGGACTGCCGCCATCGTGTTCGCCCTCGTCGGAGCAGTGGTTCTCGCCTTCGTCCTTAGCCCGAGACCTGGGGCGCTTACCGTTCGCTGGTTCTTCGATCGGGATGCGGCAAAGGTCACTGAAGCGCTCGAGACACACGCTCCAGAAGGCGTTGATTCAATCAAGGATCAGCACTACCGAGACGATGACGACGACGCCTACTTGGACGTGTACTTCCCTGCAGCTACTACGTCCGCGCTGCCTACGGTGATCTGGACACACGGAGGTGCGTGGATCTCAGGAAGCAAGTCCAACTACGCGGTCTATTACCAACTCCTCGCATCTCGCGGTTACACCGTTGTGTCGTTGGACTACTCGCTCGGGCCAGAACACTACTATCCGACCGCAGTTGATCAACTCAACGACGCTCACGCATACATCGTCGCGAACGCGGAACGGCTGCATGTCGATTCGACGAAAATCGTTCTCGCTGGCGATTCTGCGGGTGCGCAACTTGCGAGCCAACTCGCCGCTATAGTCACCAACCCTGTGTATGCGGACCAGGTGGGAATCACTCCATCGCTGCGGCCGGACCAGTTACGGGGAGTGGTACTCAACTGTGGAATATACGATGTAGCGAACATGGCAGGGGGGCCCGGCATCATCGGGTGGGGAGTGGAACGGTCACTCTGGGCGTATACCGGCGCACGCGATTTTGCGAGTTCCGAAGCGGCAAAACAGATGTCGACCTTGAACTTTGT
>JBBSSG010000204.1:0-5887 GCA_038242295.1 Mycobacteriales bacterium | reverse complement strand
GTTGGCCCGGGCCGCATCCGACACAGTGCTCGACGCTGCAGCATCCGTACTTCCCCGGTTGCGCGAGATCACCGGCGAGAGCGTCCAAATCTATCGATGCGAAGGCACTGTTCGTGTCTGTGTTGCATCGATGGAGCCGCCCACGGGACTGCGCGACACGGTGCTCGTCGGAGCTCGCCTGCCCATGACCGCTGGATCAGGAGCCAAGGTTCTGCTCGCCTGGGCGGACCCCCAAACTCAACGAGCAGTACTGGCCGACGCAGCCTTCGGGGAACGAGTTCTCGCAGAAGTCCGGCGGCGTGGTTGGGCACAAAGCGCCGGGGAACGCGAACCCGGAGTGGCCTCCGTAGCCGCACCGATTCGCGACGCATCCGGGAACGTTGTTGCCGCAGTGTCTGTCTCGGGCCCGATCGACAGGATTGGCCGACGTCCGGGCGCCCGTTGGGCAGCCGATCTCCTTGCTGCCGCCGAGGCTATCCACAAACGTCTCTGACCCAAACGCCGCGACGCGCTGCGTTTGGTCTGCTAAAGATGACATCGTGGGAAAAAATCAGCGCGCACAAATCACGATGACCGAATCCGAAACAGCGGAATTTGTCGATCACAGTCGAATTGCAAACCTTGCCACGATCGGGCGCGACGGCGTGCCCCATCTAGTGGCCATGTGGTACGCCCTTCTCGACGGCGAAATTTGGTTCGAGACGAAAGCCAAATCACAGAAGGCCGTCAACCTCCGACGGGATTCGCGGGTAACCGTGCTCATCGAGGACGGCAATACGTACGACACTCTGCGAGGTGTCTCGATCGAGGGCCGTGCCGAAATCGTCGAAGATCCTCAGTCGATCTTGCGAGTCGGTATCAGCGTGTGGGAGCGATACACGGGGCCCTACTCAGAGGATGTGCTCCCCTTCGTCGAGCAGATGATGAACAAGCGAATCGCGGTTCGGGTGGTCGTCGATCGCATCAGGTCGTGGGACCACAGCAAGCTGGGACTCCCCGAAATACCACTCGGCGGTACGACAGCTCAATACCTCTGATGCGCGACCGCAGTGCCGGAGTGAAAGAAACAGGCTGAACTCGGTACTACTGGTGAGGTAAGTTTGCCTGGTCACCGATGCCCGAGGAGCGACCATGACCAGTTCTGACAACGACGATTTCAAGCAAAAATTCCGCGATGCACTCGACAAGAAGAACCACAAGTCGACGCGCTCGACCGAACACAAGGATGGCGGCCCGAAGGTGCACAATGCGCACGGTCCGGCCGATCACCAGAAGATGTTCCGTCGCAAGAGTGTCTAACTCGGCTTACGCATAAAAAGGCGCGAAAATAAGTCAGCACCCCTCACCGAAAGTGAGGGGTGCTGACGTGGTTGTAGCCCCGACGGGATTCGAACCCGCGCTACCGCCTTGAGAGGGCGGCGTCCTAGGCCGCTAGACGACGGGGCCAGGAACTTTCTTGCATTGCTTTAACTTTTCAACTGTATAGAACCAGCTGAAAGCTCAGCCAGCATAACTGGCCGACGCTCGACAGCAAAATCACCATCCGAACGCTTGCTGGGGTACCAGGACTCGAACCTAGAATGGCTGTACCAGAAACAGCTGTGTTGCCAATTACACCATACCCCAATGACCTTCACCGAGATCCACCTCAACCGCACAGTGAATCTTGTTTCGCGCCGGGGTAGAGACTATCAAAGGTGACCGGCGTTTCTCCAAATCGGCTGGTCACAACCGCCGAAATAGGGTCATGGGGGCTGAGTACGACCCCACTGCACCCAGCTTTTCGAATGAGCGGAGACTCGACGAGTGGAGACAGCGCAGGGCAATCAGACGAGGATCGTCGTGGCCCCGACCGATGCCTGCACGTACTTGGTTCCCACCACCGATTCGGGCGCACCGGCGGGCGAGATCCTGGAATGCGACGACCCGAGCGAAGCCGTCGCCAGAATCGAGGCGGCAGAACATCCTCGATGGGTGTGGGAAAACACTGCACGCTCCTACGGCCGGTTACTGACTGAGGGTGTCGGCGTCGAGCGATGCCACGATCTGACGCTGGTCGGATCCATTCTCGCCATGAGGCGCAGCGACTCCCCTACGTCCCGTGACTCAGCGCCCGGCCACTCAACAGGGCCCAGTAACGCTGCGGTGGACGATCGTCTCGGCCTCTTCGATGCCCAGCAGCCACCCCAGTCTCGAATCGGTGCTTCGGCGCCACCAGGAGCAGGCTGAAACCATCAGCTCGTCGCCGAACCTTCGGCTACTGGCAGCTGCCGAATCCGCGGGCGCCCTGGCCGCGGCAGAGATGAGCCATACAGGCCTCCCCTTTTCCTCGCTCGCCCACTTCGGGCATCTGGTCGAAGTACTCGGTCCGAGGCCGCCCGAGGGATCTGTTCCTCGCAAGATTGCCGAACTCGAGGCTGAAATCAGTGTCGCGTTCGGCTGCCGCGTCAATCCCAACTCACCTGCCGAGGTTGTCGCTGCCTTCGCACGCGCTGATGTGGAATTGACTTCCACGCGCGCTCAAGCGCTTCGCAAGGTCGACCACCCTGCGGCGGCTCTACTGCTTCGTCACCGAGACCTGTACAAGTTGTTCAGTACAAACGGGTGGGAGTGGGCGGACACCTGGGTACGCAACGATAGATTTCGTCCGATCTATGTTCCTGGCGGCGTGGTGTCCGGCCGGTGGGCGAGCCGCGGCGGAGGCGCACTTCAGATCCCGAAAGCACTGCGCAGCAGCGTTATTGCAGAACACGGATATCAATTCGTGATAGCCGACGCCGGGCAACTCGAACCTCGTATTCTGGCCGCAATGTCGCAGCATACCAAGATGATGGACGCAGCCGGATCGGACGACCTCTACGCTCCGGTCGCCGCCGCGGCGTTCGACGGAGATCGAAGCAAGGCCAAGGTAGCCGTGCTTGGTGTTCTGTACGGCGCGACCGCAGGCGAAGCACGATCGCTGCTGACGCTGCTACGGCGGCGCTTTCCCGATGCGGTGGACTATGTAGAACGAGCGGCGCGCGCCGGGGAACGCGGCGAGGTGGTCCACTCGCTGCTCGGTCGCGCGTGCCCGCCTCCGAGTGCCGAGTGGTGGTCCCAGGGTGACGCACGTGCTCGCGGCGGCCGGTTCACCCGCAACTTCGTCGTCCAAGCGACGGCCTCGGAGTGGGCATTGTGCCTCCTCGCGGACCTGCGAAGACGCCTGGCTGAGAATCCGGACGCCGGAGAACTGGTGTTTTTTCAGCACGACGAAGTAGTCGTTCACTCCCGCGACCCCAAGACAGCTGGGCGATATGTGACCGAGGCAGCTCTCGTTGCGACGCGACTTCTATTCGGCAACACGCCTGTTCGTTTCCCGATGGCGATCGACATTCGTGATTGCTATGCCGAACCGGATTGACCGCCGGGCTCCGGCTCGTCGAACGTCACCTCGATCGCCTCGAATGTTTTACTGCGCTGTGCCTCCGCCTGACCGGTATAGGTGAGCCTATCGCCCTCGGTCAGCTGGACGTCATCGGTGAACGGTGTCAAAAGAGCTCGGGGGTACAGCTTTTCGACTCGTACGACATTGATCTCGACTGCGATCACAATGAGCACTGCCGCGATGTACATGAACGCCAGCAACCCGAGTACAACGGCAAACACACTGTCGGTAATCGATGCCCGAGACAAGACGTAGTTGACGTACATGCCTCCGAACGACTGCAGTAGCTGCCAGACGACCCCGGCGAAGATCGCGCCGGGCAGTACGTCGGTCACCGATAGCGCACGCGCCGTCGCGAGTCTGAATGCGACTGTGAATACCAACACGTTCAGGAGCAGTACAGAGATGAGAACCACGACACCGCTGGTCCAGCCAAAAAATCCAGCCGAACTGACGACGTTCACGGCCGTAATCGCCAGCACCGCCACCCCGACGGTGCTGAGCAGAGCCAGCCCACGCACCCGTGCGCGAATCGGATCGGGCCGCAGGTGCTTCGGGATTGCCCACGCTGTGTTCATCGCGTTCTGCGCCGCGACGGACACTCCCAGTCCGCCAAAGAGTGACCCGAACACCCCGACGACCAGACCCCACGTCCCACCGCCGATCTTGTCAGGTTCTTCGAGATCGTCGCCGATGAGGGGAATCTGGCTCAACGCCGAGTCGAGAATAGTTTGCTGCAGCTCCGGGTTGCCCACGAGGACGATGCGGAGGATCGTCGATGCCAGCAACAGCAGCGGGAACAACGATATGAACGCGTAGTACGCGATCAGGGCGGCGAGGTAACCGCCCTGATCGTCGACGAACTTGTAGATCACGGCCAACGGAAACCCGACGACCGGACGACGACGCTGCAGTCGATCGAGCCGTTCGACGACACTCACTTACGATCACCTCCTCGATCAGTTGATCGAGGCAAGAGCATCGCCGAGCCGAGCGAGTGTCTTTTCGCGACCGAGAAGCTCCATCGACTCGTACAACGGGGGGCTGATGTGAGACCCGGTCACTGCGACACGCACCGGCGCGAAGGCTTTACGTGGTTTGAGTTCCATGCCTTCCACGAGTGCGGCTTTGAGTGCTTCTTCGACGGCCGCGGTGCGCCACTCCGGAAGTGCGGTGAGCGCTGCGATACTCGCGTCGAGCACCGGCCGAGCGTCGGCACCGAGATTCTTCGCCGCTGCAGCGGGATCGATCGCGAAATCGGCGTCGCCGACGTAAAGAAACTTCAGTAATCCCCACGCGTCGGACAGGACGACGATTCGCGTCTGGACCAGATCTGCTGCGAGAGCGAACTCAGCCTCGTTGATTTCGGCAGGAATGTGACCGTGCTCGGTGAGGAAGCCTCGAAGCCGCGTAGCAAAATCGACTGGTTTCAACAGCCGGATGTGCTCGGCATTGATGGCGTCTGCCTTCTTCTGGTCGAAACGAGCCGGATTGGAGTTGACCGTCGACAGGTCGAATGCCGCAACCATTTTTTCGAGCGAGAACACGTCATGATCGTCGGAAATGCCCCACCCGAGGAGGGCCAAGTAGTTCAGCAACCCTTCTGGAATGAATCCTCGATCACGGTGGATGAACAGGTTCGACTCCGGATCACGCTTGGAGAGTTTCTTGTTACCCTGCCCCATCACGAACGGCAGGTGCCCGAATTGAGGGGTCTTCTCGGCGACGCCGATGCGAATCAGCGCTTCGTACAACGCCAACTGCCGCGGAGTCGAAGAGAGTAGGTCTTCTCCGCGAAGCACGTGCGTGATCTGCATCAGCGCATCGTCGACGGGATTGACCAACGTGTACAACGGGATTCCGTTGCCGCGGGTCAGCGCGAAGTCCGGGACGGTCCCTGCCTTGAACGTTGTCTCTCCGCGTACGAGATCAACCCACGAGAGATCATGATTCGGCATCCGAAGGCGCACAACAGCTTTGCGTCCTTCGGCCAGGAAAGACTGTTTTTGTTCGTCGGTCAGCTCACGATCGAAGTTGTCGTAACCGAGTTTGGGATCGCGGCCCGCTGTCTTGTGCCGAGCCTCGACTTCCTCTGGCGTCGAGAATGATTCGTACGCCTCTCCCGCGTCGAGCAACTTCTGAACTACTGCCAAGTGCTGATCGCGTCGAAGTGATTGCCGGTAAGGCTCGTGCGGGCCACCCACCTCTGGACCCTCGTCCCACGAAAGCCCCAGCCACCGAAGAGCATCGACTATCGCTGTGTACGACTCCTCGGAGTCACGCGCTGCGTCGGTATCCTCGATGCGGAAAACAAAGCTTCCACCGTGGTGTCGGGCGAACGCCCAATTGAACAGTGCCGTTCGGATCAACCCGACGTGCGGGGTGCCCGTCGGTGAGGGGCAGAATCGGACGCGTACTTCGTTGGAGGTCATAGCTCTTTCACGTTCGACGGGTGATTACGGC
>JBBSSG010000203.1:0-5918 GCA_038242295.1 Mycobacteriales bacterium | reverse complement strand
GACTCGAATGCAAGCACTCCCGACAGCAGTAACTCCGGCAAAACCACCACGACTCCGAAGGCGCCCCGCAGCTCAGGTCAGTCGAATACGTCGCTCATCGGCAGTGCCGCAGTGGAGCTCGCCATCGATCGCGGAATGTCGCAACTCGGTGTTCCGTACTCCTGGGGCGGCGGCGACGAGAACGGGCCGACCAAGGGTATCCGTGATGGCGGAGTGGCCGACTCGTACGGCGACTACAACAAGGTCGGATTCGACTGCTCCGGTTTGATGATCTACGCGTTCGCGGGATTGGGCATTTCGCTACCTCATTACACCGGCTACCAGTACACGGCGGGAAAGCAGATCCCGTCCTCGGATATGAAACGTGGCGACATGCTGTTCTACGGTCCGAGCGCGAGTCAGCACGTCGCGCTGTATCTCGGTAACGGAAAGATGTTGGAAGCACCACAGTCCGGCGACATCGTCAAGGTCTCGCCTGTCCGTTACGGCGGAATGACACCGTATGCAGTCCGCATGATCTCCTGAGACAAGTTTTATCAGCGTCGGCCGCTAAGCTCGTCAGCGCGCACCGGTAGGTTGGGCGGGACCTGAAGGCGCTCGCATCGTTCTCCTGGAATAGTTGGTGGAGGACAGTGAAACGTGCTCGCGAAATTGTTGGAGTGAAAGCGGTGAATTTTTGGTGACATCACGTGACGGCAGCGAATCAGCCAGCAGCGAGTCAAAGGACAGCATGGCAAACGGGGGCGGTTCCAGCCGGACGGACGCGGCCGGGCTTTCGCAGGATGTCCAAATCCTGGAAAAGGCCGTCTACGAGGTGAAACGCGTGATCGTCGGCCAAGATCGCTTGGTCGAGCGGATCCTGGTCGGCTTGCTCGCCCGCGGTCACGTCCTGCTCGAGGGTGTCCCCGGGGTCGCGAAGACGCTCGCCGTCGAAACCTTCGCAAAGGTAGTCGGCGGATCGTTCTCGCGTGTTCAGTTCACTCCCGACCTGGTCCCCACAGACCTGATCGGTACTCGGATCTACCGTCAGGGGCGTGAGGAGTTCGATACCGAACTCGGCCCGGTCGTCGCAAACTTCGTGTTGGCAGACGAAATCAACCGTGCGCCCGCGAAAGTGCAGTCCGCACTCCTCGAGGTAATGGCAGAACGCCAAGTAACGATCGGCGGCAAGACCTTTGCGATGCCGGATCCCTTCCTTGTCATGGCGACGCAGAACCCGATCGAGAACGAGGGTGTCTACCCGCTACCCGAAGCTCAGCGCGATCGCTTCCTGTTCAAGATCGTCGTCGACTATCCGACGGTCGAAGAAGAACGCGAGATCGTCTACCGGATGGGCACCACTGTCCCGACGCCGAAGCAGATACTCGACCCTGTCGAACTGGTCAGATTGCAGAACGTCGCGAGCTCTGTGTTCGTCCACCACGCCCTGGTCGACTACGTCGTTCGTGTTATCGCTGCGACGAGAACCCCGGAACAGTTCGGCCTCGACGACGTTGCCAGCTGGATTGCCTACGGTGCCTCGCCGCGTGCGACGCTGGGAATCGTCTCGGCTTCGCGCGCGCTCGCCCTGCTCCGAGGTCGCGATTATGTGGTTCCTCAGGACGTCCTCGAAGTGATCCCCGATGTGTTGCGCCACCGTCTCGTCTTGTCTTACGACGCACTGGCGGACGAGGTCACACCCGAAGATGTCATTACCAAGATCTTGCAGACAGTTAGTTTGCCGCAGGTGTCGCCGCAAGCAGTCGGCGCGACTCAACATCAGCAGCAGCCGGCAGGACCACAGCAGCAGCAGGTGCAACAGCAGCCGGCAGGACCACAGCAGCAGCAGGTGCAACAGCAGCCGGTCCAGCAGCAGGCAGGAATGCAGAAGCAGGCCGCTCCGCAGCAGCAGCCAGTCCAGCAGCAACAGCCAGTCCAGCAGCAACAGCCAGTCCAGCAGCAACAGCAGCAGCAGTCAGGACCGCAGCGCGCCGGTACTTCCCCCCCGGCCGCAGATAATCGGTACCCGGCCCAGCAACCAGCCAAGCCACAGGGGCAGCCCGCGGGCAACGGGGGGTCTGCGGTCCAGCCGCCAGCGGCGGCTCAGTCGCCGGAGAACTCCCCGGGAAATACGTCCACCGCGAGTAGCCCCAAGCAGTGAGCAAAGCACTGTCCTGCGGGATCGAGCGTTCTCAGCAAGCCCGACCACCGTCGTTCCGAGGCGGTGATCTGCGCGATCCGTCACTGTCGGCCGCTCTTCGCACGCTGGAGTTGACGGTCCGCCGGCGTTTGGATGGCGTACTTCACGGCGATCACCTCGGCTTGATACCTGGCCCGGGAAGCGAGCCGGGCGATGCGAAGGAATATCAACCGGGCGACGATGTGCGTCGAATGGACTGGTCCGTAACAGCGCGCACCACACACGCGCATGTCCGTCAGTCTGTTGCCGATCGTGAGCTCGAGACCTGGATGGTGCTCGATCTTTCGGGCAGTCTCGACTTCGGTACGACCGGATGCGAGAAGCGGGACTTGGCGGTGGCAGCGGCGGCGGCAATGACTCATCTGACCAGTGGAGGCGGGAATCGTATCGGTGCTGTGATTGCAACGGGTGCGGAGACCACACGTATCCCGGCTCGCGGAGGCAGGATGCATTCCCAAACGATGCTTCGCACCATCGCGACGATACCGAGCGCAGCCGACGGAGTGCGTGGCGATCTGCGTGGAGCAATCGAATCGCTTCGACGGCCTCAGCGTCGTCGAGGAATGGCAGTGATCATCAGTGACTTCCTCGGCCCTATCGACTGGGAGAGATCGCTCCGAGCGATTTCGGCCAGACACGACATTCTCGCCATCGAGGTGCTCGATCCTCGCGACATCGAACTGCCGGATGTAGGAGATGTGGTTCTACATGATCCCGAAACAGGGCGCACCCGCGAATTCAGTACGACCCCACGCCTGCGTGCGGATTTCGCAGAGGCCGCGCAGGCTCATCGAAACGAGGTGGAACGGGCGCTCCGACGGTGTGGTGCACCGAGGTTGACCTTGCGCACTGACGGAGACTGGATCGCCGATGTCGTTCGCTTCGTTGCTTCGCGTCGACACACCTTGGGTGCTAGCGCTACCAATAAGGCCCGAGCAGGCCGCCGATGAGTCTGTCTGAGTTCTCCTCGCCGTGGTGGTTGCTGTTTTTGGCGGTCGTCGCCGCGTTGGTCGTCGGATATGTTCTCGTACAGCGTCGACGGCAAAAGCACACACTGCGCTTCTCCAACATGGAGTTGCTCGAAACAGTCGCGCCGAACCGTCCGGGTTACTGGCGGCACGTTCCGACAGCGCTCGTGCTGAGCGGGTTATTGCTACTGACCGTGGCATTGGCCGGGCCGACAGCGGACCAGAAGGTTCCGCGCAACCGGGCCACGGTCATGCTCGTCATCGATGTGTCGTTGTCGATGGAGGCCACCGATGTCGAACCGTCACGGTTGGCTGCGGCGCAGGAGGCAGGTAAGTCGTTCGCCGAAGGCCTGACGCCTGGAATCAATCTAGGTCTCGTGGCCTTTGCGGGTACGGCGTCGGTATTGGTCTCGCCGACTGCCAATCGCGAGGCGACGAAACTGGCAATCGACAAGTTGCAGCTGAGCGAACGTACTGCGACCGGTGAAGCTATCTTCACTTCGCTTCAGTCGATCGAGACCCTCGGTGCCGTGCTCGGCGGCGGCGAGGCCGCTCCTCCTGCACGGATCGTCTTGCTGTCCGACGGCAAGCAGACAGTGCCGGATAACTCCGATGATCCGCGCGGCGGCTATACCGCTGCGCGCATGGCGAAAGACAAAAACGTTCCGATCTCGACCATTTCTTTCGGTACCAGTTACGGCACCGTGGACATTCAGGGCGAGAACGGTTCCGATCGAGTACCGGTTCCGGTGGACGATCCGTCACTGCGCGAAATTGCAGATCTATCAGGAGGCAGCTTTTTCACCGCCTCGTCACTCGAGGAATTGCGGGCCGTCTACGACACCCTCGAGGAACAGATCGGTTTCGAAATTACCCGCGGTGATGCGAGTCGACCGTGGTTGATCCTCGGAGTCCTTTTCACTGCAGCAGGTTTGGGTGCTGCTTTGCTTCTTCGACAGAGGTTGCCCTGATCTGCTGTTATTACTCACCAGTAGGTTTCGCTTTGTCATTCTAGGACCAACAGATAGGTTGCAGGCATGTCCAAACCCGACTTCATCGCTCGATCGGTACTCGTCACCGGAGGTAATCGAGGCATCGGTCTTTCGATCGCACGCCGGCTTCAGGAGGATGGCCACAAGGTCGCCATCACTCATAGAGGGTCGGGTGCGCCCGACGGACTCTTCGGAGTCATCTGTGACGTCACCGATTCCGCGTCCGTGGATTCTGCTTTCAAAGAGGTCGAAGAGAAGCACGGCCCGGTCGAGGTCCTCGTGTCGAATGCAGGAACCACCGAGGACACCCTCCTCATGCGAATGAGCGAAGAGCAGTTCTCCAACGTTCTCGACGCCAACCTGACCGGGGCGTTCCGCGTCGCCAAGCGCGCGAGCCGCTCGATGCTTCGTGCCCGCTACGGCCGGTTCATCTTTCTTGGTTCGGTCGTCGGTCTCATGGGCACGCCCGGACAGGCGAACTACGCGGCCTCGAAGGCCGGCGTTATCGGGCTGGCGCGTTCACTGACTCGTGAGCTCGGCTCGCGCTCGATCACCGCGAACGTAGTGGCCCCCGGTTTCATCGATACCGACATGACTCAGGCGCTCGACGAGAAGTACCAGGAAATGGCGGTCAGTGCGATCCCACTGGGACGCAAGGGCAAGACCGAGGACGTTGCCGGCGTCGTCAGCTGGCTCGCATCCGAGGACGCCGCGTACGTTTCCGGCGCAGTCATTCCCGTCGATGGTGGACTCGGCATGGGACATTGATTCCCGCTTTGCACTCACACCCGATTCCGAACTAGCTCCGATTCGATAAGGAAAACACATGGGCGGACTGCTCGAAGGTAAGACAATTCTCGTCACCGGCATCATCACCGACGCCTCGATTGCGTTCCACGCCGCCGCGATGGCGCAGGAACAGGGCGCGAAGGTCATCATCACCGGTTTCGATCGGCTTCGGTTGATCGACCGCATCGCTCAGCGACTGCCCAAGGAAGTACCCCCCGCGATCGAACTCGACGCCACCAACGAGGAGCATCTCGAAGCTCTTGCGAACCGCATTCGTGAGGTCGCTCCAGAGGGCATCGACGGCGTCCTGCATTCCATCGCTTTCGCGCCTCGGACGCTCATGGGTCCGGGTGCGAAGCCTTTCTTGGAGGGGCCCGGCCCTGATGCGGCGCGCGCCTTCGAGATCTCGGCATGGAGTTACGCGTCGCTTGCCCGCGCGGTGCTCCCCGTCATGAACGAGGGCGGTTCCATCGTCGGCATGGACTTCGATCCACGCACCTCGATGCCGTATTACAACTGGATGGGCGTCGCCAAGGCTGCGCTCGAGTCGGTCAACCGATACGTGGCTCGTGAGGTGGGCGCAGCGAAGAAGATCAGGTCCAATCTGATCGCCGCCGGACCCATCAAGACTCTTGCCGCCAAGGCCATCGCGGGTACAGCTACGGGCGATGCAGACAAGATGAATCAGCTCAACGACTACTGGTCCGGTTCGGCTCCGATCGGCTGGAACGTCGACGACCCGACGGTCGTTGCCAAGTCGATCGTGACGTTGCTGTCGGATTGGTTGCCGGGAACCACCGGGTCGATCATTTACGTCGACGGTGGCGCGAGCCACAACACTTGGTTGCCTGACAACATGTAGGCGTGTTTTCGCACGTAGCGGCCCGTGGCGACGGCCAAAGGGCCGCCCGGCCCCGGGCAAGGGGGGCGGCGGGCAAACCCCAGGCAGTCGGGGGGGGGGCCCCAATGGGTTCTAGAGTGTGGAGCCAG
>JBBSSG010000202.1:0-5932 GCA_038242295.1 Mycobacteriales bacterium | reverse complement strand
GACGTTGTGCCCACCGAATCCGAACGAGTTATTGATTGCATATTCGATCTGGCCGACACGGGGTTCGCCCTTGACGACATCGAGATCGATCTGCGGATCCTGGTTCTCCAAATTCAGCGTGGGAGGAATGATTCCCTCTCGCACTGCAAGCACCGTCAGAACTGATTCGAGGGCGCCGACAGCGCCGATCGAGTGCCCCAGAGCTGACTTCGGTGCGTAGACCGCTGCGTGGTTTCCGACAGCCTTGTTGATTGCGATCGCCTCGGCGGCGTCTCCGACGGGAGTTGCCGTTGCGTGCGCGTTCACATGGGTGATGTCGGACTTCTGCAGTCCTGCGGTTTGGATCGCCCGGGACATCGCCCGAGCTGCTCCGGTTCCTTCGGGATCGGGAGCCACGAGGTGGAACCCGTCCGAGGTGATTCCGGCGCCGAGCAGGCGCGCGTGAATCGTGGCCCCGCGAGCCTTGGCGTGCTCTTCGGTCTCGATGACCATGAGTGCACCGGCCTCGCCGAACACAAATCC
This sequence comes from Mycobacteriales bacterium, assembly GCA_038242295.1. Taxonomy (GTDB): domain Bacteria; phylum Actinomycetota; class Actinomycetes; order Mycobacteriales; family Mycobacteriaceae; genus Rhodococcoides. The sequence goes on along the minus strand of JBBSSG010000202.1, from coordinate 5,410 downwards.
GTCACGGTCCTTGTCGAACGGCCGCGACGCACCCTTGGGATTGTCGTTGTTGGTGCTCATCGCGCGCATCATGGAGAAGCTTGCGATGGGCACCGCATCGATGAATCCTTCGACGCCGCCCGTGACGACCATGTCGGCGTCACCCATCACGATCATCCGCCATGCGTGAGCGATGGCTTCCGACCCTGAGGAGCAAGCAGAAACGGGAGTGATGACGCCCGCCTGTGCCTTGAGCTCGAGTCCGACGACCGCTGCGGGGCCGTTCGGCATGACCATCTGAACCGCGAGGGGAGAGACCTTGCGGTACCCCCCGGTCCTGAGCTTGTCGACGGCGTCGATGAGCGAGTCACCGCCGCCGAGACCGGTACCAATGGAGACACCGAGACGGATCGGATCCACCTCGGGGCTTCCTGCGTTCTTCCATACCTCGCGGCCGAGAACGGTAGAAAGCTGCTCCACATAGCTCAGCCGACGCATTTCCACTCGTGTGAGCAGAGTCGACGGCTTGACTGCGAGGTGTCCGCCGATTCGAACGGGCAGGTCGTACTCCGTGATGAAATCATCTTCGAGTACGCCTATGCCGCTCTCACCGTTCAGCAGACCCTTCCACGTCGCGTCGACATCGCCCGCGATGGACGTGGTCGCAGCAAGGCTGGTGACGACGACACTCGGGAAGCGTCCGTTGGCTGTGGATGGGTTGGTCACGGTTCGACTCACTCGCTCGCGGAGTCGTCGAGCTTGGCCTTGATTGCTTCTGCGGCTTCCGGGTTCTCCGCTTCGAGCTTCTGGATGTACGAAACGGCGTCACCGACGGTGCGCAGGCTCGCGAGATCTTCGTCGGGGATCTTGACGCCGTACTTGTCTTCGGTCTGAACAGCGATCTCGACCATGGACAGCGAGTCGATGTCGAGGTCGTCCACGAAGGACTTGTCCATGGTCACCTCGGAAGGTTCGATACCCGTGACCTCCTCGATGATCTCTGCAAGTCCGGCGATGAGGTCTTCCTGGCTGGCCACTACGTGGCTCCCTTCATTCAGTGCGATACGCCGTGAATCGACGTACCGAAGTCATTGTCCTTTTCCTGCATTTTCGTACCGGCGCCCGTAAATCCATCGACGCCGTCATGCGCTCGTCTCGTACTGGAGAGAAGCACCCTGAGCCCGTGACGACATAGGTCACGGGAGGTTCGTTCGAGCTAGATCAGCTCGGCCAACGCGGAAATATCGCTGGGAGTCTTGAGGGCCAAGTTCGGAGTGCCGCGCATTTCGCGCTTGGCGATTCCGATGAGTGCCCCTGCCGGTGGTAATTCTGCCACGGCCGACACAGCGGAATCACGCAAGGTGCCAGTGCACAAGTCCCACCGGACGGGCTTGGTCACCTGTGCCGCAAGCTTGGCGAGCGCATCGGAGCCGGAAGCAACGGGTTTGCCGTCACAGTTCGAGAGCAGCGTTCGGCTCGGCTCGGAGGGGGTGATCGCCGCGGCAGCTGCCGCGACCGCATCCTGAGCGGGGGCCATGAAGCGTGTGTGAAATGCACCGGCCACAGGGAGTGCGCGCACCCGCGCCTTCTCCGGCGGATTCTCGGCGAGTTCGGCCAACGCGGTGAGCAGGCCGGCAGCAACGATCTGGCCGGCAGCGTTGACGTTGGCGGGCTCGAGTCCGAGTTCTGCGAGGCGAGCAAGCACGACGGCTTCGTCGCCGCCGAGCACAGCGGACATCCCGGTGGCTTCCAATGCGCACGCCTTCGCCATCTCGGCTCCACGCACTGCCGCGAGAGTGACTGCTTCATCGGATGAGATCACACCGGCAATCGCGGCAGCCGCGAGCTCACCTACGGAATGCCCGGCGATGATCGCATCGCGCGGCAAAATGTCTTGTCCGGCGATCTCCTCGAAAGCGAGCAAGGCGGCCGCGACGACGAGGGGCTGAGTCACCGACGTGTCGGTGATCTCCTCTGCGGTCGCCGTCGTGCCGAGCCGCACCAAATCTAGTCCTGAGGCCTTCGACCACAAGGCAATACGGTCGGTGGCTCCGGGGAGCTCGAGCCATGGCACGAGCATTCCGGGTGTCTGGGAGCCCTGGCCGGGCGCAAGCAACGCAATCACATCGTTAACAGAACACTGTCGGAGGCTGTTTGCGAGATGTTGCTCCCGATGAACTCTCGGCGTGCAATTTGTAGGGTTCTCACAAATTGCCTCGTTAGCGCGCTGCATCGCCGAAGCCGGGTTTCGCGTTACTGGACGACTTCACCAAATGTGACGTGTGTGGTCTGTGGGGCAGAATGTTGCGGTTCGTGATGCGATTGTGTCAGCCGTCCTACCGTTGCCGCGACCCGCAGCACGTACGCATCTCGCGATCGTGTCGGATCTCGACCGGTCACTTCGGCGATTCTTTTCAATCTGTAACGGACAGTATTTGGATGAACAAACAGCTGACGAGCACACATCTCCACGGCCCCCCCACAGTCCAAGTAGGCGTCCAACGTGTCGGCCAGACCGGAACCAGCTGCGGCGAGGGGGAGGACCACCAACTCATTGAGTGCAGCGATCGCTGCAGAGTCACCGAGCAGCGCACGCTCGGGAAGTAACTCGCCAGCATGAACCGGTCGTGGTGCTCCGCGCCACCCCGCGACAGCTTGCATCCCGGCGAAGGCCTCCACCGCGCTCGAATGTGCGGCACCCAGCGTCCTCGTCGTCGGTCCGATCACGACCGGACCATCCGAGAAGTTGTGCAGCATATCGTCCAGGAACGAGGCGCTGGCTGGTGTATCGATCAGCTGACCGGAGACGACCATCACCAAGCGGGTGCCCTGGACGACCGCCAACGCGGCACGGTTGTATTTCTGCGCGACAGCATGCACCGAACCCACTACCGAGACGCCTTGGTCATCGGGGGGAGTGCCCACCAGGACCGTCGCGGGTGCTGTGGCGTCCCAGTTCAGGGTCGCGGCGCGTGAAAGCATGTCGGACCCGGTATCGCCGCGGACGACGGCGTCGACGACAAGTGCCTCCAGCCGTGTGTCCCACGCGCCCCGCGATTCTGCGGCACTGGCATACACAGAGGCTGCCGCGAAGCCGAGTTCCCGCCCGTACCGCAGAACTGCCTCGGTCAAAGCGACAAGCTGTTGATCGTTGCGAGCAAGAGCCGGTAGCCACTGCTCGAAGAATTCCATCGCGACGCGAACCATGTCCACCGTCTGCCGCAGCGTCAACCGGCGCGCCAAATCCTGTGGAATCACTTGAAATGCGTCCAAACTGAAGCGGATATCGCTCTGCGGATTCTTGAGCCATTCCAAGAAATTGTCCACCGCCGTTTGGATCAGTAACTGCACACTCGCACGCTGGTCGGCGTCGAGGCCACCGACGAAAGGCAACTGGGCTTGCATCGCCGTCACGGCCTCGGTTGAGAGCCGGCCGGAAAACTGCTTGACCCGGCGTAGCAATGCGTCGGGCAACGGATCGCGTTTCTGACGCGAAGGCATCGGTGACTTCACGGACAAATACAGCTCCTTACCGGCGACGAACTCGCCACGGTCGGCGTCTCTATGCGTGTTGGCTCCCGGATCCTCACTGTCGACCATGGCAAAAACCTACGCCCGACCACTCGAATCCGAACAAACGGACACGAGCGGTCGGGCGCAGGACATCACGGCCGCTTAGGCGGATCCGGTATCGGTGAACGACGTTGCTGCTGCATGTACGTCGTCGATCTTGTACTTGTCAACGGCCTCGACGGCCTTCGACCGCGACAGTTCACCCGACGTGCCAAGGGCGGACAGAACCGCCACGACGATCGACTCCGCGTCGATGTTGAACACTCGACGAGCCGCCGGACGGGTATCGGAGAAGCCGAATCCATCGGTACCGAGGGTGACGTAGTCTCCCGGCACCCACTGACGGATCTGATCTGGAACCGCACGCATCCAGTCCGAGGCAGCGATCACCGGGCCCGCGGCGTCGGATAGCGCCTGAGTCACGAAGGGAACGCGTTTCTCGACACCCGGGTTGCGCAGGGCCTCCTTTTCGGACTCCACACCGTCGCGGCGAAGCTCGCCCCACGAGGTGACCGACCAGACCCCCGAGCGCACTCCCCACTCGGCTTCGAGCATCTCTCTAGCCTTGCGGGCTGCGACGATGCCGACTCCGGATGAGAGGATCTGTGCTTCGGGACCGTCGCCCTCTTGCGGCTTCTCGAACAAATAGATGCCTTTGAGAAGTGCCTCGATGTCGAGGTCATCGGGCTGCGCCGGATGCTGGTACGGCTCGTTGTACAAGGTGATGTAGTAGAAAATGTTCTCTCCGCCGAAGCCGGGCAGAAGTTCGCCGTCCGCGCCTCTGGTGCCGCCGTACATACGCCGAAGACCGTCCTTGACGATGTGCGCAATTTCGTAGGAGAACGCAGGGTCGTAGGCGACCGCTGCCGGGTTGGTGGAGGCCAGTAGCAGTGAGTGGCCATCGGCGTGCTGCAGTCCCTCACCGGTGAGCGTGGTGCGGCCTGCGGTCGCGCCCAGCACGAAGCCGCGAGCCATCTGATCGGCGGCTGCCCACAGTCCATCGCCGGTGCGCTGGAAGCCGAACATCGAGTAGAAGATGTACAGCGGGATCATGACCTCGCCGTGGGTGGAGTACGAGGTGCCCACTGCGGTGAACGATGCCGTCGACCCGGCTTCGTTGATGCCCTCGTGCAGAATCTGCCCTTTGGTGTCCTCCTTGTAAGCAAGCATGAGCTCGGAATCGACCGAGGTGTACATCTGTCCGTTGCGGTTGTAGATCTTGAGCGACGGAAACCACGAGTCCATGCCGAACGTTCGGGCTTCGTCCGGAATGATCGGCACGATGCGGTGACCGATCTCCTTGTCGCGGAGAAGCTCTTTCATGACGCGAACCAGGGCCATAGTGGTCGCGACTTCCTGCTTGCCCGAGCCTTTCAGAAGTGTCTTGTAGGTGTCGTCGCTCGGCTGGGGGAGCGGCTCCGGGGTGACACGCCGCTCCGGAATGAAGCCTCCGAGCGAGCGTCGCCGAGCGAGCATGTACTGAATTTCGGGAGCGTCCGCCCCTGGGTGGTAGTACGGCGGCAGGTACGGATCTTTCTCGAGTTCCTCGTCCGAGATCGGAATGTGCTGCATATCCCTGAATCTTTTGAGGTCGTCGAGCGTCAGCTTCTTCATCTGATGCGTGGCGTTGCGGCCTTCGAAATGTTTGCCGAGCGTGTAGCCCTTGATGGTGTGCGCCAGGATCACCGTCGGTTGACCCTTGTGCGCCATCGCCGCCGCGTACGCGGCATGAACTTTGCGGTAATCGTGACCGCCGCGCTTGAGGTTCCAGATGTCGGTATCGGACAGGTCCTTGACCAGCTCCTTGGTGCGAGGGTCGCGCCCGAAGAAGTGATCGCGAACATAGCCGCCGTCGTTG
>JBBSSG010000201.1:0-5948 GCA_038242295.1 Mycobacteriales bacterium | reverse complement strand
CTACTTCGCGTGATCGTATCCGAGTTCGGCGTCGACAAGACCGCGCAGATCTCCACGCTCGATCTCGGCGGCGGTATGGGAATCTCGTACGTCCCCAGTGACGATCCGCCCCCCATCGACGAGCTTGCCGCGAAGTTGAAGTCGATCGTCGCCACCCAGTCGGCCCAGGTCGGTCTCCCCGTGCCGAACATCGACGTCGAGCCAGGGCGTGCCATCGCCGGGCCGGGCACGGTGACCCTGTACGAAGTCGGCACCATCAAGGACGTCACGGTCGACGCTGCGACACGTCGCCGCTACGTCAGTGTCGACGGCGGTATGAGCGACAACATTCGCACGTCCCTGTACCAGGCCGAATACGATTGTCGTCTGGCTTCGCGAGGCAGTGATGCGGACGCGGTCTTGGCGCGTGTCGTCGGAAAGCACTGCGAAAGTGGCGATGTGGTCATCAAAAATACATGGATGCCTGCCGACGTCGGCCCAGGTGACCTGCTTGTGGTGGCTGCGACCGGCGCGTACTGCTACTCGATGTCCAGCCGATACAACCTACTGCCCCGACCCGCCGTCGTGGCAGTGAAAGACGGACAGTCCCGACTCGTTCTGCGTCGGGAGACACTCGAAGATTTGCTCAGCTTGGAGGTGCAGCCATGACAACGAAGCCAATAGGAATAGCCGTTCTCGGACTCGGAAATGTCGGAAGCGAAGTCGTTCGTATTCTGACCGAGAATGCCCAGGATCTAGCGGCCAGGGTCGGTGCGCCGCTAGAAATTCGAGGAATTGCAGTGCGCCGCGTGGACGGCGATCGCGGGGTTGACGCCTCGCTGTTGACCGATGACCCGGAATCGTTGGTCGACCGCGCGGACGTGGACATCGTCGTAGAGGTCCTCGGCGGAATCGAGGTCCCGCGCAAGCTCATCCTTTCGGCACTGAAACAGGGCAAGTCGGTCGTCACGGCCAACAAGGCGCTTATCGCCGAGTACACCGGCGAGCTTGCCGATGCGGCCGAGAAGGCACGCGCAGACCTTTATTTCGAGGCAGCGGTGGCAGGAGCCATCCCAGTTGTGCGTCCGCTCATGCAGTCTCTAGCGGGCGACCGTGTGATCAAGGTAGCCGGAATCGTCAACGGCACAACCAATTTCATACTCTCCGCCATGGACGAGACAGGTGCCGACTACGCCGAAACGCTAGCCGAGGCTTCTCGCCTGGGCTATGCCGAAGCCGACCCCACCGCTGATGTGGAGGGATACGACGCTGCGTCGAAGGCTGCGATTCTCGCCTCGATCGCGTTCCACACGCGCGTCACCGCGAGCGAGGTGTACCGCGAAGGAATCACCAAGATCACCTCGGCCGATCTGGAAATGGCACGCTCGCTCGACTGCACCATCAAACTGCTCGCGCTGTGCGAACGCATCACCACCCCTGAGGGCAAAGAGCGAATCTCTGCCCGCGTCTATCCGGCTCTGGTCCCGCGGGATCATCCGCTCGCTACGGTGAAGGGCGCTTTCAACGCAGTAGTCGTCGAAGCGGAAGCAGCCGGACGCCTGATGTTCTACGGACAGGGTGCCGGCGGTGCGCCGACAGCGTCTGCGGTGCTGGGAGATCTGGTAATGGCAGCTCGCAACAAGTTCTACGGCGGCAGAGGTCCGCTGGAGTCGAAATATGCGAAGCTGACTGTCGCACCCATGGGCGATATACCGACTCGCTACTACGTCAGCATGCAGGTCGCAGACAAAGCTGGGGTGCTCGCAACTGTCGCCGAGGAGTTCTCGAAGCGAGAGGTGAGCATCTCGACGGTTCGTCAGGAAGGCGCAGGTGAGGGCGCGAGGCTCGTTGTCGTCACGCACCTTGCTGCAGATTCTGCTCTCTCCGAGACTGTTGCGGCGTTGGACAAGCTGGACGTCGTTATCTCTGTTGCCAGTGTTCTCAGATTGGAAGGCACCGAATGACCGTGCACACCCCTTGGCCAGGCCTGATCGAGGCATATCGTGAACGCCTCGCCATTGGACCCAATTGGAAGACGGTCACGCTTCTCGAGGGTGCTACACCGCTGATTTATGCTGAGCGGCTCTCCGAGATCACAGGCTGCGAGGTTCACCTCAAGGTCGAAGGTCTCAATCCGACGGGATCGTTCAAGGATCGCGGAATGACCATGGCCGTGACCGATTCGCTGGCACGTGGTCAAGAAGCTGTGCTGTGCGCCTCTACTGGCAACACGTCAGCTTCGGCGGCCGCTTACGCAGCCAAGGCCGGAATGGGCTGCGCCGTTCTGGTTCCGCAGGGCAAGATCGCCATGGGCAAGCTGGCGCAGGCAGTCATGCACGGCGCCAAGATCATTCAGGTCCAGGGCAACTTCGACGATTGCCTCGAGCTGGCGCGCAAAACCACCGCGGAGTTCACGACGATCGGCCTCGTCAACTCGGTGAATCCAGTGCGCATCGAGGGGCAGAAGACGGCCGCATTCGAAATCTGCGACGCACTCGGTGATGCGCCCGACGTACATGCGCTCCCAGTCGGCAACGCGGGCAACATCACTGCGTATTGGCGCGGGTATTCAGAGTACTTCCGCGATGGCCTTACAACGGTCAAGCCTCGGATGCTCGGGGTGCAGGCAGCGGGAGCAGCGCCGTTGGTTCACGGTGCACCCGTGTCCGAGCCGGAAACCATCGCAACGGCAATTCGCATCGGCTCCCCAGCGTCGTGGAACGGCGCGGTGGCTGCAAAAGAGCAGTCCGGTGGTGCCTTCCGTGCGGCGACAGACGAAGAGATTCTCGAGGCCTATCGACTTGTCGCCAAGTCGGAGGGCGTATTCGTCGAACCTGCGTCCGCTGCCAGCATCGCCGGGTTGCTCGCGGCTCGCAAAGAAGGCTGGATGAAGCCCGGTTTGCGCGTCGTATGTACCGTGACCGGGAATGGTCTGAAAGACCCGGACACTGCCCTTCTGGGTATGCCTGTGGTGGAGCCGATTCCGGTCGACCCCGTCGCGGTTGCGTCTGCACTCGAGTTGGCGTAGTGGCGGAGCCCCAGGTCATGACGACAACACTCCCGTTGGGATTGACAGTCACGGCGCGAGTTCCGGCGTCCAGCGCCAACCTCGGTCCGGGATTCGATACCCTCGGCATCGCACTGGGGCTGTACGACGAGATCCGGGTGACCACTACGGCGTCCGGACTCACTGTTCGCGTCGAAGGCGAGGGCGCCGACGATGTGCCGTCGGGGCCTACTCATCTGGTCGTCCGGGCGATCGAACGGGGACTCGAAGCGGCGGGCGTCTGGGCGGACGGGCTGGATGTCTTATGTACCAACGTTATTCCGCACTCGCGCGGCCTGGGTTCGTCTGCTTCTGCCGTCGTCGGCGGATTGGCTGCTGCCAACGGGTTGGCCGCAAAACTCGACCCGACGTTCGCGCTCAACGATGATCAACTCGTTCAGCTGTCCTCGGAGTTCGAAGGGCACCCCGACAACGCATCGGCCAGTGTTCTGGGCGGTGCGGTCGTCTCGTGGAGCGAGCCGAACAGCATTACCCAGCGCAGCTACTCGGCCGTGCGGCTGGAAGTTCATCCGGACATTCACGTCGTGGCCTTGGTCCCGTCCGAGCGCTCGTCCACCTCCCACACTCGCGGACTCCTGCCCGAGTTGGTGCAGCACTACGACGCCGCATTCAACGTCAGTCGCGGAGCTTTGGCCGTCGTCGCACTCACCCAGCGCCCAGATCTGCTGATGTATGCGACCGAGGATCGTCTCCATCAAGGGCAGCGTTCGAGTGCGTTGCCGGCCGCCACCAAGTGGATCTCGTCCCTGCGAGAGCGGGGGATCGCCGCTGTTCTGTCCGGTGCCGGACCCACCGTTCTTGCGCTGTGTACACAGCCATTTCCCACGGATCTGAAAAATCTTGCCGAGAGCGAAGGGCTTCGTGTTCTCGAGCTGGAGGTCTCGGCCGGAGTTCGAACTTCGTAACTTCCGGGTAGCAGGTTCTTGCCGATGGCGGGGATCGACGCTATCCTGAAGGCGGTCCGTACATCGTGCGCTTCAGACGCCGGTTTTCACCAGGGCATTCATGTCATCGTTTCGGGGGTTCGACGCCTGAGTCGGGTAATGCTCCTGGCTTCGTCCTCTTCCATCGTCTGGTGAGGTTCTGGGGCGACCGTGTCAGAAGTGCGTCGATCATGAACGGCAATATCCGTGTTCGATATGAGATTCGAGCTACGGAACGAACCCTTGGCTGCGCAGACTGCGAGCGAGGGAAGGAAAGGACCTCCGTGACCGATACGGAACTGATCTCTGCGCCCGAAAAATCAGGTCGCGGAGTTGGACTGTCCGGAATGGTGCTCACCGAGCTGCGAAGTCTCGCGGGTGAACTCGGTATAAAGAGTATCTCCGGAATGCGCAAGGGCGATCTGATCGCCGCAATTTCCTCACGTCAAGGTGGTGCCGAGGGTACGGCCGACGAGTCGCCGAAGACCGCTTCGCGGCGTGCTACGACAGACAAAACTCGCGTACAGCCACTTGCAGAGCCAGTGGACACGCCTGTTGTCGAAGCAGCCACACCGGTGGTCAATGCCGACGACGAAACCGAGGCTCCGCGGCGCACTCGCAGCCGCCGTGCTGCTGGACGTCGTGCCGGTGCTCCCGACCAACTGCCTCTGGGCGACGATTCCGTCCAGAGCGAGTCCGCGCCGGCAGATACTGCCGAGGCTGACAAGACGTCTGCGGACGCGGGTACAGATGGTGCGGAAGCCCAGACCAACGAGCGATCACGACGTGGCCGCCCGGCGCGTGAACCGCGCAATGCGGCCGAGTCCGGCGACGGCGATCGCACCGACTCCGGCGACAACGACGGGGGGCGGAGCGACACTCGTAACGACAACAACCGTGGCGAGAACAATCGCGCGGACAGCGGTCGTGGCGAGCGCAGTCGCAACGACGGCAACCGCAACGAAAGTAACCGCGCTGACGGCAACCGCGGCGAGGGCAACCGTGGCGAAAGTAACCGCGCTGACGGCAACCGGAACCGCAACCGCAATCAGAACCAGACTCAGAACGAAAACCGTGGTGAGGATCGCAACAACGGTCCCCGCGACAATCGAGACAACAACAACAACCACGACGACGACGGTGACGGGCGCGGGCGTAGAGGCCGCCGGTTCCGTGAGCGTCGCCGAGGACGTGACCGCGGCGAGGGTGGCGAAAGCCGCGAGCGCGAGCCTGAGATTCGCGAAGACGATGTACTGCAACCTGTGGCAGGCATCCTCGACGTTCTCGACAACTATGCGTTCGTCCGGACATCGGGATATCTCGCTGGCCCCAACGACGTCTACGTGTCGATGAACCTCGTACGCAAGAACGGACTTCGTCGCGGTGACGCTGTCACCGGCGCGGTTCGCGTTGCACGTGAGGGCGAGCAGTCAAGCCAGCGACAGAAGTTCAATCCGCTGGTTCGCCTGGATACGATCAACGGCGGCGACGCCGAGACGGCTCGTAAGCGTCCCGAATTCGGCAAGCTGACCCCGTTGTACCCCAACCAGCGTCTGCGTCTGGAGACCACGCCGAACATTCTCACCACGCGAATCATCGACCTGGTGATGCCGATCGGTAAGGGTCAGCGTGCGCTGATCGTGAGCCCGCCGAAGGCCGGTAAGACCAGCGTCCTGCAAGCGATTGCCAACGCTATCTCGGTCAACAATCCCGAGTGCTACCTCATGGTCGTGCTCGTGGACGAACGGCCCGAAGAAGTCACCGACATGCAGCGTTCGGTGAACGGTGAGGTCATCGCCTCGACGTTCGACCGCCCACCCGGCGATCACACAGCGGTCGCCGAGCTCGCCATCGAGCGTGCGAAGCGGCTGGTCGAGGCAGGCCAGGACGTCGTGGTGTTGCTCGACTCCATCACCAGGCTCGGACGTGCGTACAACAACAGCTCGCCTGCGTCAGGACGAATTTTGTCCGGTGGTGTG
>JBBSSG010000200.1:0-5969 GCA_038242295.1 Mycobacteriales bacterium | reverse complement strand
TTCGGCGGTGGCGGCTTCGGGGGCAGCGGCTTCGGCGACCATCGGGGCCCGGCATCGACCCCGAGTTTTGGCTCAGCACGCGCACGCAACAACACCCTTGTACTCGCAGTGGGGGATCGCGTCAATCACGACAAGTACGGACTCGGAACCGTATTGGAATCCACAGGCGTCGGTACTCAGGCAATGGTGCTGGTGGATTTCGGAACGTCCGGCCGCGTGAAGATGATGCTCATCGGCGGGGTTCCCATGACCAAGCTGTGAGTGCGGACGGCGCCGGGTAGGTGCAGGGCTGCCGGGCGCCGTGCTGGATAGGTTTACAAGGTGCGGTGCGGGGTTGCTAGCGCGGTACCGGGTTTGCTTGGCACCGTGCTAGTTTGCTCGCCGGGCGTGGTGCTAGCGGCGACCGATCAACGTCTATTTGACCGAATCAGCATCTACGTGTGCAGGGTGACAGCGCAGCTGGTTATGAGGCTGGAACTTACGGAAAAAAGACTCAGTCCGACGCGGGGCCGAGGCCGATGCCTCGCGATGCCAGCCAGGGAAGCGGATCGATCTTGTTCGCACCCGGTAGATGCACCTCGAAGTGGAGGTGCGGACCGGTGGAGAAGCCTCGGTTGCCCATGCGCGCGATCTGGTCGCCGGCCATGACTTCCTGGCCGATACTGACGTTTGCGCTGTCGATGTGCCCGTACACGGTGATGGTGCCGTCGGCGTGCATCAGGCGTACCCACATGCCGAAGCCCGAGGCCGGGCCTGCGTCGATGACGGTGCCGTCGGCGACTGCGAGGATCGGAGTGCCGATGGAGTTGGCGATGTCGATACCAGCGTGCAGCACACCCCAGCGCGCACCGTAATTCGAGGTATAGGTGCCGAGTGCGGGAAGCACGAACAGCGGACGACGTGCAGCCGCTTCACGTGCTGCTCGTTCTTCGCTGAAACGCTGGCCCTTGGCAAGCAAATCGTTGAACTGGCTGAGGTCGACCGGGTTGGCGACATTCAAAATTTGAGGGGCTGAGGATGATGCCAATTCGGTGGCGAACTCAGCGGACTGCGGTACGGCGGTTGCGGCGATGCCGGGCGCAGCGGGGGCGGCACCAGCTGCGAGGGCAACTTCTTCGGACGAGTTGGAGGAAGTTGGGCCGTGATCCAAGACGGCCTGTCCGGCTGCGACGATTGCTCCGGCTGCGACTGCGAGAACTGCGGCGCGGCCTTTGAGGGCGGAGGGGGGCGTCGGGACGCGGTGCGAACCGCCTCGGCGGGATGCGGCCATCACGTCGGCGGAGATGATGTCTGTAACGAAATCGGGCTGAGCAACGCTATCGACGTCAGGAGTGCTGTGCAGCTCCGAGTCCCGGTAGCTGTCGGCTGAGCCGTAGTTGCTTGCGAAGTAGTCGTAGCCAGGCGTCTCGAAGTCAGCTGCTTCAGTTCCCCAGCTGGTCGGTGACGAATATTCCGTGGGTGCGCTCTCAGTGGCGGCTACCGGCGGGACGAAGCGACTGGAAGTGAAGGATGCGCGATGTTGCGACAAGGACCTACGACCTCCGTTTCGTGATCTGCTCGTGACTTAATACTTGGCAGACGGTAACGAAACGATTGCGGAACGCGCAAGTTAATGGCCGTACGTCTTGGCATATGTGAGACGGCTCACAAACGGCTTACGGCTTTGGTCAAGTCTTTTTGTGAACTTCGACAGTGCATCGGCTACCCCTGTGCGGAGATATCGAAACGCGCCCCGTCTCGCCCGAGTAATTGACCGCCGAACGATAACGTCAGGACGGTGACTTCCTCCGCACGGACCGATCGAGCCTCTCCGCGCACAACTGTTGCCCGAGACGATGGCGAAAAGTCGGCACGCACGCCAGCAGTCATAGCGACGGCGGCCACGGCCGTTGGAGCCATGATTGCGCTCGCCGCGATCTCGCTCGACGCTGCAAGCGCGACGCAGGGTGACCCGCCCGCGTCCGGAGTCGCCGCTGCTGCCTTCGTATCGGTGGCCTCCCTCGTCGTGGTGGCGATTGCGGCGGTCCTCTGGGTATCTCGTAGGCCGGCGCTGTCCGGTGCTCTGACGGCCGGATACGGGGCTGTGTCGGTCGGGCTGGTGATTTTGGATGTCGGCCTACTGGTCTCGCCCATCGACGCGAACCGTCTCGAACTGTTCCGTCCCCTCACCGCGGCTGCGCTCGAGCCGGGGCTCGGTGCATACCTGCTTGTGGCGGCGCATGTCCTCGTAGCGGTGGGTGCGGTGTCCGGACTGATCGCGATCAACCGTGCCTCGTTCGACGACGGCTACGGGCATTCCGACTGGGCCGAGCGGACAGGGCGAGCGTCGGCAGTGCGGATCGGTACGCCGATGTCGCTTGCGTCGGGAGCCGCCGCGCTTATTGCCGCCGCGTCTATGTTCGCGCCGCCGTACCAATCGTCCGACTCGATCGTTCTGGTGCCGGCAGTAATCGAGTCACCGCTCGCTACCTCGATCGGTTCGGGAATCGTCGCCCTCGCGCTGCTGGTAGTGGTTGCTGCGGCTTTGGCTTCTATCTCGCCGTGGGTGGCCTCAGGTGCGATCTTCGGAGGCGGCATCGCGATGTTCGGGCTCAATGCCAGCCGCGTCATCGCCGGATCAGTGACGGGATCAGGGGTGGAGCCGTCGACCGGAGCCTGGATCGGAACCTTCGCATCGGCCGTATTAATAGTTGCCGGGATTCTCGTAAGCCCAGTATCTGCAGTGAGAGACCGGTCCGTCGGCACTGCGGAGGTCCGGCGAGCTGAGCTTTCGGACGCGGGGATGATGCGCTGGCATGTCGTTGCCGGGGTTGGCGGCGTGCTTGCGGGTGTTTTGCTGTGCGCCGGCGCCCTGTTGCCGGTCCTCGCCGTTCCGGACGGATTTCCGAATCCGGAAATTCTGCCCACCAGGGTCGCCGTCATCGCAGGATTCGTTCTCGTAGTGGCTGCGGTTCCGATGTTCTTTTCACTTCTGGCGAGTACGGTCCGTCCCGCGTTGGGTGTCCTGACGGTGGCTGCGTTGATGGCTGCCGGTGGTGTGTTGCAGTCCGCCCTGTTGGCTACCGATATCGACGGGATCTCGCTGGGGCTGGGGGGCGTCGCGACGGCGATCAGCGCTGCGGTTGCGGTGCTGTGCGGTGCGTGGGTACTGATCGCCGGTAGCGCCGAGCGCGATGATGTCGATACCTCCGATGCGGACGCACACGGCATTACCGGCTCGGTGGCCTGGCTTGGCGCAACTGTCGCCGCAGTAGGCCTGATGCTGCCGCTTTACAGCGGGACGGACGCCACGGCGGCGTCGATCCTCGAATTGCCCTGGGGGTGGGACACCTGGGGGCAGGTCGCACTCGCGGCGACGTTGTTGGTCTGCGCTTCGGTGACGGCCAGGTCGCGGCCCAGTCGCGCAACTGCGCTACTTGTGGGGGCCGTGATCGCCATGTTCGTGTATCTGCTCGGCTGGCCGCTGACGAAAATGCGGTTCCTCGATCCGGTTGTCGGTGCTGGTTTGCTGGTTGGAATGGCCGGAACGGTCATTCTTGCTGTCGCGGCGCTACTTTCAGCTCGAGGTCAACAAAAGTGAGTCGCGGGACACACGGGCCGTCTCGGTGAGATGCACCACATACCCTGCATGCGCCCGATGGGGTCATGGGTCACGTGGATAAAGTCGATGCGCAGACCCGCTCACACCCCTGGAGCGGGCGTCAACGTATACGAGACGGTGAGCTGATGGATCTCTTCGAATACCAGGCGAAGGAATTGTTCGCCAAACATGGCGTACCTACTTCCGCCGGTCGTGTCACCGACACGGTCGCCGGAGCAACAGAAATTGCCAAGGAAATCGGCAAGGCCGTAATGGTCAAGGCGCAGGTCAAGGTAGGCGGCCGGGGCAAGGCGGGTGGCGTCAAGTATTCCAAGGACGTCGCCGCAGCCACCGAGAACGCAGAATCGATTCTCGGCCTCGACATCAAGGGCCATGTCGTCAAGAAGCTTCTCGTTGCAGAAGCCTCCGATATTGCCGAGGAGTACTACATCTCCTTCCTGCTCGATCGCACCAACCGCACCTACCTGGCCATGTGTTCGGTCGAGGGTGGCGTCGAAATCGAGGTGACGGCGGTAGAGAACCCCGACGCACTTGCGAAGATTCCGGTCGATGCAGTCAAGGGCGTCGACCTTGCTTTTGCTCGTGAAATTGCAGAAAAGGGCAAGCTTCCCGCCGAGGTGCTCGACGCCGCTGCGGTGACCATCCAGAAGCTGTGGGAGGTCTTCATCAACGAAGACGCTCTCCTGGTCGAGGTCAACCCACTGGTTCGTACCCCGGACGATGAGATCCTCGCGCTCGACGGCAAGGTCACGCTGGACGAAAACGCAAGCTTCCGCCAGCCCGGCCACGCGGAGTTCGAGGACAAGGACGCAGCCGATCCTCTCGAGGCCAAGGCCAAAGAAAACGACCTGAACTACGTCAAGCTCGACGGCCAGGTCGGCGTCATCGGCAACGGCGCAGGACTCGTCATGTCGACGCTGGACGTCGTCGCATACGCAGGTGAGGCACACGGTGGCGTCAAGCCCGCCAACTTCCTGTATATCGGCGGCGGCGCCTCGGCCGAGGTCATGGCCGCGGGGCTCGACGTCATCCTCGGTGACGAGCAGGTCAAGAGCGTGTTCGTCAACGTTTTCGGCGGCATCACCGCATGCGACGCAGTCGCCAATGGCATCGTCGGCGCACTGAAGAAACTCGGCGACGAGGCCAACAAGCCGTTGGTCGTCCGTCTCGACGGCAACAAGGTCGAAGAGGGCCGCAAGATTCTCGCCGACGCCGCGCACCCTCTGGTGACGCTCGCCGGAACCATGGACGAGGGCGCCGACAAGGCCGCCGAGCTGGCTGCGAAGTAGAGGAAACCATGTCTATCTTTCTGAACAAAGACAACAAGGTCATCGTCCAGGGCATCACCGGCGGCGAGGGCACCAAGCACACCGCTCTGATGCTCAAGGCCGGCACCCAGGTCGTCGGCGGCGTCAACGCACGCAAGGCCGGAACCACGGTCAAGCATGTCGACGCGCAGGGCAACGACGTCGAGCTCCCCGTCTTCGGCACAGTCGCCGAGGCGATGGAGAAGACCGGAGCGGACGTCTCTATCGCGTTCGTTCCGCCTGCATTCTCGAAGGACGCCATCGTCGAGGCGATCGACGCGGAGATCCCGCTGCTCGTCATCATCACCGAGGGCATCCCCGTGCAGGACTCCGCGTACGCGTGGGCCTACAACGTGGAGAAGGGGAAGAAGACTCGAATCATCGGGCCGAACTGCCCCGGAATCATCACTCCCGGTGAAGCGCTCGTCGGCATCACACCCGCCAACATCTCGGGAACCGGACCCATCGGGCTGGTCTCCAAGAGCGGCACGCTGACCTACCAGATGATGTACGAGCTCCGCGACCTCGGCTTCTCGACGGCTATCGGTATCGGCGGCGACCCGGTCATCGGGACCACGCACATCGACGCCATCGAGGCGTTCGAGAACGATCCCGACACCAAGATCATCGTCATGATCGGTGAAATTGGCGGCGACGCGGAAGAGCGTGCAGCCGACTACATCAAGGCCAATGTGACCAAGCCGGTCGTCGGCTACGTCGCAGGCTTCACCGCTCCCGAGGGCAAGACCATGGGCCACGCAGGCGCTATCGTCTCCGGCTCCTTGGGCACGGCTCAGGCCAAGCAGGACGCGCTGGAAGCTGCCGGCGTCAAGGTCGGCAAGACACCGTCGGCAACCGCGAACCTCGCTCGCGAGATTCTGCAGTCGCTCTAAGTGATTTAATTGTTTCCTTCGAAAGGCCCGTCACCGCTGGTGGCGGGCCTTCTCGTCCACTCTCCGTCCGGCATGAATGGCGCATTCAAGCTGTCTAGCCTTTGTGGTGGCCCATTCATGCGGGAAAGCCGCGGGATCCAGTGAGCCAACATGGCTGCTGAGTAATCG